>NZ_JBSHNQ010000074.1:0-229 GCF_053604665.1 Lacinutrix chionoecetis
TCTTCTGCGATTGGATCTTGTGCATCGAAGTCTAAGGTAATCGTTGAGTCGTTAGACACATTACCATCGTTATCTTCTACGTTGTAGTCGATTGGTGTTGGATCACCTGTAAAGCCTGCTTCTGGTGTGAAGGTTACTGCGCCTGTAGTATCATCTACAGTCCAGGTGCCTTCGCCTGGTACCACTAACTCATCGTTATCGCCATCGCCATCCGTATCGGTTGCGCCTG
>NZ_JBSHNQ010000075.1:0-1498 GCF_053604665.1 Lacinutrix chionoecetis
GGTTGCCATTGCCTTTGTTTCTGGTGATACTGATGGTGATAACGAGTTAGATCCTACTGAAATATGGACTTACACAGCCAACTATGCTGTAACACAAGATGATATCGATGCTGGACAAGTAACAAACCAAGCAACAGTTAACGGTCAAAATGTATTGACTGATGCTACTGTAACAGATGTCTCTGGTACTACTGCTACAACAGACGATGCAACAGTAATCACACTATGTCAAGGTGATACAACAATCGCGCTTGTCAAGTCTGGAATCTTTAACGACGAAGATCAAGACAACTGTACTAATGTTGATGAAACGATTACTTATACCTTCACTGTAACTAATACTGGTAATGTGTCTATTGATAATGTGGTTGTAACCGATCCTTTATTAGAAGCACCTAACCCAGTGGTTGCAATCGTATTTGCTTCTGGTGATACTGATGGTGATAACGAATTAGATCCTACTGAAACATGGACTTACACAGCCAACTATGCTGTAACACAAGACGATATCGATGCTGGACAAGTAACAAACCAAGCTACAGTTAACGGTCAAAATGTATTGACTGATGCTACTGTAACAGATGTGTCTGGTACTACTGCTACAACCGATGATGCAACAGTGATTACCTTATGTCAAGGTGATACAACTATTGCACTTGTCAAGTCTGGAATCTTTAACGACGAAGATCAAGACAACTGTACTAATGTTGATGAAACCATTACGTATACCTTCACCGTAACTAATACTGGTAATGTGTCTATTGATAATGTGGTTGTAACCGATCCATTATTAGAAGCACCTAACCCAGTGGTTGCAATCGTATTTGCTTCTGGTGATACTGATGGTGATAACGAATTAGATCCTACGGAAACATGGACTTACACAGCCAACTATGCTGTAGCACAAGATGATATTGATGCTGGACAAGTAACAAACCAAGCTACAGTTAATGGTCAAAATGTATTGACTGATGCTACTGTAACAGATGTGTCTGGTACTACGGCTACAACAGACGATGCCACTGTGATTACCTTATGTCAAGGTGATACCACGATTGCACTTGTAAAGTCTGGCATCTTCAACGACGAAGATCAGGATAACTGTACTAATGTAGATGAAACGATAACCTATACCTTCACTGTAACGAATACTGGTAACGTATCTATCGATAATATTGTATTAACCGATCCATTACTGGAAGCACCTAACCCAGTGGTTGCCATTGCCTTTGTTTCTGGTGATACTGATGGTGATAACGAATTAGATCCTACTGAGACGTGGACGTACACTGCAAACTATGCCGTGACACAAGACGATATTGATGCTGGTCAGGTAACAAACCAAGCAACAGTTAATGGTCAGAATGTATTAACAGATGCTACCGTAACCGATGTGTCTGGTACAACCGCAACAACAGACGATGCCACGGTGATTACCTTATGTCAAGGTGATACAACCATTGCTTTAGTGAAGTCTGGTGTGTTTAACGACGAAGAC
>NZ_JBSHNQ010000076.1:0-296 GCF_053604665.1 Lacinutrix chionoecetis
GCAGACAATTCAGGACGACCATCGCAAAAGCCTCGTGGAGGACAAATAACCATACTTATAGAATCTACTAACAAAACAGACTTTTTAGAGTGGATGATATCCAGTAATATGACTAAAAACGGGAGTGTTATCTTTTATAAAAGAGATAATATGTCCAGTTTAAAAACCGTTAAATTTAAAGACGCTTACTGTTTAGATTATGTTGAGGATTTTGATGCTGTTAGCTCACAACCTCTAAAAACAAGAATAGTAATATCTGCGCAGGAGATTAGTGTAAAAGGAACCAAATTTAGTAA
>NZ_JBSHNQ010000077.1:0-281 GCF_053604665.1 Lacinutrix chionoecetis
TCTACAGTAAACCAGTAATCGCTTGTTGGCATTGGGTTACCGTTGTAAGTCCCATCCCATCCTGCGCCTGTTGGGCTAAGTTGTTTTAACAGTTTTCCAAAACGATCAAAGATATAGATTACAGCATCTGGCTGGTCGCCAATGCCATAAATGTTCCAGGTGTCGTGGTAACCATCGCCATTTGGTGTAAAGTACTGTGGGTAATCCATCACCATAATGGTTAGGGTGGCTTCACCACAACCTAAAATATCTCTTACTGTTATGGTATGTTCTCCTGCTGC
>NZ_JBSHNQ010000078.1:0-234 GCF_053604665.1 Lacinutrix chionoecetis
TCGTTAGACACATTACCATCGTTATCTTCCACATTGTAATCGATTGGTGTTGGATCGCCTGTAAAGCCTGCTTCTGGTGTGAAGGTTACTGCTCCTGTAGTATCATCTACAGTCCAGGTGCCTTCGCCTGGTACCACTAACTCATCGTTATCGCCATCGCCATCCGTATCGGTTGCGCCTGCTGTTACAATGTTTACTGTACTTGCATCTATCGTTCCATCTGGATCTTGATCG
>NZ_JBSHNQ010000079.1:0-33465 GCF_053604665.1 Lacinutrix chionoecetis
GTTGCGCCTGGTGTTACAATGTTTACTGTGCTTACATCTATCGTTCCATCTGGATCTTGATCGATACCATTGCCATTGTCTGCAAATGGATCAACTACCGCTGGTGTGTTCGTTGGTAAGCCTGTAATATCATCGTCTTGCGTTACTGGTGGTTGTTGGTAAGTAATCGTTACCGTAGCTTCATTAGATACATTACCATCGTTATCTTCAACTGTATAAGTTATTGGTGTTGGGTTACCTGTAAATGTTCCTAAAGGAGTAAATGTTAAATTCCCAGATTCATCTAAAGTCCAAGTTCCTTCATTAACAACTATTAAAGTATCGTTATCTCCATCGCCATTTTCATCTGTAGCTCCTGTAGTCGTAATGGTAACTGTTGCAGGATCAATTGTACCATTAGCATCACTATCTGCGCCATTACCATTATCTGCAGTAACATCTAAAGTTACTATAGATCCAATAGCATTATCTAAGTCCTCATCATCTTGAGCAATTGGAGTACAAGCAGCACCAGATACGTTAGCATTTGTAGAACTAACGTCGTCTTGACCATTTCCACTGTTTGCTGCATTAGGAATACCGTTTGCGTTAACAGTACCTATTATCATTCCATTTCCATCAACTTGAGCGAATGTGATTCCACCATTTCCTTCTAAAGCATCAAAACAACCATCATTATCACTATCTGTATCTAAATGATTAGGAATTCCATCGTTATCACTATCTACAGTTGTAATAGTAGAAGGATTTGTAAAATTAGTAGCACAATCGAATTGGACGTTATGCTGTCTTCCACTTGCTGAAGCTCCAGCAACTCTTGCTACTACACCTAATCTTAGAGTATATGAAGATTGATTTACATGCTGTGTAGCATAATTTACTTGTGGAAAATTATTTGTAACACCTGGATATTCAGTTGTTCCAGAAGTACCAACAATAAAATCACCTTCATTTGTAATTGTTAATTCAGTAGGATCTTCTACTGTATAATTTTCTGTGTATTGAGACCAATTTTGTTCACCATAAGAAGTGTTTCCATCTACATCATTAAAATTAGCAAAAAATTGTGGGATAACAACATCATTTACTCCAACTGTTCCGCCAGAAGTAACGAAATCAAAACGATACTCTGTATAAGCTCTATCTCCTATATTTGCTAAATTAAAAGCAGATCTTGGTTGAAAAGAGTTTGGATTTGAATTATTATCATCCAATACTGGAACTGTAGTTCCATTTAATTCTGTAATTGTTACTAAAGCATCAACATTAGTCGCTACATTAGGGAATCTAAATGTTTCATTTAATAAAAAAGTATTTATGTCTCCATCTCCACCTGGTTCTTCAGTATATGCATTATTGAAATTTAATGTTGTTTGAGAACCACAGGTTGGTGTGGTGTTTGTAATTACAAGCCCTTCATCTGCATCGGTAATACCATCATTATCGTCATCATCATCACAACCATCTGGATAGGCATCTCCATCTGTATTAATATTATCATCAAAACCTGGACATGCATCATTTGCATCTATAACTCCATCACCATCTGAATCACATTGATTAAAAGTATCAAATGCATTAGCATCGGCAGATGTTCCAACTGGTTGACCGTCATTTACATCTACATTATTAGGCACACCTGTTGTAGTATCTACAGTTCCATCTAATTGTCCATTAGGGAGAATGTTTGCCAGTAAGATATTATCGCCACCTTCAAGAGCATCAAAACAACCATCATTATCACTATCTGTATCAAACTGATTAGGAATACCATCACCATCAAAATCACAAGGGTCAGCCTGAAGCGGTATTAATTCGCTTTCCAAAGTTCCTGTAGGGCCCAACCAGAACTCTCCTCTAATATCAACATAATCTAAAGCTGATAAAACTGAATCAAACTGAGCTTGAGTAACCCCAAAATTTGCTGCAGTTAGAGGCACAGTAATTGTGTAATCTCCTATCACTGTAGGTACGGTTTGACCAAAAGGATCTTGTGTTAAATCTAAAGTTAATTGTGTGGCTCCGCTACCGATACGAATATCTGTAGTTCCTCCAAAATAATCTTCACCTGCATCTTCAAGATATATTCTGAAATTCAAATTATTACCATCAAGATATAAATAGTCTCCACCTTGCGTATTTAACCTATAAAACGTTGGATTTGCTGCTTGATCTATGTAACGTAAACCTTCCTCATCACCATTAGGCCCAGCATCTGTAACGTAAGGTGTTCCCGAGGCTCCACCTTCAACCACTTCTAAGGCACCCGACTGCGCAGTAGAAATGATTAAATCTCTTGTTAAATTTAAATTAGGACATTCTACTGTATCTAAAATTCCATCATTGTCATCATCAAGATCACACTCATCTGAAACGTTATCACCATCATTATCAGGGTTTCCAGATGCAGCAGCATCACACGGGTCTACAGCAGGACATGCACTGACTCCATCAGTTACCTGACCTAAAGTGGCTGTGTAATTTGGAACACCATCTCCATCTGGGTCTACACTTGGTGACAGACCATCTGCATCTCCAGAGAGATCACTAAATTGAAAATTAGGAGTTAAATCTGTAGTAGCTCCAACTTCATAAGCATCAGAACATCCATCATTATCACTATCTGTATCTAAATAATCTGGAATATTATCATTATCTGTATCTAAAGGACTACAGAAAAATAAATCTCCGATTAAAATATACGCAGCACTTTGGGCATCTCCAGGAGTAGTATTTGTATCTGGGACATCATAGAATCCATCATTATCCAGAAAACCTGAAGTAATACTAACACTTGTAACAGTTTGATTATCGAAACGGATATGAAGTGTTGAACTGGTATTATTTACATTATTACCATTACCAACAACGCTTTTTATTCCTGGTGTTGGATTATTAGCTGCACCTGCAGCATAAATATTATATGAGGGAGTACCAGTTTCAGTTACGTATAATGGGATAATTGTTGAACCTGCATCATTTTGAGCAGTAATAGTAACGAAATCTGCAATATCTAAATCTCCTATAGAGAAACGCAAGTTACTAACTGGTGAGCTAAAACTAATATTAGTTGTTTGAGCATTGTTACCTGTATTAATGTTATATACTGCTCCGTCGGCTGATGCCACTTGAACCACATCTCCATCTCCGCCACCATTACCATCAGGATCGGCATCGTCATATAAATTTCTATTATCACCTGCATTACCACTAACGCTTGGAAAATTAGCTCTTAAACCTGTTCCTCCAAAATTATAAGTTGCTGTTATACCACCTGCTGTTGTTGTGTATGTTGATGGTGCTTGATTAACTGTTTCACCTTGCCAATCTGTATTAAAGGTAGTTGGACAGCTACCTTCATCACTGTCTAAAATTCCATCGTTATCATTATCTAAATCAACATTATCATTAACCCCATCTCCATCTGCATCATCTGCACAACTTGGTAACGTCATGTTTGCTGTCACCTCTTTTGTTGCTCCGTAGGTCCACGTATTAATAATACGTGTATTACCAAAATCGTTACAAGTTAAGGTATCTGTATTATTACCACCATTGCTAACGGCCGGCACAGTATCGTCTGGATTACTTGAACTCCAGGCGTGAGCTGGACCAACAATACCAGACAATAAACCAGCACGATTAAAAGTTGCACTCGCTGTTGTTATGTTGTTGGGTAAATTTGAAGCATTACAAACAGTACCTGTTGTTACGATTTCTCTATCATCCCATCTTAGTAATCTATTATCTGTATTTGGCGCTATACCAACAATGCTTAGACCATTTATGTTTAATTCGGCATCATCCATTGGTATATTAGTTCTTCCTATAAAAGAAGTAATTATAACAGAAACAGACGAAGAACTTACTGGATTACCTAACCCATCAAGACCGTTCCAAGGAAACTCATTTAAACCTGAAAGATTTTCATAGGTTTCTATTAAAACATCTTCTGTACCTGCCTGATAACCTACAGTACCATTAAGATCTAAAACTATTGCCGTGTCTTGAGGTAATACTAAATTTACTGGGATTGTATAACTTCCTGGGCATCCATTTAAACTTCCTCCAACAAGTGAAGGGTTTGGTTCTGCACTTGGAATAAACACATTTTGATCTGGTGAAGCTATGAATACCTGATATCCATTTCTTAATGCTGGTGCTGTACCAGTGCCGTAAGTTTGTGATGCTCGAGTTGTTAAAAAATTATTTGCTGCATTATCATCGTTAACAACACCGTATTTATTCATTGCTAATTGATAACCAAATGGTCTAAAGCCTTGAGTAAAATCTACTTCAAGTATTACTTGGTCATCTGTATATGCGAAAAAATTACCTTCAAAAGAGGCAGCACTATTAGGGTTAGGCACATTTGGTGTTCCTGCGTTACTATCTGCATCTTCTACTCTATATGTAATGAAACTCCATTTTCTTGACCATATTCTACCTTCTTTAACAGGATCGGCTGCATCAGACACATTTCCTACTGTTAAATCAAAATATGGCAAAAAATGATATCCATTTAAATCGTTAGGATCGTAAGGAAACGTTTGATCGTTTGTTGCTGCTGTAGCACCTCCATCGTTACTTCCATAAAGTGCTATATAATAATCTCCGTTTGCTGATGGGTCAAATGTAATTGGTGAGTATCCATTAGTTACACCACCAATATTTGGACCATTAACAGCTTGACTATAAGTATTAATAAAACCCGCAGAACCATTCGTATTGGTAAATAATATAGGCGCCGTTTGAGGATTTCCTGCCGCGTCAAATATTTGGTAATAGAAATTAGTTGATAAATTGTTATTGCCTCCGGCAAATGCATTTCGCACTCTTGCCTGAACACCAAAATACAAATTTTCCTGTGTAGCATCTGCAATAGTGAAATAAATTCGCTGCGACTCTGTTCCTCCTAAATAAGGTCCTGTTGCTGGTGATCCTGGTAAAGGATCTGTAACAATGTAAAGCGCTGTACCATTTGTTTGATTTGGCATTACTTGTTTAGTACCATCTGCAAAAACATTCGGTATTGCAAAAAGTAAAGCAAAAATTAGAAACAAAATGCTTGACCAATTTTTATTGGATAGGGTAGAATTTTTCATATTAGAATGAATAAAATTGAATTTTATATTTTTAGGATAATAGCTATAATTGAGCAAACCAGCTAAAAAACTGGCATAGGTAGGACATTTCAAAGTTGAGAGGAATTTGATTTTTTGACTTGTGGCTAATAAGAATTTAAAAGTAATTTTTATCATATACTAATTACTTGGTTATTGGTTTTAAGCGGTAAATCAATATATAGTACTACCTAAAGTAAAGACAATACTACAAAAAGATTTAACTTTTACGTTATCTGTACATTTTATTCGTTTAAATGCACGCAAATTTTATTCAAATTTATCTCATTTAACACGAATATGTTATGTTAAAGAAAATATAAAACAAAAATAACGATTAAAAGTGTTTTTTTATCGACTAAAAGTAATTTTTTTGTTCTTTTGATTGATTTTTCTTTCAAAAAATACAGAAAACACCTTATATCCAGAAGCAAATATATATAATTACTTCTTAACGATATATTTATCTTACAAAAAAAGTGAAATCTCAATTTATGAAAAATATAATTTTTGCAACAGATTCACACAAACTATATTTACATTAAAAGTATATTTGCACAAATTAATATTATGAAATTTCTTGAAGAAATAAAAAGAAGAAGAACCTTTGGTATTATCTCTCACCCAGATGCTGGTAAAACTACATTAACCGAAAAATTACTATTATTTGGTGGTGCGATACAAGAAGCTGGTGCTGTAAAAAGTAACAAAATAAAAAAAGGTGCAACCAGCGATTTTATGGAAATTGAACGCCAACGTGGAATATCTGTTGCCACTTCTGTTCTTGCTTTTGAATATGATGGTATTAAAATTAATATTCTCGATACTCCAGGACATAAAGATTTTGCCGAAGACACTTTTAGAACCCTAACTGCAGTCGATAGTGTTATTGTAGTAATTGATGTTGCCAAAGGTGTTGAGGAACAAACAGAAAAACTTGTTGAAGTGTGTCGAATGCGTAATATACCAATGATTGTTTTTATTAATAAAATGGATAGAGAAGGTAAAGATGCATTCGAGTTATTAGATGAAATTGAACAAAAACTTGGGCTTAAGGTAACACCTTTAAGTTTTCCAATTGGCATGGGTTACGATTTTAAAGGCATCTATAATATATGGGAGAAAAACATCAACCTATTTAGCGGAGACAGCAGAAAAAACATTGAAGAAACCATTGAAATTTCAGACTTAAATTCTGAAGAACTTACTAAATTAATAGGTGAAAAAGCAGCAAATACCCTACGTGAGGAAATTGAATTAGTTGAGGGTATTTATCCTCAATTTAATAATGAAGATTATTTAAGTGGTAATTTACAACCAGTCTTTTTTGGCTCTGCATTAAATAGTTTTGGAGTACGAGAATTGTTAGATTGTTTTGTTGAAATTGCACCAAAACCAAGACCAAAACAAAGCGAAGAACGTCTTGTAAAACCAGATGAGGATAAATTTACTGGCTTTGTGTTTAAAATTCATGCCAACATGGATCCTAATCACAGAAACCGATTAGCATTTATAAAAATTGTTTCTGGTGAATTTAAGAGAAACACACCTTATCTTCATGTTAGACACGATAAGAAAGTTAAATTTTCTAGTCCAAATGCGTTTTTTGCCGAAAAGAAAGAAATTGTTGACATCTCATATCCTGGTGATATTGTAGGTTTACAAGATACTGGAACCTTTAAGATTGGAGATACTTTAACAGAAGGAGAGGTATTAAATTACAAGGGTGTACCAAGCTTTTCTCCAGAACATTTTAGATATATTAATAATGCTGATCCTTTAAAATCTAAGCAACTAAACAAAGGCATTGATCAACTAATGGATGAAGGTGTGGCTCAACTATTTACACTTGAACTCAATGGACGGAAGGTTATTGGGACAGTTGGAGCTCTTCAGTATGAAGTAATACAATACAGATTAGAACATGAGTATGGTGCAAAATGTACTTATGAACCTCTAAATGTTTACAAAGCTTGCTGGGTTGACCCTGAAGATCCTAAAAATGCAGAATTTAAAGATTTTAAAAGAGTGAAACAGCGATTTTTGGCAAAAGATAAACGTGGTCAATTGGTATTTTTAGCAGACTCTTCTTTTTCCTTACAGATGACACAACAGAAATATCCGACCGTAAAATTTCATTATGTTTCAGAGTTTAGGTGAAAAAAAACTATTTAAAGGCATTTTAAGCATATTTATCTATACGCACTGTAATTATAGTAGCAAAATATTTATTTATTGAATTAAAGCATGTTTCTGAAACCGAATTCTCCAACAGCTATTATAAAAAATTATAGATTTTAATTTTACTATAAAAAAAAGTTATTATTGTTGGTGTTATAAAAAAAACCTCTGAAAAGATTTCAGAGGTTTTTTTTATGCCTGACCGGTTGGACCAAAATTTAATGGAATTGGTGGTTGGTCGTAATCTTTTATTTCTCCATGTGCTTTTTCAAAACGTTGCACATTTTCGTTTAATGCTTTTAACAAACGCTTAGCATGTTGCGGTGTTAAAATTATTCTGGATTTAACTTTACTTTTTGGTGTTCCAGGCATAATACTAACAAAATCAACTACAAATTCTGAAACTGAATGATTGATTATAGCCAGATTAGAATAGATCCCTTCTGCTACTTTTTCGTCTAACTCAATATTTATTTGTCCTTGTTTTGGTTTATTATCTTTATTATCTGCCATTACTATTCTTTTATGTTTTCTTAAATACGAAAACTGATTTATTTATTCATTAATTAAATAAAAAAGTCCTACTAATAATAGCAGGACTTTTAACTTATTTTAAAGCGATTCCAACCTGCGTTGGTACAATCTTACTATTAATTGTAGTTCACTTCTTGTTTAGCTTTCATCATCTGGTCGAATTCTTCTTTAGATCCTACAATAATGTTTTCGTAAGCACGCATTCCTGTTCCTGCTGGAATTCTGTGTCCTACAATTACATTTTCTTTTAAACCTTCTAAAGAATCTACCTTTCCTGCTACTGCTGCTTCGTTTAAAACTTTTGTTGTTTCCTGGAACGATGCCGCAGAAATAAACGATTTAGTTTGTAACGATGCTCTTGTAATACCCTGAAGTATTGGAGTTGCAGTTGCTGGTTGTGCATCTCTTGCTTCTACAAGCGCTTTATCTTCACGACGTAATAAAGAATTCTCATCTCTTAATTCGAAAGCAGTTATTATCTGTCCTTCTTTTAAGTTTGTAGAATCTCCAGCATTTTCTACTACTTTTTTGCCAAAAATAGCGTCGTTTTCTTCGATAAAATCAGCTTTATGAGCTAATTGATCCTCTAAGAAGATAGTATCTCCAGAGTCTATAATTCTCACCTTACGCATCATTTGTCTTACAACAACTTCAAAATGCTTATCGTTAATTTTTACACCTTGTAAACGGTATACTTCTTGAACTTCGTTCACCAAGTATTGTTGTACAGCTGCAGGACCTTTAATGTTTAAGATATCGTTTGGTGTTATAGAACCATCAGACAATGGCATACCCGCTTTAACAAAATCGTTTTCTTGTACAAGAATCTGATTCGATAATTTCACTAAGTATTTCTTAATATCGCCTAATTTAGACTCCACAATAATCTCACGATTACCTCTTTTAATTTTACCAAAAGAAACCACACCGTCAATTGCACTAACCACCGCTGGATTAGAAGGGTTACGAGCTTCAAATAACTCTGTTACACGTGGTAAACCTCCTGTAATATCACCTGCTTTGGCAGATTTACGAGGGATTTTAACCAAGACTTTTCCAATCTTAACTTTCTCTCCATCGTCAATCATAATATGCGCACCTACAGGTAAGTTGTAAGAACGAATAGCTTCGCCTTTACCATCCTCAACAATAAGCGTTGGTATTAATTTTTTGTTTCTTGATTCTGAAATCACTTTTTCCTGGAAACCTGTTTGCTCATCAATTTCTACTTGATAAGTAACTCCCTGTTCGATATTTTCATATCTAACTTTTCCAGCAAATTCTGAAATAATAACACCGTTATATGGATCCCAAGAACAAACTACATCTCCCGCTTTAAGTTTATCTCCATTCTTAACGAATATAGTTGAACCGTAAGGAATATTATTTGTACTTAAGGTAATACCAGTTTTCTTATCAACTAATTTTAACTCGGAAGTACGTGAGATTACAATGTCTGCATCTTTACCGTCACCATCCGTGCCTTTAACAGTCTTTAATTCTTCTATTTCTGCAATACCATCAAACTTAACAACTAACTTGTTCTCTTCAGAAATGTTTCCTGCAATACCTCCTACGTGGAATGTACGAAGTGTTAACTGTGTACCAGGTTCTCCAATAGATTGTGCTGCAACAACACCAACTGCTTCTCCTCGTTGTACCATTTTGTTTGTTGCTAAGTTTCTTCCGTAGCATTGTGCACAGATTCCTTTTTTAGCCTCACAACTTAATGGTGAACGAACTTCTACTGCATCTACAGGCGAATTTTGAATTTTCGCTGCAATGACATCATCAATTAGTTGTCCAGATTCTACTAACAACTCCTCAGTTAGTGGGTTATATACATCGTTAAGTGCTACACGCCCAACAATTCTGGCTTGTAACTTCTCAACAACTTCATCATTTTTCTTTAATGCTGTAACTTCTACACCTCTTAATGTTCCACAATCCACACTGTTTACAATAACATCTTGAGAGACATCTACTAAACGACGTGTTAAGTAACCTGCATCGGCAGTTTTAAGAGCGGTATCGGCAAGACCTTTACGCGCACCGTGAGTAGAGATAAAGTATTCTAAAATTGAAAGCCCTTCCTTAAAGTTAGAAAGAATAGGATTTTCAATAATTTCTCCACCACCTGCATTCGATTTTTTAGGTTTGGCCATTAATCCACGCATACCTGTAAGCTGGCGAATCTGTTCTTTAGATCCACGTGCTCCAGAATCAAGCATCATATACACGGAGTTGAATCCTTGCTGGTCCTCACGAATACGCTTCATTGACAATTCGGTCAATTCAGCATTTGTAGAGGTCCAGATATCAATAACCTGATTGTAACGTTCGTTATTGGTTATAAGTCCCATATTATAGTTACCAGTAATACCATCAACTTTTTTGTTGGCAGCATCAATCATAGATTGCTTCTCTGGTGGGATAATAATATCTCCTAAACTAAATGAAAGTCCACCTCTAAAGGCGAATAAGTATCCTAACGTTTTAATTTCATCTAAGAAAGCAGCCGTTTCTGGTACGCTTGTTACTTTTAAAATTTCACCAATAATATCTCTTAAAGATTTCTTGGTTAAAACTTCGTTAATATAACCTGCAGCAGCTGGTACTTTTTCATTAAAAAGTACTCTACCTGTTGTAGTTTCTATAATTTGTGGAACTAATTCTCCTGCTTCATTAAAGTCGATTGTACGCACTTTAATTTGAGCGTTTAAATCTACACGCTTCTCATTGTAAGCAATGGTTACTTCTTCGGCAGAGTAGAATGTTAAACCTTCACCTTGTACTGGAACTTCTGGAGTCGATGTACGTAATTTGGTCATATAATATAAACCAAGTACCATATCCTGAGAAGGTACAGTTACTGGTGAACCGTTTGCAGGATTTAAGATATTATGCGACGCTAACATTAATAATTGCGCTTCTAAAATAGCTTCTGGTCCTAACGGTAAATGTACTGCCATTTGGTCACCATCAAAATCGGCGTTAAAGGCTGTACAAACTAATGGGTGTAATTGTATTGCTTTACCTTCAATAAGTTTTGGCTGGAATGCCTGAATACCTAATCGGTGAAGCGTAGGAGCACGGTTTAGTAGTACTGGATGTCCTTTAAGAACATTTTCCAAAATATCCCAAACCACTGGCTCTTTTTTGTCTATTATTTTCTTTGCAGATTTTACAGTTTTTACAATTCCTCTTTCAATTAATTTACGAATGATAAATGGCTTGTAAAGTTCTGCTGCCATATTTTTAGGAAGACCACATTCAAATAATTTTAATTCTGGTCCTACAACAATTACAGAACGTGCTGAATAATCTACACGCTTACCAAGTAAGTTTTGACGGAAACGTCCTTGCTTACCTTTAAGCGAGTCTGATAACGATTTTAGCGGTCTGTTAGAATCTGTTTTTACTGCAGATGATTTACGTGTATTATCAAACAATGAATCTACCGATTCCTGTAACATACGCTTTTCGTTACGTAAGATAACTTCTGGAGCTTTAATCTCTACAAGTCTCTTAAGACGGTTGTTACGAATGATGACACGACGGTATAAATCATTTAAATCTGAAGTTGCAAAACGTCCACCATCTAAAGGCACTAATGGTCTTAATTCTGGCGGAATAATTGGCACAACTTTCATAATCATCCATTCCGGACGATTTTCTCTGTTATTATTAGACTCACGTAAAGCTTCTACAACCTGAAGACGTTTTAACGCTTCGGTTTTACGCTGTTTAGACGTTTCGGTATTTGCTTTATGACGTAATTCAAAAGATAAAGCATCTAAATCTATACGTGCTAATAAATCTATAAGACACTCAGCTCCCATTTTCGCAATAAACTTATTAGGGTCTGAATCTTCTAAATAGTTATTATCCTGCGGAAGCGTTTCTAAAATATTTAGATATTCTTCTTCAGTTAAAAAGTCCATTTTTTGTAATGGTTCTCCTTCTGCATTTTTAGCATTACCAGGTTGTATTACTACATATCTTTCGTAGTAAATAATCATATCTAATTTCTTAGATGGTAAACCTAATAAATATCCTATTTTGTTTGGTAACGAACGGAAATACCAAATATGAGCTACAGGCACCACCAAATTAATGTGTCCTACTCTGTCACGACGTACTTTCTTTTCTGTTACTTCTACACCACAACGGTCACAAACAATACCCTTGTAGCGAATTCTTTTATATTTTCCACAAGCACATTCGTAGTCTTTTACGGGACCAAAAATACGCTCACAGAATAAACCATCTCTTTCTGGTTTATGTGTACGATAATTAATAGTTTCTGGCTTTAAAACTTCACCTCTTGACTCTGCTAAAATAGACTCTGGTGATGCTAAACCAATTGAGATTTTATTAAATCTCTGTACTGTATTCTTATCTTGCTTTCTTGCCATTTTTCTTAGTATTCAGTCTCAGTCTCAGTACTCAGTTAACCAACATTGTTAACTGGATACTGCGACTGTATACTATTTATTATTCCTCTAATCTAATGTCTAATCCTAATCCTTTCAATTCGTGCATAAGTACGTTGAAAGATTCTGGTAAACCTGGATCTGGCATTGGTTCGCCTTTTACGATTGCTTCGTAAGTTTTAGCTCTTCCAACTACATCATCAGATTTTACTGTTAAGATTTCTCTAAGGGTAGCTGAAGCTCCATAAGCCTCAAGTGCCCAAACTTCCATCTCACCAAAACGCTGTCCACCAAATTGTGCTTTACCACCTAATGGTTGCTGTGTAATTAATGAGTATGGTCCTATAGAACGAGCGTGCATTTTATCGTCTACCATGTGCCCTAATTTAAGCATATAGATAACTCCAACCGTTGCTGGTTGATCGAAACGCTCACCTGTTCCACCATCGTATAAATAGGTATGACCGTATCTTGGAATTCCAGCTTCGTCTGTTAATTCATTAATCTGGTCTATTGTTGCGCCATCAAAAATTGGTGTTGCATAAGTACGACCTAAATCTTGCCCAGCCCATCCTAATACTGTTTCGTAAATTTGTCCAATATTCATACGCGATGGTACTCCTAATGGGTTTAATACGATATCTACAGGTGTTCCATCTTCTAAGAACGGCATATCTTCCTGACGTACAATACGTGCAACAATACCCTTGTTACCGTGACGTCCTGCCATTTTATCACCAACTTTTAGTTTACGTTTCTTAGCGATGTAAACCTTAGCTAACTTAATAATACCTGCTGGTAACTCATCTCCTACAGAAATAGTAAACTTCTCACGACGTAAAGAACCTTGCAAGTCATTTTCTTTAATTTTGTAGTTGTGAATTAAATCTGCAACTAATTTATTAGTATGGTCATCTGTTGTCCAAGTACCACCAGTTAAGTGCGTATAATCATCAACAGCATTTAACATTTTTAAAGTGAATTTTTTACCTTTTGGTAATACTTCTTCACCTAAATCGTTAAAAATACCTTGTGATGTTTTTCCGTTAACTATTGCAAATAGTTTTTCAACTAAAACTGCTTGTAACTCATCGAACTTAGTATTATAGATACCTTCTAGTTGAGCGATATCTTCTTTATCCTGAGCTCTTTTACGCTTATCTTTAATAGCACGAGCGAATAATTTTTTATTAATTACCACACCATGTAATGATGGAGAAGCTTTTAATGATGCATCTTTAACATCACCAGCTTTATCACCAAATATGGCACGTAATAATTTTTCTTCTGGAGTGGGATCGCTTTCACCTTTTGGAGTAATTTTTCCTATTAAAATATCTCCTGGCTTCACTTCTGCTCCAATACGAATCATTCCATGTTCATCGAGGTCTTTTGTTGCCTCTTCTGATACATTAGGAATGTCGTTAGTTAATTCTTCGTTACCTAATTTTGTATCTCTAACATCTAAAGAATACTCATCTATATGTATAGATGTAAATATATCTTCGCGAACCACTTTTTCTGAAATTACGATGGCATCCTCAAAATTATACCCTTTCCAAGGCATAAAGGCTACTTTCATATTTCTACCTAATGCTAATTCTCCTTTTTGCGTAGCATAACCTTCAGATAATACCTGACCTTTTTTAACCTTATCTCCTTTCTTAACGATTGGTTTTAAGTTAATTGAAGTACCTTGGTTCGTCTTTCTGAATTTAACTAATGGATAAGATTTGGTATCACTATCAAAACTTACTTTAGCTTCATCTTCGCTACGCTTATATTTAATGATAATCTCGTTAGCATCTACATACTCGACAACACCATCTCCTTCTGCATTAATTAATACACGAGAATCTGATGCCACTTGTCTTTCTAATCCTGTTCCAACAATAGGTGCCTGCGGACGTAATAATGGTACGGCCTGACGCATCATGTTAGATCCCATTAATGCACGGTTGGCATCATCATGTTCTAAGAAAGGAATTAAAGAAGCCGAAATGGATGAAATCTGGTTTGGTGCAACATCTGTATAATGTATCTCTTTTGGATCCATTACCGGGAAATCACCTTCCATACGAGCAATTACTTTGTCGTGTAGAATTTTACCTTTGTCATCAACTTCTACGGTTGCTTGCGCAATTAATTTTTCTTCTTCTTCTTCAGCACTTAAATAAATAGGTTCTCCTTTTATATCTACAACACCATCTGTTACTTTTCTATATGGCGTTTCAATGAACCCCATTGAGTTTACTTTCGCGTAAACTGAAAGTGAAGAAATAAGACCAATATTTGGTCCTTCTGGTGTTTCTATAGGACATAAACGTCCGTAGTGTGTGTAGTGAACATCACGTACCTCGAAACCTGCTCGCTCTCTTGATAAACCACCTGGCCCTAATGCTGAAAGTCGACGCTTATGCGTGATTTCGGCTAAAGGATTTGTTTGGTCCATGAATTGAGATAACTGGTTCGTACCAAAGAATGAATTAATTACAGACGATAACGTCTTTGCATTAATTAAATCTATTGGAGTAAACACTTCATTATCACGAACGTTCATACGCTCACGAATAGTACGTGCCATACGTGCTAAACCAACACCAAACTGAGAAGATAATTGCTCACCTACAGTACGTACACGACGGTTAGATAAGTGATCGATATCATCAATCTCTGCTTTAGAGTTAATAAGCTCAATTAAGTATTTTATTATAGTAATGATATCTTCTTTGGTAAGCACTTGCTTATCCATACCAATATCTAATTGTAATTTTTTATTCATTCTGTAACGACCTACTTCTCCAAGAGAGTAACGTTGATCACTAAAGAATAATTTATCTATAATACCACGTGCTGTTTCCTCATCTGGCGGCTCAGCATTACGTAATTGTCTATAGATATGTTCAACAGCTTCTTTTTCAGAATTTGTTGGATCTTTTTGAAGTGTGTTATGTATAATTGCGTAATCTCCTTGTTGCGCACTTTCTTTATGTAAAAGAATAGTTTTTACGCCAATTTCAAGGATTTCTTCAATATTGTCTTTATCTAATTCTGTGTCACGATCAAGAACTATCTCGTTACGCTCGATAGATACCACTTCACCTGTATCTTCATCAACGAAATCCTCATGCCACGTATTTAATACACGTGCAGCAAGTTTGCGACCTAGTATTTTCTTTAGTCCAGATTTTGATACCTTTACTTCCTCAGCTAAATCGAAAATCTCTAAGATGTCTTTATCTCTTTCAAAGCCAATAGCTCTAAAAAGCGTTGTAACAGGTAATTTTTTCTTTCTATCGATGTACGCGTACATCACTTGATTAATATCTGTAGCGAATTCTATCCAAGAACCTTTAAACGGTATTACTCTTGCTGAATATAATTTTGTTCCGTTGGCGTGGAATGATTGCCCGAAAAATACACCTGGTGATCTATGTAATTGAGATACTACTACACGTTCTGCACCGTTGATACAAAAGGTACCAGAAGGTGTCATGTAAGGTATTGTGCCTAAATACACATCTTGAACAATAGTCTCGAAATCCTCATGTTCAGGGTCTGTACAATACAGTTTTAACCTTGCTTTTAATGGAACGCTATACGTAAGTCCTCTCTCTATACACTCTTCAATAGCATATCTTGGTGGATCGACAAAGTAATCTAAGAATTCTAAAACGAATTGATTACGTGTGTCTGTAATTGGAAAGTTCTCCATGAAGGTATTATACAACCCTTCATTACCTCTTTCTTCAGATTTTGTTTCAAGTTGGAAAAAATCCTGAAAGGATTTTATCTGGATATCCATAAAATCTGGATATTCAGTTCTATTTTTAATAGACGAGAAATTTAATCTTTCAGCTTGTGTTACTAACATCAATGGACGAAATTTTGATTAAAATAATATACTTTTATATAGGTACTACCTATATACGACAAATGGTCTAGGTCTTAGAGCGACGCTCCAGACCTAAACCTTTGTAAAAACTTTTGGTATTGCTTACTTAAGCTCAACCTCTGCTCCTGCCTCTTCTAACTGAGTTTTAAGAGCTTCTGCTTCATCTTTAGAAACACCTTCTTTGATTGGGCTTGGTGCATCGTCAACTAAACCTTTTGCTTCTTTTAATCCTAAACCAGTTAATTCTTTAACTAATTTTACAACAGCTAACTTAGCGCCACCTGCTGCTTTTAAGATTACATCAAATTCAGTTTGTGCTTCTCCAGCATCGTCACCACCACCTTGTCCAGGTGCTGCCATTGCTACTGCTGCTGCAGCAGGCTCGATACCATATTCATCTTTTAATATAGTTGCTAACTCATTTACTTCTTTAACTGTAAGGTTAACTAACTGTTCTGCGAAATCTTTTAAATCTGCCATTTTGTAATAATTTTAATTTTTTAATATTTAAGTGTAAAGTGCGTACTTTTTAATATTATCCCTCTTTTTGAGATAATGTTTTAAGAATTCCTGAAAGTTTTCCTCCACTTGATTTAAGTGCAGAAACAACGTTTTTAGCAGGAGATTGTAATAATCCTATAATTTCTCCTATTAATTCTTCTTTAGATTTAATATCAACTAACATGTCTAGTTGATCATCTCCAATATAAACTGCTTCCTCAATAAAAGCACCTTTTAATAAAGGCTTTTCTGATTTTTTACGGAACGCTTTAATTACTTTAGCTGGAGCATTTCCAGTTTCAGAATACATTACTGACGTATTCCCTTTAAGTGTAGATGGTAGGTTTCCAAAATCTCTATCGGAAGCTTCCATTGCTTTTTCAAGTAATGTATTTTTTACTACTGCTAATTTTACGTTTGCTTTAAAACAAGCACGACGTAAATCTGAAGTATGTCCTGCGTTTAAACCAGATATATCTGCTAAATAGATATTAGCATTATCGGCTAATTGAGCAGTTAATTCTTCTATAACTTGTGATTTTTCTTCTCTTGTCATGATATAAAGTTATTTAACTACTAACCGATCTTGGTATCAATTGCAATACTAGGACTCATGGTAGAAGACATAAAAATGCTTTTTACATAAACTCCTTTAGATGCAGTTGGTTTCAATTTCATTAATGTTGTTAATAATTCGTTTGCATTGCCTTCAATTTTATCAGCACTAAAAGATGCTTTTCCAATTGCAGCGTGAACAATTCCAGTTTTATCAACTTTAAAGTCAATTTTACCAGCTTTCACTTCTGTTACAGCTTTTGCAACGTCCATAGTTACTGTTCCTGTCTTTGGGTTAGGCATTAAGCCACGAGGACCTAATACACGTCCTAAAGGACCTAATTTACCCATAACACTTGGCATAGTAATAATTACGTCTACGTCTGTCCAACCACCTTTAATTTTATCAAGGTACTCATCTAAACCAACATAATCTGCTCCAGCTTCTTTAGCTTCTGCTTCTTTATCTGGAGTTACTAATGCTAGAACTTTAACGTCTTTACCTGTACCATGTGGAAGAGACACTACACCTCTTACCATTTGGTTCGCTTTTCTAGGATCTACTCCTAAACGTACAGCTAAATCGATTGAAGCATCGAACTTTGTGTTTGAAATTTCTTTTATCAGTGCTGAAGCTTCTTGTAAAGAATATACTTTATCCTTTTCAATTTTAGCAACAGCCTCTTTACGTTTCTTTGTTAATTTTGCCATTTTAAAATCTTTTTAGGTTAATTAGGTGCTTCTCCACCTTTAACAGTTATACCCATAGATCTTGCGGTTCCTGCGATCATTTTCATTGCTGACCCGATTTCAAAGGCATTTAAATCTACCATTTTATCTTCTGCAATTGTTTTTATTTGATCCCAAGTCACCTTAGCTACTTTACGTACATGAGGTTCACCTGATCCTTTTTTTACCTTGGCCGCTTCTAATAATTGTACTGCAGCTGGAGGAGTTTTGATTACAAAGTCGAATGATTTGTCTTTGTAAACAGAAATCACAACTGGTAATACTTTACCAGCTTTATCTTGAGTTCTTGCATTAAATTGCTTACAGAACTCCATGATATTAACACCAGCAGCACCTAAAGCGGGTCCAACCGGTGGCGACGGATTCGCTGCACCTCCCCTTACTTGTAATTTGACTACTTTGCCTAATTCTTTTGCCATTTTAAATAATTTAGTTTCGTATTAAATCAATTATTTGGAAGCTGATTAAATACTTTCTTTATTGTAACAATTATTAAATTTTTTCTACTTGCATGTAACTTAATTCTAATGGTGTTTTTCTTCCAAAAATCTTAACCATTACTTCAAGCTTACGTTTTTCTTCGTTTATATTTTCGATTGTTCCATCAAATCCATTAAATGGTCCATCTATAACTTTTACAGTTTCTCCTTTAGTAAATGGAATAGCTACATTACTATCCATATCTACAGTTAACTCGTCTACCTTACCTAACATTCTATTCACTTCAGATTGTCTTAATGGTAAAGGATCTCCTCCTTTTGTAGCACCTAAGAAACCTATAACGTTAGTAATGGATTTTATAATGTGTGGAACCTCACCTGTTAGGTTTGCCTTAATCATTATATAACCACTGAAATAAACTTTTTCTTTGTTTATTTTCTTACCGTTTCTAATTTGAACTACATTTTCAGTAGGCACTAGTACTTGCTCAACATAATCTTCTAAACCTAAACGAGCGATTTCATTCTCAATATAAGTTTTAATCTTGTTTTCTTGACCACTTACTGCTCTTACTACGTACCACTTCTTTTCTCCTACTTCAGCCATAAACTTTATATTAACCTTTAATTAACTCAAAGTATTCGCTAATAACTCTACTGAAAACAGTATCAACTCCCCAAATTGCTAATGAGAATATAATTGAAAACACAGCAACCAATATAGTTAACCTCTGCACTTCTGGCCAAGGCGTCCAGGTCACATTGTTTTTCAATTCGCTAAATGATTCTTTTATATAATTTACTATTCCAGCCATTTTGTTTTGTATTAATGAAAATAGGTATGTTACCTACTCCAAATTCATTATAAGCATGTAAAGTTTTTACACTTTAATTCTTTAAGCACGGGTTGAGAGACTCGAACTCCCGACACCTGGTTTTGGAGACCAGTGCTCTACCAACTGAGCTAAACCCGTAAATATAAGTCAAGGTGCCTCGAAATACGGGACACCTTAACTCTATATTTATACGACTAAAATTTAGTCTAAAATCTCAGTTACCTGACCAGCACCAACTGTTCTTCCTCCTTCACGAATTGCGAAACGAAGACCAACATTCATTGCGATTGGTTGGATTAACTCAACATTAATAGTTAAGTTATCTCCAGGCATAACCATCTCTACTCCTGAAGGTAATGCAATATTACCTGTTACGTCAGTTGTACGTACGTAAAACTGTGGACGGTAGTTATTATGGAATGGAGTGTGACGTCCACCTTCTTCTTTTTTAAGGATATAAACCTCTGCTTTAAATTTAGCGTGTGGTGTTACAGAACCTGGCTTACAGATTACCATACCTCTAGAGATTTGAGACTTCTCAATACCTCTTAATAAGATACCAGCGTTATCTCCAGCTTCTCCTCTGTCTAATATTTGACGGAACATTTCAATTCCTGTAATAGTAGATGTTAATTTTTGAGCTCCCATACCAATGATTTCTACAGGGTCTCCAGTGTTAGCAATACCAGTTTCAATACGACCAGTTGCTACAGTACCACGTCCTGTAATAGAAAATACATCTTCAATTGGCATTAAGAAATCTTTATCAACTTCTCTTAATGGCTCCTCAATCCAGTTATCTACAGCTTCCATTAATTCTAATACAGTATCAACCCACTTTTGCTCACCGTTAAGTGCACCTAAAGCAGAACCAGATACTACAGGTCCATTATCACCATCATACTCGTAGAATGATAATAATTCTCTAACCTCCATGTCTACTAACTCTAAAAGCTCTTCATCATCAACCATATCCACTTTGTTTAAGAATACTACTATTCTTGGGATACCTACTTGACGACCTAATAAGATGTGCTCACGAGTTTGTGGCATAGGACCATCTGTTGCAGCTACTACTAAAATAGCACCATCCATTTGTGCAGCACCAGTTACCATGTTCTTAACGTAATCGGCGTGACCTGGACAATCTACGTGTGCATAGTGACGATTTAACGTAGCATATTCTACGTGTGATGTATTAATTGTAATTCCTCTTTCTTTTTCTTCTGGAGCGTTATCAATTTGATCAAAAGATTTTGCTTCTGAATAACCTGCATCAGCTAATACTTTAGTAATAGCAGCAGTTAAAGTTGTTTTACCGTGATCTACGTGTCCAATTGTACCAATATTTAAGTGTGGTTTTGAACGATCGAAAGTTGCCTTTGCCATGTTTTAATAATTTAATCTTAGTTATATAATAATATTAGTGTTCTAATTTTTTGTGCTTAAAAAAATTGAGCCAATGACGGGAATTGAACCCGTGACCTCTTCCTTACCAAGGAAACGCTCTACCCCTGAGCTACACCGGCTAAATATTAGAGCGAGAGACCGGGTTCGAACCGGCGACATTCAGCTTGGAAGGCTGACGCTCTACCAACTGAGCTACTCTCGCAATTATTTAAATTCTTAATTTAAAATTTGTGGGGAGAGCAGGATTCGAACCTGCGAAGACGTAGTCAGCAGATTTACAGTCTGCCCTCGTTGGCCGCTTGAGTATCTCCCCAATTTTAAATAATTCAATCTTTTAAAGAACTTGTAGAAAAGCGTTTAATCTTTTCTATTTTAGAGCCGATGGAGGGACTCGAACCCACGACCTGCTGATTACAAATCAGCTGCTCTAGCCAGCTGAGCTACATCGGCTTTTACTACATTTTTTACGTATAAAAAAAGTCCGCTATTTCTAACGGACTGCAAATGTATAGTTTTATTTAGATATTCAAAAATATTTTTTACAAATATTTTTACAAATTTGCTCTTAATTTCTGTTTTCGCTTTTTTAATTGTCTTTCTAACGATGCAACTGCTATTTGTGTACCCTCTTCAAATGATTTACATTGCTTTTTGACTACAAAACTATTTCCAGGGACATTTACTCTTGCCTCGAATATTTTATTTTCTTTATCACTGGTGTTTTCTACCTTTAAAAAAACGTCGCTGGTTATAACCTTATCATAGTAGGTATCTAACTTATTCATTCGTGTTTGAATGAAGTTTAATAATTCTTGATTGACGTTAAAATTGACTGCTTGGGTGTTCACTTTCATAAACGTTGCTATTAATGGGTTATACAATAGCTGTTATTTTTTGCTTCTTGGATGTGCTTTAGAATACACTTTTTTAAGTTCGGCAATACTATTATGCGTATAAACTTGCGTTGCAGCTAAACTGGAATGTCCTAAAAGCTCTTTAACAGCGTTTAAATCTGCACCTTGATTTAACAGGTGAGTTGCAAATGAGTGCCTTAATATATGCGGACTCTTTTTCACCTTATTTGATGCTAAACTAAAGTACTCATTTATTATTCTGTAAACAAGTGTTTCGTAAATTTTAACGCCTTTTTTTGTTAAAAACAAATTGGCTTCATCTTTAATTAAATCTAAACCGTTTCGTTCTTCAAAATAGTCTTTTATAGTTGCTATTACAGTATTTAATAATGGAACATAACGTTCTTTATTTCGCTTTCCTAAAATCTTTAAGGTGTTGTTACCAAAGTCTATATCTGAAAGTTTTAAGTTAACGAGTTCTATTCTTCTAATTCCAGTAGAATAAAATAACTCTATTATCAATTTATTTCTTATTCCTTCGAAATTATCTTCATGTTGCAATTCGTCTAATGCTATAGCAATTTCAGCTTCAGAAAAAGGCACTTGTATTTTCTTACTTACTTTTAAGGCTTTGTGTTTTACCAACGGATTAACATCTATGTCTCCTATTTTTAATAAGAATTTATAGTAGGAATTTAATGCCGATATTTTTCGATTTATGCTTCGGTTAGAAACATTACTCTCTACCAATTGCACAATCCAGTTTCTTATTTGTGCATAGTTTACTTTATCTAAATGTTCTTCGTCGAACGATTGTGCAATAAAGCCTTTAAACGTTTCAAGATCGTTTGCATATGCTTTTACAGTAAGTTTAGAATAATTGCGTTCTAACTCCAAATAATCTGTAAAGGCTTTAATAGACATGTTATTTTAATTTAATGCCAATTTAACAAAAGAATTTTATTCTTTAAATAATGAAGCTCTTGTGCTTAAATCTTCAATTAATTTTTCCTCGTCTTCACTTTCTAAAAGCACATTATAAGTTTTCCAGAATTCTTTATTGTATGGTTTAGGAGAAAAAATATCCATATCCCATTCTTTCTGGAGTTCGCTTTTAACTTCTTCATCATCCACTACAATATCTGAAAACAATATCTCTTGCACTGTATAATAATAGCGTTCCTCTTTATTATATTGCTCTTCGAAGGCCTCATCTGCCTTAGACTTAGGTTTAAAACCTACGTTAACGAGTTTTGGCGTTTCGTAATAAATGTAACTTGGGTACATTTTATTATTATATTCCTGATAGGTAATAATGAGTTTATGATTCACTTCTGTATCGAACAAGCGTTTACTTCTACTCTTTTGTTCTTTTGAAGCTGCTACTAATTCGTATTCTACTTTTTTAATTGCAAAATTATCGTAATAAATATACAACCAGCCTTTAGCTTCGAAACCTTCATTATATATCCCTTTAGTATCTAAACCTACGTAATCTTCTCCTTTGTTTATTTTAATTTTATAGAGTTTGCGTTCGTTATCTACCAAAATGGTATCCAACTCAAATTGGTGTTTGTCTAAAATTTCGTCGCCAAATAATGCATTTTTATTGCCAACATCTCTAAACATATTTAATTTTCCTTTAAAAATGTTTTGGAGCCCGTTTACTCTATTATCATTCCATTTAATGGCTTTTTTTAAGGATGCTGTTTTTATTTGATACCTCTTTAGGTTTTTATAATTGGTTCTAACTCTGGAATTTTGGTTTAAATAAGACGCGTAGGTAAATAAGCTATCGATATTTCTTAAATCGTAACTCTTGCGCATTTGATCTACGTTAATTTTCAAATGATCTTCTGCAGAAACTGCATATCCTGAATCGTAAACTGAAATTGCACTTTCAATGAGCCACTTGAACTCTACTTTATTTCGTTCTTTATGACGTAAAAACCCCTTTTGAATATAAGACGAGTCTGGCATAGTATTAGGCAATTCTTTAATTGCTTTAAGCACAATGTCATTACCTGTTTTCGGTCTTACTTCTGCCTCAAGCACAACCTCATCTAACGCCGCAACCTCTTCTACTAAATAAATGGCTTCTGAAGCGTCAAATTGATCTAATGGAATTTTTTCTGTTGAATACCCTATGGAAGAAATTACCAAAGTATCCATAACATTCTCTTTCGGGATTTGAAGTACAAATTTTCCATCAGCATTTGTTACGGTACCAATAGCTGTACTTTTAATATAGACACTGGCACTTTGTACAGGTTCGTCTTTGAAAAAATCTACAACTTTATTACTTATTTCTTTTTGTGCAAAAGCTATTGTGCTGCACAAAAAAAGTAGGATGAATGCAAATTGCTTTGGGTGTTTCATAATAATTAAAACTATTATTTATTTAATGTTTAACCGTTGGTATCAATTACCATTTTAGCAAAATTGTGAAACCAATTTTCACTAAAACGCCAATTTAATGCTTTACCGCTGGTTTGTATTCTTTACTTATCAATTACCATTTTAGCGAAATTGTGAAACCAATTTTCGCTAAAACGCCAATTTAATGCTTAACCGCTGGTTTGTACTCCTTCTTATCAATTACCATTTTAGCAAAATTGTGAAACCAATTTTCGCTAAAACGCCAATTTAATGCTTTACCGCTAGTTTGTATTCTTTTTTATCAATTACCATTTTAGCGAAATTGTGAAACCAATTTTCGCTAAAACGCCAACTTAATGCTTAACCGCTGGTTTGTACTCTTTCTTATCAATTACCATTTTAGCGATAATCTCTCTTAAGATTTCACTAGTACCACCACCGATTGGGCCTAATCTGCTATCTCGCAATAAGCGTGCCATTGGATATTCTTCCATATAGCCATAACCACCTAACATTTGAAGACACTGGTAAATAACCTCATCTGCCATTTTAGTGGAACGTAACTTGGAAATCGTGGCCTCTTTAACAACATATTCATCTTTATATAGTCTTGCCGCAACAGAATAATTAAACTCCTTACAAACTTCCATATCGGCATAGCAATCTGCCATAGTGTGACGCAATGCCTGGAATTTATCTATGGTTTTACCGAATGCCTGGCGTTCTCCCATGTATTTAACCGCATATTCCAAAGCAAACTCTGCTCTAGCATGCGCATTAACACCCATAATTAAACGTTCGAAAGCAAAGTGTTGCATAATGTAAGGAAAGCCTTTGCCTTCTTCTCCCATTAACTGACTTGCTGGTATGGTGACATTATCGAAGGCTATTTCTCCAGTATCTGAAGCTCTCCACCCTAATTTGTCTAATTTAGTCGCAGAAACGCCTTTAGTATCGCTATCTACAATAAACATACTAATACCTTTGTTTCCCAATTCAGGACTTGTTTTAGCAGCTACAACAATATAATCGCAATACACGCCATTTGTAATGAATGTTTTCGATCCATTTAGCACATAACTATCGCCTTTTTTCACCGCTGTGGTCCTCATTCCTGCTACATCGCTCCCTCCAAAAGGTTCCGTTACTGCCATGGCACCTATAAACTCGCCTGCAATACTTTTAGTAAGATACTTTTGTTTTATGTCTTCACTGCCTTCGGCGTTAACGTGCGTCATGGCTAAGTAAGCGTGAGCCCACATGGCTGCAGCAAAACCTCCTGAATTAATTTTTTGTAATTCTTCTAAAAAGATAACAGTATAAAACAAGTCTAAATCCATACCTCCATAAGCCTCTGGATAAGCAATACCAAAAAAGCCCATTTCTCCAAATTTCTCCCAGATAAAACGTTCTATTTGTCCCGTTTTTTCCCATTTTTCTATATGTGGCACAACTTCTTTTTTTAAGAAATCTGCTAAACTTTGTCTAAATAAATTATGTTCTTCTGTGAAGTATCTACTGTCCATTTTATTATATTCTAATTAAGCTGTAAATATAACTTAATTATCTCTATTTTTTTAACCGGAAAGTCTTTAACTTTTATTAATTCGTTAATAGATTTAATACCTTCATGCAGTGTTCTGTACTCTATAATATTGTGTGCTATTTCGTAATCTATAAATCTAACCGTTACTAATTCTGCTTTTGTAGCGGTATTTAAATTAACTTTATTAATCGCCTTTGGCGTTTTTAAACTGAACGATTTTTTAAGTTCCTCAATAGTTTCTGGTTTTAAACCATAGACCTCATTAAGCTCCACCATAGAAACAAAACCTTGTTGTTTTGTTCTGTATTTTATTATACGTTCTGCAAACGTTTCTCCTATACCATATACGCTTTGTAACTGCGCTTCCGTTGCTACATTTAAATCTATTTTGTCTGCTTCAGTTTTTATTTTATTGTTATTAAAAGAGGTTTTGTATTGTTTTTTTGGTTTTGGGTTGGTAACCCAGTCTGGAAACTTAAAATAAGGTGCTATTGTTGCAAACACTGAGTCGGGCACTTTTGTAACCTGCTGAAATTGTTTTGCTGAGTTTATCCATTGGTCTTTAGCCCTGAATTTTTGCAACCTATCTATTTCTTCATTAGACATACCTAAGGTATAGCCTTTATAATCGGTTATAAAATTGGGATTGAACGGATAAATTTTAGGCTTTCGGTTTTCAATTTCCACTAATTTTAACGAATCAATTTCTGCTTGAAATTGTTGCAATTTTTGTGAATCGGCATGTATTTCTTCAGAAGAAAAATCGACAAAAGCATACACGCATTGCAGCGCAACGATGAGGATTAACAATAAAAAAATCCCATTTCGCTGTTTTTGTGTAAACTTGAAATGGGACTTAATATTTTTCATATTACTATGTTATGCTTTTTCAGTTTTAATAGCATCCATATATTTTTGCAATTCTTCTCTTACTTTAGGCGCTAATAATACCAAACCTATCATGTTTGGCACCATCATAGCGAATACCATAGCATCTGAGAAACCGATTACAGAATCTAAACTTGCAGCTGCTCCTATAATTACGAAAATACAGAAAATTACTTTGTATGTATATTCGGTTTTTTTAGATCTTCCAAATAGATAAGACCAACCTTGAAAACCGTAATAAGACCATGAAATCATAGAACTAAAAGCAAATAATACTACTGCAACTGTAAGCACATATGGGAACCATGAAATAACACTACCAAAAGCGCCAGAGGTCATTAAAATAGCTTCGGCATCATTTGCTGGACCTGCACCAGTAAGCGAACCTGTAATAATTAAAACTAAAGCCGTCATGGTACATACTACTACAGTATCTATAAAAGGCTCTAATAATGCCACCATACCTTCACTTGCTGCATATTTGGTTTTTACTGCTGAGTGTGCAATAGAAGCCGAACCAATACCTGCTTCGTTTGAGAATGCAGCACGTCTAAATCCTTGAATTAAAACACCAACGGCTCCACCAGCAATTCCTTCAGGACTAAATGCACCGTCGAAAATCTGACCGAAGGCATCGCCTATTAAATCATAATTTACAAAGATTACAAATAACGAGGCTGCTACATAAATTGCAACCATAAACGGTACAATTTTGTCGGTTACCTTTGCTATTTTTTTAATACCTCCAATAATAACAATACCGACAAGTATTGCCATTACTAAACCAAACAACCAACCTTTACCATCTAATATAGATTCTGATCCTCCTGTTATGTTTTGAACTAATTGAAATGCCTGATTAACTTGGAACATGTTGCCACCTCCAAATGATCCTCCAATTACAAAAACGGCAAATAGAACTGCTAAAAATTTTCCTAAACCACCAAGTCCTTTAGATTTTAACCCTTTAGTTAAATAGTACATTGGTCCTCCATAAACGGTTCCATCTGCTTCTATATCTCTGTATTTTACACCAAGTGTACATTCTACAAATTTTGAAGCCATACCTAAAAATCCTGCAATAATCATCCAGAATGTGGCTCCTGCGCCACCAATAGATACGGCAATAGCAACACCTGCTATATTTCCTAAACCTACTGTTGCTGATAAAGCTGCTGTAAGCGCTTGAAAGTGACTAACCTCACCTTCATGATTTTCAATTTTTATGGTTTCTATAGCATCTCCTCCAGGTGTTGGATCGCCAGCTACTTCCAGCTCCTTACCTTCGTGAGAGTCTAAATGGTCGTATTTACCTCTTACAATATTTATAGAAGTGAAAAAGCCACTAAAATTGATAAATTTAAAATAGAATGTAAAATATAAAGCTCCCAAAATTAAAGGAAACAATACCCAATAAACGCTCACCGTGTCTGTAAATGGAATTTGATAAAAAACAGCTTCGACAAACCAACCTGTGGCATTGCCAAAAGCTGCATCAATTTTTTCGTCGATTCCAACCTCTGCGGTCTCTTGAGCGATAGATAATAAGGGTAATATTAATGTAAAAATAGAAAGAAGATACTTCTTCATAATTAAATTGTTGTTAGTTATTTATTAGTTTATAACGAGCAAGATGCAAAAAAATGCTGAATTGATAAAATGGTAGCTGTTAAAAACACTATTGTTAATCTAAATCGTATGTGGAATTCATCTTTTGTATTTGTTCTGGTCTCCCTAAAACAATCACTTTAGAATTAGGCACCAGTTTTATTTCAGCTTCTGGGTTTATAATGTATTTACCATCGCTCCCTTTGTAACCTATAACTGTGCAACCCGTTTTATTACGTAAGTCTAAATCTTTTATAGTCTGCACTTTAAAAGAGGCATCGTACAATTTATCGACATCTATTTCTTCGATATTTACATCCTCGTTTCCTCCAACTTCCAGATTATCTATAAATTCTATTAAATCTGGAACAACTACTAAAGAAGCCATGTGGTCTCCACCAATTTTATCTGGAGAAATAACATTATTGGCTCCTGCTAATTTTAATTTTTTATAAGAAGTTTCCTGCGAAGCACGACTTATTATACAGGTTTCGCTATTAATTTGTCTTGCAGAAAGGACAACGAATAAATTATCTGCATCACTTGGCAAAGCAGCAATAAGCGTTGAGGCTCTTTCTAAACCAGCTTGCATAAGTACATCATCTTCATTAGCATTGCCTAAAACCATGGGTATAGTTTCACTTTGAAACTTATCGAAAACTTCTTTACATTTTTCAATAACCACAAAAGGTCTTTTGTAAGACGCCAGTTTTTTAGCTGCTTGTTTTCCATTACGTCCGTAACCACAAATAATGGTATGGTTTTCGAACCCATCTATTTTCTTTTGCATCTTTTTTAATTTTAGGTCTTCAAAATTATTTTTGCTAAGTATGTATTCTGTAATTATTGAAAGGGCGTAACCAACTATTACAACACTACTTAATATTAAAATTATAGTAAAAATTTTAGAATTGTCGTCTAAAGGCTGTACCTCACCAAAACCTACGGTTGTAATGGTAATAACCGTCATGTAAACAGCATCAACCCATGAGTATCCAGAAACCATTCTAAACCCTAAAACGCCTATTAACAGTACCACTATAAGTAGCGTTATGGCTAAGTATATTTTTGTTCTGAAGAAATTAAATAGCGAATTTACCATGGATTTATAAATCGAAAACCGAAGACCTTTTAGTGTAAAGAATATCTTTTATTCGCATCCAGAAAGCAAGGAATAAATATAAAGCAAAGCCAAAACCAACCGTTACAAACGTTAAATACATAAACGTGGTACGTACAATTTTAGCACGAATTCCTAAACGGTCTGCAATACGCTGACAAACATGATAACCATGCTTCTGAAAAAATAATAATGTATTTCTTGCTACTTGCATATTGCAATGTAATAAAACCTTTCCAAAATTTAATTCTAAATAGCATTAAAAACCACCTCCTTTTATGCTGAAAAAATATAAACTTTACGTTTTATTTATCAATTGGTTACCGATTGCACATTGTAAACATTTGTTTTTATCGCAATATTCGGTTTTAAGTTGAATTAATGCCTGAGAACTTAAAGCCGAATGAGATACTTTTTTCAAACTATTAAATTTCTCTACAATGCTGTTTTTTTCAGGAGCCATTTGCTCAAGCAATTGTATAATCTCTGCATCTATAGATTTTCCTAAATGTTTGGCATAGCTAAATTTTATTGGGATGATGGTATTAATTAACAACAAGTCTATTACCATTTTTGTTAATTTCTTTTTCAACCCTTTAGAGGCTTTATTAAACGTATAATGTGTTTCCCAAAACGCCGACGTTTCTACAGCAAATAAAGTATAAAAATCCTCTAAGTTTTTAGCCTCAATGACTTTTATAAATACGTTTTGATGCTTATGGTAGACATGAGCCAACTGCGATAACCTTATGGTGGGAAAGTTTGGTGGACGCAATCTAAAAAACTGTAAAGGCATCACGCTTTTAGAAGACAAGCTGAATTTTTGTTTTAAAAACTGATATTCTTTTTTAAGCGCTAAAAAATACGGTTCCTGGCAATCGGTTTCTAACAATCCGGCTTGCCCAAAAAACAATGCTTCCAAACTTAAAAGCTTAGCTTGTTGTTTTCTTATAATTGCAAAATCGAAGCTATTTGCCAAACTAAAAAAAGCATCGCCATTTACTTTTAATCCAAAATTTTTAGCCAGTAATTTAAATAAAACCGCTTCCCAGTTGTTTGTACTTTGGTTTAGCACAACTTCTATATCGCTCGCTTTACGCTCTAAACGCTCAAAATACAAACGCTCCAACCAATTGGAAACAGTAAACTCTGAAATTGAGGCAAAATCATTTTCACAGTTTATCCATTTTTGTGTGTTACCAAATAATTTTTGATAGCTGTGTAATGCCGTTTTAGACACATACGGTTTTAGTTCTAACGTTGGTATTGTGGTATTGTCCTTTCTAAAAATCTCGGTGTCGTGCTCCCAGACCACGTGTAAAATTACATTATCGTAGTTACTATCTGTTTCGTGATTATGTACATACCAATCGCTGGATTTTATGTGTATTTCTACATTGCCAGCCCAAAGTTGCTCTCCTATTTTTAACTGCGCATTAAAAAAATCTGGCCCAGTATTGTGATTGTGCTCTCCTACATTAATTAAAGTTACCACTTCTGCTTTGGTTGTTTTAAGGTTAGTGGCGTTTACTTTTTTATGTTTCCATATGTAGTGTAGGAAGTCTTCTTGCATGTTTTAAAAGTAATAAATTGTATGCATACTAACTTGACTTTATAAAAAAAAACGGCTAACTTCGTTTAACGATTGATATAAAACATTGAAACGTTTAATATTAGAGACTCATTGGTAGCCATTAAAACAAAAATATACCCAATATCAGGTATCTGAAATTAAGATTAAATTATTAAATTCAAAAACAATGGAAAAATTACTAATACATATTATTTTCGGATTTATAGTTTTATCAAGTTATGCACAACAATCTAAAACTTATTATTTTTATTTTCATTCACAAGTTGAGCCTTATCCAGAAGGTAGGAAAACTAATAGTGATTACAGGGATTTCTTTCAATTTAGAACTCAAATATTTCAATGTAGTTTCAATGATAATTTAAATAATGATAATTCAAGAGCCTTTAAAGAATCTTTGTATAATGAGGCATCTTCAAAATTTAGAAAATTTTTAGTTGATTATATTAGTGAAACTGACCCTGCATGGGCTAGCCATCCACGGTTTAATCTTTATAATACTTCGTTTGTAAGTAGAGAATCGCTATCTGAAATTCAAACAAGCCATGCAAATAATGATAATTTTATTAAGCTAAACTATAACTTTGAAGGATGTCCAACATTTAAAAATTATCAAAACCAAAACATAACGTCAGCTAATAATACAACTTCAAAAAACATTGGTAATATATCATCAGTAAGTAGTAATACGAGCACAACTTCCAGTCAAAATCAAGTATATTTTGATGCTAAAAGTAACATGTATACTACACCAGAGATTGAAGCTATTAAAGCACGTAGTCAAGCCAAATATGAACGAAACATGGAAAAAGTTCAAGTTATTAGTAATGCAGTAACTGGTTTAGTAAACTATTTTGAACAACAACGCCAGCAGCGTTTAGCTTTTGAAGAAAGGCAAAGACAATTAAAAGCTCAAGAAGAAAGAAAAAAAGAATTATTTAGAAGTCAAGCTAGTCAATACAGAAGTGAATACAAAAAAATAATAAGCGCTAGAAAATCTTTTCTAAAACAATTAAAACTTAAATCTACTTTAGATGAAGATGGTACTGGTTTTAAACCTTTATATATTTACTTTGCCTATGTTCCTAAAAACTATGACTATTACTATGAAAATATAAGCTATCCTTCAACTTTAGATTTTAAAATCAATCAAAATATTGATGTAAAATTCTCGCCTGTTTTTGGGTTCTTCCCATATTCAAATGGGCAATACCCATTTATTAGTGACATAAAAAACAAAATACTTTATGACCATTTTAGTAATAAAGCTAAAGATTATGATGTTGTATTTTTTCAATGGAAAAACTCGGTCGAAGATGTAGTTTCTAGTCTTAAAGGAAATTTAAATAAAGCTGTTAATGAAAGTTATTTTGCTAGTGCAATTCCTTCTAATAATAATAACATTGTATTTCTTAATACAAAAATAAATGCTTCTCAAAGCAAAGATTATTGGACTGGACAAAAAGTGAAAACTAAAAACACAAAAAAAGTTGATTATTTTGGTAACGATTCTAAAAAAACAAAACCTAAAAAAGATTATTGGAAGACGTCAAAAAAGAAAAAAACTGTTAAGGATTCAACCAATGCAAAAAAGAAGAAAGTAAACTATTGGGATAATTAATAAAACACTATGAATATGAAAAAAATAATATTAATTATAACAATATTATCAAGTAATATAATTCTTGCACAGAACATTACAATGGCAAAGGCTTTTTACAAAAAAGCACAGAAAGAATATGAAAACAAAAACTACAAAGAAGTTATTAATCTTCTAGAAAAGACCGTTGAAAATCTTAATGGAGAAACAAATCCAGATATTATCTATTTAGAAGCAAAATCGAGATTAGAATCAGATATAAATATAAGGTATTCAACGGCTTTATTTCAAACCTTTTTGAAAGACGCAGATGAAAATGATGATAGAATAAATGAAATTTCTGAAATATTGGTAAATATAACTACATCAAATAATTTTTATCCAAATGGTCAGCGCAAATCATTGGTTCAATTAAATCCTGACCGAAGTAAGAACATTCTGTATTACAATGACATAGGTATAAATACGAAATTAGAACAGTATGATAAAAACGCAAAATTAATTAGTATTGATTATGGAAAAGAAAATAATCTTTTAGATGGAACTGTTAAAAGAGAATATTATGATGAAAGTAGAAATATCGAAAGTGTAGCATACTATGTAAATAACAAAAAAAGGATAAGAATTTGGGGCAATGGGAAACACATACATATTTATGATGAAAATGGTAGATTTATTCAACGCTATGATATAAAACAAAACTCTAAATTTTTTGAAATATCAAATGAGTTTTATTCCTTTAAATCATTTAATAGTTGGAAAAATGATGATTATGTAGTTTACTTTAAAACCTTTAATCTAGAAGGTGGTAATTATTTTAAATATAATGTATCAGAATTTCATAAAGTTTTACCCATTAATTTAAATGAAAATCAAAAGGAAATTATACCTGCAGTAGTAAAGAGGGTAGACCAGTATATTCAAGGCAACTTTAATAATAGAAGTTATTTTTTCGATATCAATGGAGTACCCACTAAAACAGAACTATATAACAAAAGAGGAAAGCTTAAAAAAACAGAATTTTATGATAAAGAAATCATGGAATGGAAAGAACAATAACGGCGACCAACACCTTAAAAAGAACTGAGGTAAAAAACAAACAAATTCTTCTTTAATCTGAGACAATATTATTCTAGGCTCATAGATTCTAAAATCAGATTCTTGAGCTTTTTTTATTCAATTTATCTGCTATTTATCTCGGCAATACAGAAACGTAGG
>NZ_JBSHNQ010000080.1:0-285382 GCF_053604665.1 Lacinutrix chionoecetis
GGGTTGCTTATATTAGTGTAGGTATTTGGTAATGGGTTGGCCTGAGCGTCTGCATCTGCCTGATTGAGGTAATACGTAACGCTATAGGCTGGATTGCTACCTGTTATTTCGTTGTTTTTTATCGTTAAATCGATGGCTGTAAAACCGTCTGGTGTGCCGTCGTCGCAAACTTCTAATGGTGTGGGGGTTATTAGGGTTGGAAGTGGGTATGCAGTTACTGTTACCGTGCTTGTTGCCGGACAGGTGCCACTAGTTAAATAATCTACAGTATAGGTTGCTTCTGGAGTTCCTCCTGTAATCGTTCCTGTTGCTGGGTCTATAGTTGCAGCATCTGTTGGTGCTGTATTAAATGAAAAGGTTCCACCTGGTGTTGCTACGGTATCTACAACGGCTCCGTCGCAGGTTGGTGTGTAGGTGAAGGTAGGATCGTCTGTTGTTAAAACCGTTAAAGTTACTGTTGATGATGATGGACAATTACCTCCAAGGTTATATTCTACAGTATAAATCGTAGCAGATGTTGCATTGGTTACTGTTCCTGTAACGGGATCAATAGTTGCTGCGTCTGTTGGCGCAGGATTAAAACTATAAACTCCGCCTGGAGTTGCTTCTGTAGCTATTGTTCCACCATCGCAGGTAGCAGTCATGGTGAAGGATGGATCGTTTGTTATGTCCACTGTCACTGTAAAAGAACTTGTAGATGGACAAATTCCGTTAGACGTATAATCTACTGTATAAGACGTCCCAGAAGTACCATTTGTAATTGTTCCTGTAGCAGAATCGATAATTGCTCCATCAGTTGGTGTTGGGTTTAAAACAAACGTTCCTCCTGGTGTTACAACAGTGTCTACAGTACCTCCATCGCAAGTGGGTTGCATTGTAAAAGTTGAATCATCAACAGGATTAACTGTGATGCTAAAACTAGTTTCCCCATAACATGTAGGATTAGAATTATCATCTACTCTTACATATATGGTTTGTGTTGGAGTTGTAGTATTTGTATAGGTAGCAGGATTTGGTATAGCATTAGTAGATGTCGCAACATCTGTTTGCAATTCGTAATAACTAACTGTATATAGTGTAGGATCCTGACCATTTAAAATTACTGGCTCTAATGAAGTTAAATCGAATATTTCGAAACCATCGTTAGAGGCATCATCACAAACTTCGATATTCATTGGCTGTACTGCGTCTGCTATTGGATTGACGATAAGTAAAAATCCTTCGGCATCATTTTGTGAAGAAATATAGCAAACACTACTTGATACACTTTCAATTCTAACATAGATTATCTCTCCGTTAGTACCAGTATACGGACTTGTTAATTGATTAAGTCCCATATCTGCATCTGAAATAGAGTTATGATACGTGACAATAAATTCGGCTGGAAATTGAGTTCCTAAAACAGCTGCATCTTGAGTTGTTAAATCGAAAAGTTCTGTTCCATCATTTGAAAGATCGTCGCAAACCTCCATATCTGGAGCTGGATTAATGGTAATGTTTAAATATTGTAGTAAAAACACATCAGTTGAATAACATAATCCAGATTGAGTTTCATCTACTCTAATATAAATTGTTTCTCCATCTGTTCCTGCATAGGTCGCTGGATTTGTAATAGGATTTATATCTGCATCAGCATCCGCTTGAGAATTATGAAAACTCACAACAGTCATAGTAGGATCTTGTGCTCCTATCGCTGGCGCTTCATTTTCAGTTAAATCAAAAATTACCGCTCCATTTCCATCGTTACATTCAACTAAATTATTAACAGCCTCAACCGTTGGACCTGGGATAAATTCTATATAAATAGAATCTGAAGCCAAGCAAGTAGCAGAATAAACAATATCTACAGAGTAGTTACCTTGCTGAGTAACATCTATGGTTGAACCTGTTTCTCCTGTAATTACATTTCCTTCAAAATACCAAGTATGTGTAGCGGTTGGCAGCTCTGTGTCTAAGGTTACCGCTGTACCTTGACAATCTGCTGTTCCTGCGCTTATAGTAATATCGTCACCTAATTCTCCTCCTAAGTTAAATGATCCAGCTCCTAAAAATACTGCTGCATCGTATGCAGTATCCAGTGCGTCTGCAATAACCAATTTGATGGTGTAAGGATTATTAGGAGTAACGTTTGAAAACGCTGTCATTGGTTTAGTGTAACCTAAAAAATTTGTAGGGTTATTGGCTGCTGGTAAACCACCTGCTCCATAATAGGCATCAAAAAACTGAGGGTTTACCGATGGACAACCACCATTCCACATATTATCTCTAACTGTAAAAACAGAAACGACATCTGTAGTTCCGGGAACTAATGCTAAATTTGTTGTTACACCTGTTACCTGATCTGTTAGCAAAAACGCAAAAGCATCAGTAAAACCGCATTGAAAGGTTCCATATTCTTCAGATGCAAAAATAAAATCAAAACTTATTGTGTTGGCTATAGGCACAAAATCGAACTGAAGAAAAGAAGCATTATTTGTGTTAACACCAGCCAGTTGTGCTTCTAAATCTGCATCTCCTGGCCAACCACCACCACCATTACTTTGGTTTCCAGATTCTGGACCTTCGGCAGCTACAGCGCTACCTGAAGATAAAACAATACCAGCCTCAAATGCAAACGCTCCAGGAATAGCAGTAAATGCTCCAATACCTGTGGCCACACCAAAATTCTCTCCAGAACTGGAGATTATATTGGATACTGCAGCACACGGGCTGTCTATTAAAACATCTGTTACTAATTCTTGATTTGTGTAAGTCGTAATATCTACATCAATGTACGGGCTTAAAACCTCTACAGTGATTGTTACCGACTCTGAGCATCCTGTTGGATTGGCATCTGTAATTGTAAATGTAGTTGTAAATGTCCCTATTGAGTTGAATTGATGACTTACAGTTTGACCTGTTTCAATACCACTACCATCTCCATAATTCCATGTGTAAGTAGCACCTGTACCATCATCTGAAAAAACCCCACTCCCTGTAAAATCCACAGTACCTCCAACTGGTATTTGGACTACTCCTGTACCATCTGCTACCGGATTTGTTGAGTCTATAGATGGTGTAATTGTTTGACAAGATTCTAAACATGAAATATTTGCTATCCACCCTAATGTATTAGCTGCAGAATCACTTACAAACTCTAAAGTTACACAACCTGTAACACTCGTAGTAGAAGCTCCAACATTTCCGGGGTTATTTACAACGCCTCCTCCAGAATATGAACCAATTACCGGAGATGCCGTATCTGGTCCATCGTATATTGTAAGAATATCTAACCCTATTTGTGTACTAAATGATGTGAAATCCAATTGTACAAATTGATCTGGACCATCCGGACATAACGTAAGTACAAAATTCTCGTCGTTGGCATAGTTAGCCGCAGCTCCACCAGAATCGTATAAAACACCTGAACATTGGTTAACTGTTCCGTTTTGCATTAAAACATCTTGTGCAAATGATAATGATGCTGAAAAGAATAAAATTAAGATTAGCGTAAAATTCTTCATTATAGAGGGATTTATTTTCTTATTGATGTAATGTACAATAATACTCAAAATTTTTCAAAATTTTCAGTAATATCAAGGCGTTATAACCTTGAAAACTGTACTTTAATCTATTCGACTTAGTTAAATATGACTTAATTGTTATATACATATAACAATCTTCAGATTAATATTCCTACCTTTTAAATTGATAAAATGCGTAAAATTTCTATATTTAGTTGCATCCTAAAAAGCGTTATGAAATATTTAAGTCTTCTATTAATATTACTAATTTCATATTGTAACGCACAAAAAAAAGATACAGTGACTCATAAATACACAAACAATTTAATTAAAGAAACCAGTCCATATTTATTACAACATGCGCATAATCCTGTTAACTGGGAAGCATGGAATAGTAAAACTTTAGAATTTGCAAAAGCCAGCAACAAACTTATAATTATTAGCGTCGGTTACGCTGCTTGCCATTGGTGTCATGTTATGGAGCACGAGAGTTTTGAAGATGAAGAAGTAGCTAAAATAATGAATGATAAATTTATTAATATTAAAGTTGATAGAGAGGAGCGTCCGGATATTGATCAAGTGTACATGAATGCCGTGCAGCTTATGACTGGTAGTGGTGGATGGCCAATGAATGTGGTTACCCTTCCAGATGGACGTCCTGTTTGGGGTGGCACTTATTTTAAAAAAAATCAGTGGATTAATGCTTTAAAACAAATTGCAGAGTTATATGAAAGTAATCCTGATAAACTTGAAGAATATGCCTCTAAATTAGAACGTGGCATGCAGGCAATGGATGTTGTTTCTTTAAATACTAAAACTCCCGAATTTGAGAATTCTTTTGTTGATGAAGCTGTAGACAATTGGTCAAAATACTTTGATAGCAGAAGAGGCGGAATGGGTAGAGCGCCTAAATTCATGATGCCAAACAACTACCATTTTTTAATGCGATATGCCTTTCAAAATAAAAAAGAGAACATTGCAACTTTTGTGAACAACACTCTAAAAAACATGGCATTTGGCGGCATTAATGATCAAGTTGGAGGTGGATTTTCTCGCTACTCGGTAGATGATAAGTGGCATATCCCTCATTTTGAAAAAATGCTTTATGATAACGGACAATTAACTAGTTTATATGCAGACGCTTATTTATTAACCAAAAATGAACTTTACAAAGAGGTCGTACTAGAAACTTTAGAATTTGTTGAAAGAGAACTTTATAACAAATCTGGCGCCTTTTACTCTTCACTTGATGCGGACAGTTTAACACCTTCGGGCGAACTTGAAGAAGGCGCATTTTATGTTTGGACTAAAGCTGAATTAAAATCTATTTTAAAAGTTGATTTCAATCTGTTTTCTATATACTACAATGTCAATAATTATGGTTTTTGGGAGCATAAAAATTATGTTTTAATTAGAAATGGAACCGATGCTGATTTCATTAAAACCGAAAATATTACTCTTGAAACGTTACAACATAAAAAAAAGCACTGGCAAAAACTCTTACTTAAAGAAAGGGCAAAAAGAGAACGTCCTCGATTGGACGACAAAATTCTAACGTCATGGAATGCTTTAATGTTAAAAGGTTATGTTGATGCCTATCGTGTTTTAGAAGACGAGCATTATTTAGATATTGCTATTAAAAACGGTCAGTTCATTTTAGATAATCAATTAAAAGAGGATGGTAGTTTATACCATAACTATAAAGACGGTAAACCCAGCATAAATGGATTTTTAGAAGATTATGCAACAGTTATTGATGCTTTTGTTGCACTTTATGAAAACACTTTAGACAAAAAGTGGTTAAACAATGCTAAAGCCTTAACCGACTACTGCTTTGATGCCTTCTTTAATAACACAAATAAGATGTTTTACTTTACTTCTAATAAAGATAAAAAATTAGTTTCTAAAACCATCGAGTATCGCGATAATGTGATTCCTGCAAGCAATTCGGTTATGGCTAAAAATCTATTTAAATTATCGCATTATTACGATAATAATTATTATCTAAAAACGGCAACTACAATGCTTAATAATGTTAGTCCGGAAATTAAAGAGTATAGTTCTGGTTATTCCAATTGGTTAGATTTAATGTTGAATTACACAAAACCATTTTACGAAATAGCTATCGTAGGTAGCGAATACAAAACCAAACTAAAAGCGTTAAACAATTATTATATTCCTAATAAAATAATTGTTGGCAGCAAAAACGAAAGTGAATTGCCAATACTTAAAAACCGATATGTTGAAAACGAAACACTAATTTACGTATGCGTTAATAACACCTGTAAATTACCTGTTAACGAGGTTGAAAAGGCTATAAACCAAATAAAAAACAATTAATTTAAATGAAGTGATTTATGAATATACTTATTACGCTCTTTGTTATTTTTATAGCTTTATTACATGTCTATTTTTTAATACTTGAAATGTTTTTATGGACAAGACCAAAAACCATAAAAGCGTTTGGCATTAAAGACAAGGCTTTTGCAGAAGCAACCAAAGTTCTTGCTGCAAACCAAGGTTTATATAATGGGTTTTTGGCTGCAGGTTTAATATTTTCAATAGTTATAAAAAACTTAAATACACTGCTATTCTTTCTTACATGTATTATTTTTGCAGGCATATATGGCGCATATTCTACTGGAAAGATTAAATTGTTCTACATACAGGCTGTTCCAGCTATTTTGTGCGTGCTTCTATTAATTATATTACAATAAACAAATTATGGAATTACAAAAATGGATTGATAAAGGATATCAATTAACTATAGATTACGCACCAAAAATTTTGCTCGCGATTATTATATGGATAATAGGTGCTTTTATTATTAAATATATAAGAAAAGGTATTGGTAAAACAATGGATAAAGCTAATTATGACATTAGCCTTAAAAAGTTTTTAATAAACCTTATTGGCTGGGTTTTAAAGATTGTTCTTATTGTAATTGTATTAGGCACTGTGGGAATTGAGACCACTTCTCTTGCTGCTGTAATTGCTGCCGCTGGCTTAGCAATTGGTTTAGCTTTACAGGGCTCGTTAGCCAATTTCGCTGGAGGTGTATTAATTATGATTTTTAAACCATTTAAGGTTGGCGATTTTATAAAAGCGCAGGGTGAAAGTGGCACAGTCAAGGAGATTGAAATTTTTACTACTAAATTAACAACTCCGGATAATAAAGAAATAATTTTACCAAACGGAAGCCTTTCTAACGGAAACATTACCAATTTCTCTACCGAACCTACGCGTCGTGTGGATGTCACTTTTGGAGTTGGTTACGATTCTGATATTAAAACAACCAAGGAGGTTATTATGAGCGTTATAAACGCTAACGAATTAATTTTAAAAGAACCTGCTCCTGCCGTACATGTTAATGAATTAGCAGATAGTTCTATAAATTTCTTTACAAGAGTTTGGGTAAACAAAGACGATTACTGGCCAATTAATTTTTATATGATTGAGGAAACAAAAGAAGCGTTGGATGCTGCAGGAATTGAAATTCCTTATCCACATGCTGTCGAGATACAAAAACAAGGCTAAACTATTTTTTTGATTTAGGCTTTAAAGCGACAAAATCTTTTAAATAATAAGGTTCAAAATAAGCGACATCTTCGGTGTCGTTTTTTTTGTATTTAGCATAAGCTAGAGCACTCATTTCTTGTGCCGAAGGTAATTTATCTTTTATAAAAACCGCATTGTCATGAGAGATAATCGATTCGGTTTTTTCGACACCATTACCTATAAAGTAAACGTTTCCGTTGCTTAATTCTTTAGCAAATGAAGTTTCATCTAAAATTTGAGCTTCTATTTTTCTTTCTATTTTTAAATTTGAAGAGAAAATAGCCGAATACACTTCCATACGTCTTGCATCAAGCATAGGTATAATGACACCACTTTGAGTTTGTACTTGGTGCGCCAAGGCTTCTAAAGTTGAAATGGAGATTAACGGTATATCTAATGCATAGCACAACCCTTTGGCCGCCGAAACGCCTATACGTAAGCCTGTGTAAGAACCTGGACCTTTACTTACAGCAATAGCATTTAGTTGCGAACGCTCAATATTAGCTTCGCGAAGCACTTGATCTATAAAAACGTGTAAACGCTCTGCATGAGAATAATTATTGTTATAATCTTCCTTTAACAGCAAGGTCTCACCATCTTTAGATAATGAGACCGAGCAATTTGTAGTTGCTGTTTCTATGCTTAAAATTAAAGCCAAATTTTTCTATTCTGTTATTGGTTTATCAAGATAAAAATCTAATACTTTCGTTTTAAATACATAGTTATATTTTGCATTTAAAAAGGAAGATTGCGCATTAATTAATCTGTTTCGAACCTGCTCTAACTGAAAGGAGGTACTAACGCCTAAGTCGTATTTGTCTTGTTCGTTTTGAAAAGCTAATTCCTGAGATTCAAGAGATAGTTTAGAGGCCTCGTATTGAATTAAAGATGCTTTAGCATCTGCAAAAGCTTGCTCTACATTCGCTCTCAGGGTTTGAATTTGTTCATCTAGAGCCAAAGTAATACGTTCTTTACTTAATTGCGAGCGTCTAACATTAGCGTCGGTTCTAAAACCATTAAAAATAGGAATGCTTAAATTAAAACCAACGTTGTAACCTAAGTTGTTTTCAATTTGCTCTTTAAATCCGTTTTTTTGAAACTCCGTTATAGGTAATCCCGTCATAGGATCGAAACCTGTTACTATCTGTCTCACATCATCCTGACCTTGCAAGTGTTGGTACGATGTGCTTGCGCCTGCACCAAAGGATAACGTTGGATAATAAGCACTTTTAGCTATTTGATAATTTAATTCGGCATTGTCTATATTAAGTTGAGCGCCTTTTATTTCTGGTCTGTTCTCAATGGCATAAGATAAAATTTCGTTGGTGGATTTATATACTAAAACCGCCTCGGTTAAATCGATATCTACATCCTGAATTTCAAAACCTTCTGAAGGAATTTGTAATATTTGCGCTAAACTTAATAACGATAAATCTACACTATTTTGAGCATTTACCAAACGTTCTTGATCTGCAGCCACTTGCGATTTAGACACTAACAAATCGGCTCTTGCTCTTGCCCCAGCGTCTACCAGCTCTTGTACCTGATCTAAACTTTTCTGACTTATTGAAACTTGATCTTCGGCTAATTTTAGAGATTCCTTATTAAAGAGTATATTTAAATAAGCGTTTACAATATTAAGTGAAATATTATCTTCTAATATTTCTAATTGAATTTGACTTGCTTCTACACCCAATTCTGCCTGTTTTTTAAGATTCATATTTCTAAAGCCATTAAACAAGGTCACACCTGTATTTAGCGAGAAACTATTACCTCTTGAGTCTATTGAAATTCGACCACCATTTTGATCTATAAAAGAACCAAAATTCCAGTTTTGAGAAGCATTGGCATTTACCGTAGGTAAAAAATTTCCTTTAGCAGACTCTAAATCCTGTTCTGCAATTGCCTTATCAATAGCGGTTTGTCTAACAGTAATATTGTTTTCTAAAGCATAGTCAACGCTTTCTTTAAGCGACCATTGTTTTTCTTGTGCAAATGCAAATGCACAAATACATAGGGTTATTATAGATAAAATTGTATTTCTATTCTTCATCATTATCTTCTTTAGAGGCCTTATTCCAAACCTTGATTTTATCGCCTTCTTTAACGCCATCGGTAATTTCTACGTTAATCCCATCAGACAATCCTAATTCCACGTTTACTTTTTCAAATTTTCCAGCTTCCTTTTCAATTTCTACAAAAGGCTTCTCTGTAATTCTATTAAACTGCAGTAAAGATTCTTTAATAACCATTACGCTGTCTTTTGCTTCCATTTCAATTTCGGCATTAGCGCTATAACCAGCTCTAATTTTTGTTGAAGAGTCTACCGTCACATCTGCTTTAATGGTAAATTGTACTGCACCATTCTCTTCGTTTCCTTTAGGCGCAACAAAGGTTAGTTTTGCTGGAAATTCTTTTTCTCCAATGGCGCCAAGAATAACTTTTATTTCTTTCCCTTCTTCTAATTTTCCAACTTCGGCTTCATCTACCTTTCCTTCAAAAATCATTTTACTCATGTCTGCAATGGTAGCAATGGTTGTTCCTGCATTAAAGCTGTTACTCTCAATTACCTGATCTCCTTCACGTACAGGGATTTCTAAAACAGTTCCAGGAATTTGAGCCGTAATACTTGTATTGGCAGAACCTCCTCCAGAAAGCGAGCCTCTTTTAATAATCTGGTAATTATTTTGTGCCTGGTTTAAAGACTCCTGTGCCTGATTTAAAGCTAATTGACTGTTTTCGAAATCTTGTCTTGAAATCACACCTTTATCGAACAATGCTTTATTTCTATCGTAAATTGTTTTAGAATTATTGTATCCTATTTTAGCTGAAGAAATTTGACCACTTGCACCAACTAAACTTTGCTCGTTTGGGACTACTCTAATTTTAGCGATTAGGTCTCCTTTTTTAACAATATCTCCTTCTTCTACAAGAATTTCGTCTATAATTCCTGCGATTTGTGGTTTTAATTCAATTTCTTCTTCAGGATTTAATTTTCCTGTAGCGACCGTTTTAGTATTGATTGATGTGTAAAACGGCTGAGCGGTTTTAAAATCTTCTACAGATTTTGAATTAGAGTCTTTAAAATACTTCAACACTATTATAAGTGCTATAAGCAATCCTAATCCTACAATAATTTTTAATGCTTTTTTCATTTTTAGTTTAATTTACTTTTGTTGGTTTGAAAGCGGTACGCTTTCTTTTTCTATTTTATTTTGATTGATGATTATTCTTCTCGTAAGGCATCTATTGGTTTAACACTTGTGGCTTTAAATGCAGGAATTAATCCTATTAAGGTGCCTAAAACTATTAATATTATTAATGCTATAAATACAACTGAGATAGAAACCGATGCATTAACTAAAACCGCTTCATCGCCTTGTCCAAACATTTTATCAACAACAATTAATAGTGTCCCACCACTTATAATACCAAGTAAACCTGCAATAAGTGTAATAAATACGGCCTCTAAAATAACCTGTCTTTTAATCTCGAATGGTGTGGCACCAAGTGCACGACGTACACCAATTTCTTTTGTTCTTTCTCTTACTGTAATTAGCAAAATGTTACCAATGGCAAACACACCTGCAATTAGTGTTGCAATACCTACAAACCAGGTTAAAAATTGCATACCTGTTAAAAAGCCCGTAATTTTCGCAAACTCTTTTCCTAAGTTAAAACTACCAAAGGCACGATTATCTTCTGGATGCACTTTATTTAAGTTTCTTAAAATAAGTTTAGCATCGGCTTCAATTTGCGAAATATCGTATTCTGGTTTGCCTGTAATCATCATCCAGCCTATATTTTCGCCCATATTATAGATTTGCTGAAATGTGGTAAATGGTATATGGATATCGCTTGATGGTCCCATATTTGCATTTCCTGTTTCAAACATGCCAACAACCTTAAAATTCATACCATTAAGTTGCACGTATTCACCAATCATTTCGGCATCTTTATCGAAGAGTTGTTTATAGATTTCTTCAGAAATAACAATAACTTTTCTATTTTCGTCGATATCTGTTTGATTGATAAAACGTCCACGAATCATTTTCTTTTTTTGAACTTGATCCAGTAAAGGATAATCGCCATTAACACCAAAGTTTCCTGATAAAAAATTATGAACCACCAGTGCTTGACTTTGGTTTCTTGGCACTACAAATTCTATACCATCTACATTTTCTTCTATCTTTTTGGCATCGCTAATTTTTAGCTGGACTTGTCTGCCTTCCTGAAATCCTTTAAACGGCATACTTGTGGCTTGTGCCCAAACAAAAACACTATTTGTAGCGAAGCTACCAAAGAGTCTGTTAAATGAATTCTCTATCCCTCGAGCAGAGCCTAACAAACCAATAAGCAGCAAAATGCCCCACCAAACACCAACCATTGTTAGTATAGTTCTAAGTACATTTTTACTTAAACTATCGAAAACCTCTTGCCACGTATCTCTTTCTAATAAAAATCGCATAATTAATCGTTTCTTAGTGCTACAATAGGTTTTATTCTCGATGCTTTTTTTGCTGGTAAATAACCTGCAAGTCCACCTGCTACAATCAGTGTTATTGTTGCTCCAATAACCAGATTTAAACTTACGTAAGGGTCTTTAATAAAGTATTTTTCTAAACTTGGCCCAACCAATTCTAATATTCCCATGCCCAGAAACAAACCAACAAATCCTGCGATTATGGTAATAAGTATAGATTCTAATAATATTAGTGATACAATAGATTTTGGTTCGGCACCAAGTGCTTTTCTAATACCAATTTCCTTGGTTCGCTCTTTTACAATAAATATCATGATATTACTTATCCCTACTATACCAGCGATTAAGGTTCCAAATCCAATAATTAACACCAAAATACTAAGTACAAATGTCATTTGATCTACAGCCTTAGATTCATTTGCTAAATTTCGAACTCGAATGGCACGCTGATCGTTTTGAGACACTTGAAACCTGTCTTTAAGCTTTTTAGTAAGCATATTACTAAAGCCAATGGCAGCATCGAAATTCATTTCGGGATTATAGGTTAAGTTAATTTGGTCGATATGGTCGTTATTACCATAAATTTGTTGTGCAGTACTTACTGGCATGTAGATTAAGCGCTCTTCATTATCGCCACCATCGTCTACAAACGTACCTACAACTTTGTATTGAATACCATTAAGATTTAAGTATTTTCCTATGGCTGTGGTTTTTTTAAACAAATCCTCCTCAACCAAACGACCAATAACAACAACCTTGGTTTTGTTTTTAATATCAGATTCGTTTATGTACCGACCATAATTTACTTTAGTATTTTCTAAATATTGATGGTCTGGATTAACAGCACGTACACTATAACTGCTTTTTTCGGTTCTAAACGTTGCTGTAACATTAAGATAAATACGTGAAGTTATATATTGTACTTTATCACCATATTCTTCTTCAATCCATTTTTGATCGCTATTTTCAAATTGAATTTGTCGTCCAGCCTGTAACCCGTTACTTGCTTTAGAAGTCATTCCGGAATTTATAAAGATGGAATTTTTTGCATCGTCGACAAAAGCCGAATCAAAGGTGTTTATTAAACCATTTGTAATTCCGAAAAGTAAAGCAAACAAGAGAATAGCGAATGTTACTGTAAAACCAGACAATAACGTTCTGGTTTTATTCATGTTTATACTTTGAAAAATTTCTCTCCAGAGATCTCTATCAAACATATTGCGAGGCTCTTACTTGTTCTACAAATGTATCTTCCATTATTACACCATCCACCAAGCGCACAATTCGCTTACACATGTTTGCAATATCTTCTTCGTGTGTTACCATTAAAATGGTTTTACCTTCATCGTTAAGCGATTGAATAAAATCCATAATCTCGTAGGACGTTTTAGTGTCTAGAGCTCCTGTTGGCTCATCTGCCAATAATAATTTTGGATTTGCCGCTAACGCCCTTGCGATAGCTACACGCTGTTTTTGTCCTCCAGAAAGTTCATTTGGTAAATGGTGTGCCCATGCCTTTAAACCTACTTTCTCTAAGTGAAATAAGCCTTTTTCTATCCTTTCTTTACGTTTTAAACCTTGATAATACAATGGCAAAGCCACATTATCTAAAGCGTTCTTATAATTTATTAAGTTAAACGATTGAAAAATAAAACCTAAAAATTTATTTCTGTAAATGGCTGCTTTTTTCTCGGTAAGATTTTTAATAGGCACATTGTCCAGGATATATTCTCCTTCATCTGCCTCGTCTAACATCCCAATAATATTAAGTAAGGTAGATTTTCCAGATCCTGAAGATCCCATAATAGCTACCATCTCTCCGCTTTCTACAGAAAGATCAATACCTTTTAATACATGTAAACTAGAATCTCCAATAGGATAAGACTTGTGTAGCTTATTTATTTTGAGCATAATGGCTGGTTTTTTTTGGCTGATGTTAACTACATCATATCCATTAGACTGCAAAGGACCTTTTTTGTTACAGTAATTTTGCTAATAAAATGTTAAAACTCCCTGTATTAGGTTTTCTTCTTTCTAAAATACTTCCAATAAATAGTAAAACCAATGCCAAAAACCAATACGTAAGGTATAGCCATAAGGTATATAATACCATCGTTTATACTTTTAGCTGTTCCCATGCCTTCTTCGCTTTCTAAAACAGCTCTACACATGGCACACTGTGCGTTACTCTTAAGAAAAAAGAGGAGTGAAAAAAGAAAAAAGAAAATTTTTGTTTTCATATTATAATGGGATTACTTCTCGCTACAATTCTACTTCACTAATTTAAAAATCACACCTTAAAATCACTGGAAGTGACAATATATTTTGGCTAAAGATAATAAGGTGAAATCATTAAATAAACGACAACTCCAGTTACAGCAACGTATAGCCATAACGGAAATGTAATACGCGCTATTTTCTTATGTCTTTCAAAATTATTAGAAATGGCTCTTACGTAAGTTATTAACACGAATGGAATAACAGCAATAGATAATATGATATGTGTAATTAAAATAAAATAATATAAATAAGCTATTGCTCCTTCTCCTCCATACTTTGTAGAATCGCTGGTCATGTGATAAGCGATATACATTAACAGGAATAAAACGGATAACGAAATAGCAAATTTCATAAGCTTCTCGTGTAATTTTCTATTTCCTCTTCGTATTGCCGACACTGCAATAATGAGTACAATGGCTGTTAATCCATTTATTGAAGCATAAATAGGAGGCAGAAATGTAAGCGGTTCTACATCCAGCCCAAAATCTTTAAGTTTAATACCAAATAAAGCAGCTACTGCTAAAGGAATTACAATGGATAGAATAACAATCCACTTATTATATTTTTTTTCGTTTTGTATGTTTTCTATAGCATTCATAAGTATTTAATACCCTTTATATTATTTAAAAATCGCTCGAATATAGTTGTTGTATTTTCTATTCTTCTAATAACTTTTTAATGTCTTCCTTAAGCATAGTAATTTCCTGTTCATTACCATCTTCATCCATTTTTTCCTGCTCGCTAATAATACCTTTATAAAATATTTTTGGATTACCGAAAGCGTCTAATCGTGAACGAATAAATCCGTTTTTATCTATTAAGGCAAAATCTCCGGAGTGCTCAAAGCCAATATCGTCGTCTTCTACTTTGCCCACAAATATGTTGAATCCTACATTTGCTAAATTGTAAATTTCGTCTTCTTTACCTGTAAGCAAATTCCAACTAGGGTTTGTAATGCCGTAATTATCGGCATAGGCCTTTAAAACTTCTGGTGTATCTAATTCTGGAGTAATAGAAAAAGAGGCAATACCAAAATTAGCTTTATCTTTAAACGTATTTTGCACGTCTACCAAGTTTCTATTCATTCTTGGACAAATGGTTGGACATGTTGTAAAAAAGAACTCCACTACAAATACTTTGCCTTTGTAATCGTTTTGGGTTATGGTTTCTCCATCCTGATTTGTAAAACTAAATTCTGGAACGCGTTTAGGAGTTCCATTGATTTCTATAAAGGCTAACTTGTCCTCTCCTTCGGTGTTGTTATCTTGTCCAACACTCATTCTGTCGTTTCGGGTGATATCGTTATTTTTTATTCTGTTTACAATTTTTGGAATAAAAATAATTCCGAAAACTAAAATAATAAAGGCGATACCTATGTATGAGTAGTTATTCTTTTTCATCTGTTTCTTTATCAGGATTAAGGTCTTGTGCACGCCTGTTAGATGAATCGATTTTATTTCTTCCAGATTTTCTATATTCTTCTAAAAGCACACGCATATCTTCTGCAGCAAGTTTGTTTTTAATTATGGAGACTTCTAAAGCGTTGTACGCTGTTAAAGGGATTACTTTTTCTCCTTTTTCTATTTCTTTTTTACTTCTGTTGTCTAATCTTCCGCGTTGGTTTAGTTCCTTATCAATTACAAATACACTACTTGTTGCATTAGTAGTATCTAAGGTTAAGCTCGTTCTTAAACTATTAAATAGTTTGTTAATATCGTTCTCACTGGCATAGACAAAATGCCAGTATTTATGTTCGCTATATCTATTTAATTCTTGAATTAACCGTTTCGTTTCTGCATGAGCATCTTCTGAAACCAGCATTACAATTTGAAACTTTTTAAAGCCTTTAAATTTGTTATAAACAAGTTCTTTTAAATTGGAAGCTTCTAGAATTTTCGATTCTGGATTATTTCCTAAAAAGCCTAAAACTGTTATGTGGTCTTTTAACAACACATCCGACGTTTTAACCGAAGATAAGTTAGAGATATCCAGCACTTCTTCCTTTACAATATCCAGGATATTATAATTGTTTGTTGAAGGATATAGCATGAGTAAAAAAGCAACAGGAAGGAAAAACAGCACTCCTAAAATAAGATACTTTGAAATAGGCTTTTTGCTCATGAATTACTACAATTAAATTAGTTTTGCAAAAATAAAAAAGGTGGTTTAAAAAAACCACCTTTTACTATCTTTTAACTTTCAAAATTGCTAAAAATCTTTTTTAACAAATCCGTTAGTATAAACACTTTCTATATAACCTCCTTCTTGTAAGAGGATAAAAATTAAGTAACAAATTAAAAAAACAGCTGTCCATACCACCATACGTCTCAATGCTTTTGTTTCATCTCGCATGTGCATAAAATCCCAAGTAATGTAGTAAGCTTTAACCAGTGTTAAGATTATGAAGATCCAGTTAAGACCTTTCATTCCTAAAACCTGACCCATTAATATTTCTGGTTTGTAGATACCTAAAACTACTTCTATTGCAGTAACAAAAGTTAAAAATGCTAAAACGCCCCAAATTTTTTGAGTGTTAGACTTAAACTTCCATAATCCTCTAAAGATTTCTAATTTATGTTCGTGTGCCATTTTATATGCTTTATTTAAATTTTCTTGTTCAAGAAAATGAAATACAAATTTTTATTATACCAAGTAGAAAAATGTGAATACAAATACCCAAACTAAATCTACAAAGTGCCAGTACAACCCTACCTTTTCTACCATCTCATAGTTTTTACGTCTTTCGTAAGTTCCTAAAATGACATTAAAGAAAATTATAATATTTATTACAACTCCAGAAAATACGTGGAAACCGTGGAAACCTGTAATAAAGAAAAAGAAGTCTGCGAATAATGGCGATCCATATTCGTTAACTTTTAAATTAGCACCATGTACTACTAATTGTCCGTTATCTTTTAATTGTTTTAAAGATTCGTCGCGAGATAGTATAGTTTTTTCACCATGCTCGTTAATTATTTGCGTTCTAACCAATACATTAGAATTTGCCTGTAAACCAGAGTAAACCTCATCTACTGTATATTCCGGAAGCGTCCCTTCAGATTCATACCAAAGACCAGTTTTATCTAAATGCTGTGTTCTAACATCTGTAATTGATTTTGCGAAATCTGCAATAGCAACACGCTTAAATTTTTGCTCTCCGTCCTCTGTAACATACTCTCCAAATTGTAAAATATTACCACCTTTGGTTTGTACTGCTCCATATTCTCCTTTAATAAAAGTGTTCCATTCCCAAGCTTGCGAACCAACGAAAATTAAACCACCTATTACTGTTAAAAACATGTACCAGGTTACTTTTTTCTGATTCATATGGTGTCCAGCATCTACGGCTAATACCATAGTTACAGACGACATGATAAGAATAAACGTCATGAACGCAACATAAATCATTGGATAGTTACCATGAAAAAACGGTACGTGAGTAAAGACCTCGTCTGCTATTGGCCAAGAATCTATAAATTTAAATCTTGAAAAACCGTAAGCAGCTAAAAATCCTGAAAATGTTAAGGCATCTGAAACGATAAAAAACCACATCATCATTTTACCGTAACTTGCTTTTAGAGGTTCATTTCCTCCTCCCCAAATTTTACCTTCTGTTCCAGTAGTTGCAACTGTAGTATTCATATAGTTGAGTTCGTTAATTTTAAATATGGCACAAAAATAATCATTTTCTTCTTCTAAAGAAATGTTAAAGTGTAATTTTTAAGCCTTGTTTTATCTGATTGGCGAATTCCTTTTTTTGTCTCTTTTTTTCTTATAAAAATCTATCCTACAAAATAGAGTAGCAAATACAAGAAAATCCACAGTATATCAATAAAATGCCAGAATGTGCCTGCCAGTTCAACACCTAACATATTGTCTGCCGTATACTTTTGTTTAAAATGATTATAAATTACAACTAACAAACAAATTAAACCTACAGCTACGTGTAATAAGTGCACAAAAGCGATTAAAAATATGAATGATGCCTTAGGGTCACTAGTTTCACCTGTTAAATAATATCCCGAATTTATAAGTGCACTAAATCCTTGAAACTGCAGAAAAATAAACACCAAACCTAAACCAAAAGTTATAAGTAAGCATACTGTTGTTACTTGTCTGTTGCCTTTTTTTAAGGCGCGTTGTGCTATAATATACGCAATGCTACTTGCTAAAATTACAAAAACACTTATTAAAAAAACCTGTGGTAACTCTAACTCCTTAGACCAGTCTGGTCTTGTACGGCTAATAATCACTGCACTGGTTAAACCTGCAAACGACATAAATAAAGAAATTAGCCCAAACCAAAGCATCATCTTTTTGGCTCGTTCGTTCTTTTCTGTTAAGGTTCCTTGGGTTAAATCCATAATTATCTAATAAATTTATCTACAACGTAAATAATTTGCACTAATGTAATATAAGAGACGCTTGCCAGCATGAGTTGCTTGGCGGCTTTTTCTGTCATTTTTTTAAACAGTTGAATGGCGTAATACAACATAAACATGCCTAAACCAAAAACAACAGTTGCGGCAATAACAGACAATTTTAAACGTCCTGTAATTCCAAAAACTGGTACAATAGAAATAAGTACCGTCCAAATGGTGTACATTATAGTTTGTACTGCGGTGCCTTTGTCTTGTTTACCTGTTGGTAGCATAAAAAAGCCTCCTTTTTTATAATCGTTGTATAAAAACCAGCCAATAGCCCAAAAGTGTGGAAATTGCCAAAAAAACTGCAATGCGAATAATGTTCCAGGCTCAATACCAAAGTCGTCGGTAGCTGCTACCCAACCTAACATAAACGGAATGGCTCCAGGAATAGCACCAACAAATACAGCTAAAGGTGTTTTTGTTTTTAACGGTGTGTATGCACACGTATATAAAAAGATGGAAATAGCGCCAAACATTGCTGTTTGCGGATTTATATAATACAGAATGGCAATACCTAAAACCGTAAAAACGGTAGCAATAATAAACGCCGATTGTACAGTCATGCGACCTGCTGGAATAGGACGGTTTTTTGTTCTGTCCATTAAGGCATCTAAATCTTTTTCTATAATCTGGTTGTAAGCGTTAGAGGCACCAACCATAAAATAGCCACCAATTGCCAATAAAAATAACGTAGTAAAGTCAATAGTTTCTACACCCAACAAATAACCAGCAACCGAAGAAAACACGACGCTTATAGCTAAACGCATTTTCGTGATTTCTTTAAAATCTGAAATTAAAGACTGTTTTACTGTTGTAGTTGTAGTACTCAAAGTATTGCTTTGTTTTCGAACGCCGTTTAAGGGTTTAAAAATTTGATGCAAAGATACGTTGTAAAGTCTATTCTACAAATCAAAATACCAATTAAATAAGTCGGTTCTAATCCCAAAATTAAACCACACTGTACTGTTGTTTAAAACCGTCATCGTTTCGGCTTCAGGATTAAAATTACGGTAGCTAATATTGGCAAATACTTTTAAATTAGAAGCTGGATTTATTAAATAGCCACCTTGAATGCTCGCATTAATGGTATTGGTTTTATTGCCTTGTCCAATTTTTACTCCAGTGTCGAAAGGTCTATCTACTTCATCTCTAAAAATATCGCCTCCATAGTTAAAAGCATCTGTAGCATTATTAAAATCGAAACCACGAACACCAGTAATAAGTTTGGCCTCGCCAAACCAACGCTTATATCTGTAACGGCCTATTAATACCAATTCTCTAAAATTTGCTCCCCAGAGGTGTGCCATAGGCTGGTTGTTATGTGCGTAATTTAATATAATTGTATTATGCGAATAGGTATATGGTCTTACCGCATTATATTCTGCCTGAAGCATGAGATTGTTAACCTTAAACGCATTATAGTATTTTGCACCCAATTGCAGCCCGAATTTGTTTTTCCAACTGCCATCTCCGCCTTTAACGTCGTTTAAAGAAAACTCATCTAATATAAATTGGGAGTACATATTAACATTGTCGCTAAACTTATATTTGGCTGAGGCACCAACAATAGCATTTCCAGCATCCTGTCCTGTTTCAAACTCGATAGCACGATAAAAAATAATTGGATTTAAATAATTAATATCGAAACCTCTATCGTTTGTATTTGCCCATATTACAGATTCGAAAATCCCCAAATTTAAGCGTTTGTTTACATTCCAACTTAAATAATGGTTGGCAATATACTTAGTTAAAAAAGCACCATCTTTTGTTACTTCTGGTCTCACGTCTTTTAACCAGGTGTAAGTATTGGTGTATTTTATTTTCCAAAACTTTGTGTTTAGTTTTAAATAAGGATATGGACTGGCCACATCACTCTGTAATAACGAGCGATAGCCATCACCAATAAAATTTTTACCATGCCCAAATTGTACATTTATAAATTTTGCTGGTGTGTAAGATAAATAAGCTTCTGCCACAGGATAATCGTAAGCATCGTCTTTAAAACGTTTGGCAATACCACGACCTGGAATGATTGCAGGACCGTCTGACGGTTTTATACTTTCTGCATAATTATTAAAGTACTGTGCAAACCTGCCTTGATTCTCATACACCGAAGCCGAAAAATTAAATTTCTTACCTAATCCGCCTTGAATGTAAACACCTCTTGTGTTGTTAAATGTAGTATTAAAGTCGGCGTCTGTGTCTTTACCTGCCTGTAAATCGAAAATAGGGTCGATAGTAAACCAATAATCTTTGCCTTGCAATTGTACCAAATGCTCGTTCCATAATTTTCTTCCTGCCCAAGTTTGCGTTTCTTTTTTTAAGGCTTCATTTTCTGCTTTAAAATCGTGATAAGCTGAAACGTCCTCATATAAAAAAGGCTTAGATGCTGTATGGCTGTTGGTTCCAATTAAGTTGGTTGCACGATCGAACTGCGCATAATTTTCATGTGAAAACGGAATGTTTAACTGGCTGGAATATTCGCTGTTATCGTATGTTTTATAATTTTCTTTAACTCTATCTAATTCCTTTTTAGCTTCAATTTCTAAAGCGTTTAACTCTTGTTCTTTTTCCTTCTGAAGCGCTAAATCTTGCGTAGAAACAGTTTGATCGACCAGCGGAATTTTAAGTTTTATTGAGTATTGCTTAAAAGTGGGATTACCATTATACGTTGCTGGCTCCACCTTTGGGAACTCGCTAATAACACGAGTGGCTTCGGTTTTTAATTCGGCATATAAAGCATCTACATACATGGTTCTAAAAACACCTTCCTTATCGACTTCAAAAAGAATAACAATATCTCCCTTGTAACTTTCATTGATTACTTTCTCTGGTATTTTAAAATTTTCGAAAAGCAGATTGAAAACTTTATCATCAAAACATTTTTGAATAGTAGCCTGAACTGCTTCTTTACACGAATCGAAAACCGGAGGTTTTTCTGAAACATCTTGGGCAAATGCAAAAGTTTGAAAGCAAAGTACAATGATAAATAGGTAATACTTCATAGGTCTATAACCATTTAATTTCGGCGAAAGATAGTATTTTTTAATTTTTTCGGGTTGGTTGTATAAAATAAAAACCGCTATTACTTTAGGTAATAACGGTTTTTAGCTATTAAAAAATAGTATTTACTGAATATTAAATTTTATTGGCAGTAAGTACGATACCTCTACTGGCTTATCATTGTTTTTACCAGGTTGCATTGTTGGTATTTTACCAACCACTCGGTTAGCCTCTTTAGCTAAATCTTTATGATTAGCTTTAGTATCTATAATCTCAATTTCACCAAGTTTATTGATTTTGAAGGACACATAAATGTTTTGTCTTCCTGTTAAACCTAACTCTGAAGGTAAGTCTCTATCAAATTTTTTCTGTATTAGTCGGGTTAATTTATCTGAAAGGCACTTTCTTCTTCCATCGTTGTTTGTTTCGCTCTCACAACCTGGATAAATTGGTACTTTCTGTACAGCCATAATGTTTACAGGCTCTGATGGTTCTTCAATTATTAGGCTTTTATCATCTGTTTTAAGAACAGGTTTTTTATCGTCTGGCACAACTACCTTAACAATATCATCAACTGCTTTTTCAATTTTTGTTTTGTCGTCCACGATTTTTAAGTCTGGATTTTTTGGCTTAGGCTGTGTTGTTTGCTGTTTTTGTTTTTTCTCAACCTTTTTTTCAATTTCAAAATTTTCGATGTCAATTTCATAAATTTCATTATCGTCTACAGGTGTGGAGTAAACGTAATCTTTAGAGGTTGCAAAAGACATCTCTAATGCACCATAGCTAAATAGCAAACATATAATTAAACCAACCTGAAAGTACAGTGTTGAGTTTTTTTGTAAATTTGCATCGTGCTTTTGTGATTTTTGCACGTTTTTCTCGTTTTGACGAACGAAATCGTGACTTTTCTTTGAATTGTTCATAATTATTAAAGTTTACATGTTAATATTATGTCAAAATCACAATAAGCATACCAAAACCAAAAAACCCGATACAAAATTTGTATCGGGTTTTTAATTTATGTATTTAAAACTATCTAATTAGTCTTGTACGTTAAATGTTATTGGTAAATCGAAAGTTACTTTTACAGGCTTTCCTCTTTGTTTACCAGGCTTCATTTTTGGTATTAAACCAACAACTCGTCTTGCTTCTTTCTCTAATCCTGGATGAGGACCACGTGTTTTAACATTAACAATGTTTCCAGCTTTATCAATTGTAAAACGTGCGTAAATTCTTTGCTTACCACTTAAACCTAATTCCTGGCCTAAATCTAAATCGAATTTTTTAGCTACTAATTTATTGATCTTGTCCGACATACATTTTCTCTTCTGGTCGTTGTTTCCACTTTCGCAACCAGGATAAACAGGTACACTTTCTATAACAGCAAAAGATACCTCAACATCTTCCTCAACCTCTTCTACTTCTACTTCTTCAATCTCAACAATTTCTTCTTCTTGAGTTGTTTCTGTAGATTCTATAACTGTTTCCTCAATTTCCGCTTCATCTTCAACAACATCAATAACTTCTGGTGCTGGTGGTGGTGGCGGAGGTGGTGGTGGAGGTGGTGGTGCCTGATTTGTAATTGGAACTTCTTCTTCCAATTCTTCGTCCACATCAATGCTCCTATTGTCTACAACTCTTTCATCGTAGGTTTTGTAGTTGATAGCAGTGTAAGTTAAACCTAACATTAACAACATACCAACTGCAAAAAACAGAGAACTGTTTCTGCCTACATTTGCTTTAGGATTTTTTTTAGTTTCCATAAATTAATTTGTTTATGCTTTGCTAAAATAGCAATTTATTTGTCAAAAAAACAAAGTATTCTTCTTTTTTAACACGCCTTTATTTATTATTAATAATATAAACAGAGCAAATATCATACCTAAAACGTTTGCTAATACATCTTTATAGTCGCTTTCCCTGTTTAGTGTTATCCAACCTTGCAATAACTCAATAAGCACACCATACACCAATGAACATAGTGCAGCTACAGTGAGTGCTTTTTTAAATTTATAATTGAATTTAAAGTAAAACGTAAAAAACCATAGTAAAACAAATATAAAATGTGCTAAACCATGTGCTAACTTATCGTTAAACGAAGGTATATCTTCCACAACAGCCTTTAGTTTAATTAAACTAAAGGCTGTTAGTAGTATTGTATAAAAAATGCTAGCTAAAAAAGTGAATTTTTTAAGCACTAATTAACGTTTTGTAGTCGTCTGCAGATAGTAAATTATCAAGCTCTGAAACGTTTGATACTTTTACTTTAACCATCCATCCTTCTCCATAAGGATCTGTGTTTACTTTTTCTGGTTCGTCTTCAAGAGACTCGTTAAATTCTATAATTTCTCCTGCAACAGGTAATAATAAATCAGATACAGTTTTAACAGCTTCCACGGTTCCAAAGACCTCTTCGGCATCTAATGTTTCGTCAACCGTTTCAACTTCTACATATACAATATCACCAAGTTCACTTTGTGCAAAATCGGTAATTCCTACTGTTATTATGTCGCCATTAATTTTAACCCATTCGTGATCTTGTGTATATTTTAACTCTGCTGGAATATTCATTATAGTGTTTTTAAGTTTTTACAAATGTATTTAAAAGCTTTGGGTTTTCAAATAGAAAAATTAATTACCAAAATTATATCTTAAAGTAATTCCAGAACGTATTGTTGTTTGCGGAAATGCCGTAGAAATTGCATATTCTGAAAATGTATAATCGAAATAGAAAATACCTGTTAGATTTTTACTAAATGAGTAATTAGCATTGTACTTTAAACCGTAAATAGTTTGCCCGTTTGTAATTTGATTATTCTCTAAATCCAGATACCTAATAATAGTTTTGTTATCTCTTACAGAAAGATTAGCCTCCATTATTAAATCACTTACAATAGCCTTTTTTGGTCCGGCTAATTTAGATTTTATACGTACGTCTTTAAACCTATAACCTAATTTAAGCGCATATTCCTTCCCTTGAATTTCGGTCATTAAATTGTTATCAAAACTAAGCGACAAAAGCCTGTCTTTTCTAACTTCAGCACCTATAACTATGGAGTTTTTCATCTCCATATCGATTTTTATTAGCGGACTAAATAGCTCAGTTAAGTTAATATTGCTATACAATTCTGCATTTTTAAAATTACCTGCTTGATCTAAATCGTCTGCTGGTTGCGAGGCATAAGGCTGGCCGTAATCTATACCATTAAAATCTAAATTTGTTCTAAACTGGTTAATTGTATAACTTGAACGATATCCATGAGATAAGGAGAATCTTTTAAATTGCTTTTTAAACCACTTAAACTTCATTAGCCCAGTGTATTTAATATCCCAATTAGGAATTGGTATGTTTCTAAAAGCTCCTAATTTTGTTTTCTCTGCACTTTGTCCTGTATAGGCACTTAAAAATGATGGTAATAATACTGCCTGACTTGTTTTGCCAAACCCTAATGGATAACCTTCGGCATCCACATCGTTAATATTAGCACCTCGTTCTAAAGCTAATCTTCTGGCAATGGTTAATCTGTTTTGTCTAAAATCATCAAACGCTTGCGAACTTACCTCATCACTTTTACCAAAAGCGGTAGGTAATGTAAAGGCTGAAATATTAAAATTACCAAACACATTAGGTGTTAACGAGTTGTATTCATTATTTTCAATTCTATAGTTTTCGGTATAGTTTTCGGCGTAAGTTCTTGAAGCTACTAAATCGATTTTTAAATCGTTTACAGGTTCTAAATTCGCAGATAAATCTAATTGTTTTGTTTGGTTCTTTGTGTACTGCTGATTGAAATCTGGAAATACCGTTAACCATCCATTTCTTGCCGCCAACGATCTAATATCCTTTTGGCTACCTAAGGTATAACCAAATGTAGGTTTAGATGCACTTATAAAACCTGGAGTATCTAAGAAACCAGGTAGAAAAGTTCCGTTGTTTTCAGAATAATTTGCTTGAATTCTTTTTACAGAAGTTAAAATACCTATACCAAAATTAGCAATTCCTGTACCTACTCCGCTTTTCTTTTTCGCTTCAGGCTTATTATTTTTATCGTCCGTTGCTGGCACTCCTGGAGGTGCACCACTTCTTGGCACCCTACTAACTTTATCACTATTTACAACACGTTTCTTTTTAATACCTAAATATTTGTAAAGCTTACGCATATCTAAAGTAGAATTTATATTATGCGTGTTACCGTTTGAAATGGAGTTACCTAAATTATAAGTATTACCATCGTCTGCAACTAGTTCCCCAAACAAATCGGATCCTTTTTGCCATTGGTATAAACCTTGATAAGAATACGTGGCTTTAATAAAGTCGAGTGTAGGAAATTTATCGAAAGGCACTTCGTAATTTACACCTAAGGTTTGCGAACGCCTGTTGGCATCACCAATATCAAAATAACCGTCCCAAACATCTAAACTTGGGTCTTGCTCACCATTTCTTATATTATCTTGGAAATAGTTTCTTACAATATTGTTATTAGCTATTGTAAAGTTTAAGGACAATGCTTTGGTTAAATTCCAATTGACTGTAGATTGGTAATCGAAATTATAATTTCTTCGGAATAACTCCTCCAACCCAATATTATCACCACCTAAATCTACCTCTCTAAAACGTTGCCTATTAAATTGCCTGTTTATATCTCCATTAAATGAAAAACTTGCAGGCATTAGGTTTACATTAAAATCCTTTAAAAGTTTCCAGTATTTTCCAGTAAAAAGTGAATCGTTCTTTTTAAATGGTTCTATTATTTTAGGTTCGAAATTATAGGCATAACTTGCACCTGTTCTTACTTGTTTATCTATAGAGCGCTCTATTTCGAAATCGCGATGCTCTACTTTGTTGTATGAATGGTTAAACGTTAAGTTTTCTACATCATAAAAACGCGGTTTAGATTCTCCTGTTCTTATTTTTCTAACACCAATAAAATTGATACTTCTTCTCTTGGTATATTCTTCAGATTGCTCTCTAATGTTATCCTTTTCTTCTTGAGTTTCGGCTGCATCAATTCTATTTTGAAGCTTTAAATCTTCGTATTGCTGGTCGTATTCTGGTGTAATTAATTCGGCACCCTGACCATAATTAAAAGGCACTTGAATACCCCATTTTTTTGGTAATAATTGGCCTATGTTTACATTGGTAACAACATCGTACTGTTTAATCTCTTCTCTGCTACGTTCTTGTGGCCCTTGGTCTACAGAACCAAAACCAGCGGTACTCATTCTTCCGGTTGCGCTCACATTAGCGAAATCTGCAAAATTGGTATCTACACTCATAATTGCTGCCCAACCTCCTTCGTTATCCATGTCTGAAAGTCGCAACTCGTTAAACCAAACCTCTCCACATTGACTGTTGTTAGTTCCGTTTTTAATTCCTACCATTAGTGTTCTTACAGCGCCAAAGTTTGGATTACCTTTTATCGCCACACGGTGTCTGTCTCTGCCTAAAGCATCGTAACCCGCAAATTCATCATTTACTTCAACTAATTCACCGTTTATAGTATCGTAAAAAGTTGCTTCTCCATTTGATAGTGTATTGTTTGCAATACCTAAGGATTTTATTTGTTCAAGCACATCTAACGGTAAGTCTATTTCGTTTGAAGCTGGCCATAATGCTGCACTCGAGAATCCTTGCGAAACCACTAAAGGCACTTCTATCTGGTAATAGTTTTGAGTTAAATCGTTACCCATTCTAATAAAACCAATCAATTCTCGGTCCTGTAATCCTGGAATATCGGCATCCTCTGCGTGCATAAACATTCTAATACGATTGTATTGTCTCATGTCCACACTAATATTCTTATAAACTGCTCGAGAGTCCTTAGGTTGTAAATCGCAAACATTAACAACTAAAGATTGCTCGTTTTGGTCTATAATAGAGTTATTATTGTTTAATCTTTCTGGTTCAACTCCTGGAGGTGACTCGTAACTACCATCATTTTCTTGGGTACTTACTACACCTACAGTAAATTCTGTGTCATTAAAGTTTGGAGGTGTTGGCCCACCATCTAAAGCTAATTGATAACGTCTCCAATCGCTACGCACCAAATCTAAGGTACCGAAACGGAATGTGGTTTGTTCAGAAAAATCATTTAAATATAGTCTTGCAAAGCGGATAGAACGTAAATCTGTTATACCATTTACAGCTTCTACATGATCGCCTTGAACTGGTACCCTAAATTGATACCATCTTACCTGCTCTGTATCTCCATTAGGTAAACTTCTTGGGCGTATTTTGATATCTCTAATAAATTCGCCTATTGGATTTGCTGGTGTGATTTCATCTAAATTGTTTAACGGTAGATTTTGGCGTGTTACTTCCAACTCGTACTCAAAATAACTATTAATCGTGTTCATGGTGTTATCACGATTAACGTCCTCTACATCTGGTTGCGTGGTAGAACCACGGTTAGTATCGCTAAATGTATCTGGTGAGTTGCCTTGGGCGTTATTGTATAATTTATAACGCTCTAAAATATTTCCTTCTGCACTAATGTAATACTGGTAATTATCGGCAGATGGATCTGGTAAAGTATTAAATGCGGGAAAATTAAGGGCTTCTGCTGGATCATCGTATCCATCATATCCAACATCTTGATTTAATCTTTCTTCTCCTGTAGTATCGAAAGCATAAATAAGTGCCTGATTTAACGGCACCACTGTGTTATAACTTGTGGTAGGTAGTAGGGCTATATTACCATCTGCAGGTAAACCATTTTCGTATTGCTTTCTTCCATCTCGTAATACATCTTCTGAAATACTTCCTAAGTTAAATACTAACTTTCCACCTGGATTTGTGGGATTGTCTTGAAAAGGATCCTGCATCCAAAACTCAATATACTCTACGTTTGCCTGCTCGAAATCTGTAGACGTTAATTGTCTTGTAATCCCTGCCCAACCTTGATTTGGGTTAGTTATCGTAGTGTTATCTGCATTTAAATTGTTACTATTAAAGTTATACGGCCCTCTTTGGGTAGGATAGTACGTTAAATCCAGTGTGTTTAAAACTGTGGTTTGTCCTTGTGCAATGTCTTGTTCCGGAAATAATTCCTCTACAAAAACACGCGAGGTATATAAGCCCGAAATATCATCATCGTCTATTCCTCCTGGACGCTGACCACTATAGAAAATAGGATCGATAGTGTACCAGTTTAGTAATGCTCTATCGTAACCATTTTCAATACCATCTACATCGAAAGCTGTTGTGGCGTTTAATTCTAACGGACGACTGGAAAGGTTCCATGATTGTGCCGATTTTAAATCGATACCGTTTTGTGAGCCTTCAAAATCGTCTATGTAGGCTGTTGCTTCGCCATTAAAATCTGTGCCTTTTGGAGCACCAGGTAATAAGTACGCAAATTCTCCACGAACAGAAAGATTAGATGGCGCATCGGTATCTATATTTGGCAGTTTGTTTGCCAGTCTGGTAAAGAATGGAACTTCGGTTGAATAATTACCATTGAAGCCTAAAATAGTGTTGTTTATAGGTTCGCTATTGTAGTTTGCCTTCTGGGTAATTGGTCTTTCATTTAAATTAATATAGGTGGCTCCAATTAAAAACTTCTCGTTAAACTGATGCTCTATATTTAAACCTGTGTAACGTTTTGTTTGCTGACCAAAAATAGAATTGTTCTCTGTAGTTACTTGTATAGGTGTGTTTGACGCTTTTAGCGCTTCGTCTAAAATTTGTACACGGCCTAATTGATAATTAACAGTATAATCTACACCTTCGACAAGTACTCTACCACCAGCTGTAACTTTTACGGAGCCTCTTGGTACATTAAAACCTCCAATTGCAATACCATCTCCTCCTGAAGATTTGTAACGTCCTTTTAATTGAAATTTGTTTTTTTGAACCTCGTCTAATGCAGCAGTTTTTGTGGCTTTGTATAATATATCGTAAACGTATTTTTCTTGGTTTGGGTTGGTGTAAATATCAGATTCGTAATCGAAAGCATTGTTTCCAGGATTACCATCGTTATCTAAAATATCGAATAAGTAACGCCCAAAAGGTTCTACTTTTGTAAAAACTATTTTACCATTTTGAGGTAATACTGTAATACCACTTACAAAATCGAAAAACCCATCTCCATTCGCTTGAGGATCGTTATTAAAGTTTAACCTATCGAAATTGAATAATCTTAATAACGTGGTTTGGTCTATGGGTTGCCCTTCAAAATCGGTTCCAAAAGGCGTACCCTCTACAGCTTGTATAAAGTTTAATGGTGCAGATTCGTTATAAAAGATGTTTAATTTAAAATCTTCCTGACTTAGCTGGTAAGCGCCAGTGTCGTAAATATTTTTCATCATTAAATCCCAAATTGGTTGCGATACAGATGTGATACTACTTTTAAGAAGTTTTAAAATTAAGTTATTATTAGTTACGTTGGTTACTTCTCCATTTCCATTAGTTTCTACGTCTGTAGCTCCAATACCATCATTTGCAAATTCTCCAACCTGAAATACTTGACCACCCACTGTATACTGAAACGCTACGGCCAAAACCTCATCGTTATTTAGCCTTTGGTTTAATGAGATATAACCTAATTGTGTATTGATAGTATATTCTTGACCTTCTTGTAATTTTCTGGTGTTTTCCAGTTTAGCATAGTCGAAGCCTTCATTAAAACCAGGAATTAATATTCCTGCTTGCACTGTAGCCACATCTCTAATGGCGTCTGTAATTTGAGAACCAGGTCCACCAATATTATTTGGATTTAACCGGTTGTTTGCATTGTCTGGAAAGGCGCCAGGACCTGCTGTAACAACTACTCCTGGATTTCCAATTACTCCAGATTCTCCTAAATCCTGTAATGCAACAATATTTCTAACGTTCTCTGTACGGTTACTTCGGTTGGTTACCCAAACTTCGGCTCTTGTAATTTGGACATTGGTATTTATAAAAGGATAGTTTGCTAATGCTTTGTTGTAATTCTCACGGAAATACTGAGCTAAGAAAAAGTGACGGTTCTCGTCGTAATCACGAATAAAGAAATCGAATTCATCTAACGTTCCTCCTCCTTGTGCAACTACTGATTTAGTATCGGATTTTTGCTCAGAAAACACTGCTGTAACAGTGGTTTTACCAAACTGTAATTGCGTTTTAACACCAAATAAACTTTGTGCTCCAGATATTAAAGAACTGTTTAATGGCATGCTAACATTACCAACTTCAATTTTTTGAATGATATCGTCTTCGGTTGGTGTGTATTCTAATTTTACAAGATTTTGAAAATCGAAAGTCGATTCGGTATCGTAATTTGCAGTAACCTGCAAGCGCGTTCCTACCTGCCCTAATAAACTTAAACTAATACGTTGGTCGAAATCGAATGTAAAGTTACTTCTGTTTCGAGGTGAAAATGATGGATTATCTTGCTTGGTAAACAGCACTCCTAAATCCATTTCCAATGATCCTTGCGGCACGACTTCTATGGTATTACCGCCAAATATACTTTCAAAAAAACCTGAATTAACATAAAATTCTGGTAGTAAATTTTTTTTATCTTCTTCTGAGGTTTCTTTTTTACCATCGAAAGCATCAATTTTATCTTGATAATAAGTTTTTAAGTTTTCTTTAAAAACCAAATCCTGATATTCCTTGGGTGTTAGAATAATTGGATAATTAATGTTAAAACTACCTATGGTTTCTGTATATACATAACGGTCTGTAATAGGGTCGTAAGTGTATTTAGTAGTTATACTGTTTGGGTTAGGCATTTCTATATTACCCATACTAAATCCTGTTTTTGTAGAATCGCTTTCCACAGTAGGATCTGGATCTTGAGCAAAAACACTAAAAGACAGCAAGAATGCTGTAATTAGTAAAAAATGTTTTGAAATTGATTTATGAAAGTATAGGTTAGTTGTATTCAAAATCTATTATAAATTTTTTAAAGCTTGTTTAATTATGGCTTCTACGCTGGCCTCTGGCTGAGCTACAACAATTTTGTCCACCACACGTTCTGCTTGTTTTTTAACAAACCCAAGCACTTCTAAAGCAGATAACGCTTCATCTTTGTTGGTATTGTTTCTATTAACAGAAACTTCGTCGATTTCGTATATTTTAATGATTTTATCCTTTAAATCTATAATTACACGTTGTGCTGTTTTTGCACCAATCCCTTTAACAGATTGAATAAGCGCCACATCTTCTGTTGCAATACCTTCCCGAATTTGTTTTGGTGTTAAAGAAGATAACATAGTTCGTGCAGTATTTGTACCAATACCACTTACCGAAATTAGCAGCCTAAATACTTCGCGTTCACTCTTAGAAACAAAACCATAAAGGCTATGAGCATCTTCCTTAATGTGAAGGTGTGTGTATAAATGTATATTTTCCTGATCTGGGATTTGCGAAAAAGTATGTAAGGAAATGTTTAGGAGATAGCCAACACCATTGCAGTCTATAACAACATCTGTTGGATTTTTCTCCACCATTTTTCCGTTAATATGTGTAATCATCGACTGTTTCTTGTTGAGCCATCAAATGTAATAAAATTATTGGACTAAAAACTAATCTGTTTTTAGTTGGTTGTTACCTTGCTTTCTTTTTGTTGTGCATCAATCACAGCAATGGCTGTCATGTTTACAATTTCGTCTACACTTGCGTCTAACTGAAGAATGTGTACAGGCATGCGAAGTCCCATCATTATTGGGCCAATAGATTCTGCCTTATTTAATTCTTTAAGTAATTTATAGGTAATATTTGCCGATTCTAAGTTTGGAAATATTAGCGTATTTACCTTATGTCCAGATAATTTTGAAAAAGGAAAAATATCCTGAAGCATTTTGCTATTAAGTGCAAAATCGGTTTGAAGCTCTCCATCTACTAACAAATCTGGGTGCCTTCTATGCAAATAAGACACTGCTTCACGCACTTTTGTTGCTGTTTGGTCTTTTGAAGATCCAAAATTTGAAAAGCTCGTCATTGCCATTACAGGTTTTATTCCAAACATTTTCACGACTCCAGAAGTCATTTGTGCTATTTTTATTAAATCTTTAGCTGAAGGATTAATATTTATAGACGTATCGCTTAAAAACATTGGTCCGCGCTCTGTCATCATCACATTGGTAGTTGCAATTCTTGTAGAGCCTGGCGCTAAACCAATAAGCTCTAACATAGGCTTAACCACCTGAGGATAGCTACGTGAATACCCAGTTATTAAAGCATCTGCATCGCCTTCGTTAACCATCATTGCCGCATAATAATTACGTTCTCTCATTAACTTTTGAGCCTCTAATAAGGTAACACCTCTACGTTTTCTCTGTTGCCAATAAACTTGCGCATATTTGTTTTTTTGCGCTACTTGCTCGTCTGCTTTTGGATCGATAATTAAAACATCTGCGTCGAACTCTATTTCTTCCTTTAACTGCTCAATAACTTCTTTTCTTCCTAATAAAATAGGAATTGCTATTCCTTCATCATGAACAATTTGTGCTGCTTTAAGAACATCGATATGGTCTGCTTCTGCATAGATTACTCGTTTCGGGCTTGTTTTTGCCCTATTGAGTAATAATCTTACAATTTTATTGTCGGAACCTAAACGCTCTAACAATGTGTCTTTATATTTTTCCCAATCTTCTATTGGTTCTTTTGCCACACCACTTTCCATAGCTGCTTTTGCTACTGCTGGTGGCACTTCGGCAATTAAACGTGGATCGAATGGTTTTGGTATTATATAATCTTTCCCAAAGGTTAATCGTGTTTCGTTATAAGCAACATTTACCTGTTCTGGCACAGACTCTTTTGCTAATTTTGCCAAGGCTTTAACTGCAGCCATTTTCATAGCTTCATTAATTTTTGTTGCACGAACATCTAAAGCGCCACGAAAAATAAACGGAAAACCAAGTACATTGTTTACTTGATTAGGATGGTCGCTACGCCCTGTAGCCATAATAATATCTTCTCTGGTATCTATGGCTAACTGGTAGCTAATTTCCGGATCTGGATTAGCCATTGCAAATACAATAGGATTTTTTGCCATGGCCATTAACATGGATGGCGAAACAATATTTGAGGTAGATAAACCAATAAAAACATCGGCATCTATCATGGCTTCATCAAGTGTGTCTATTCTTCTATGGGTTGCAAACTCTGCTTTTTGCGAGGTTAAGTTACCTCTATCGTTTCTAATAACGCCTTTACTATCTAGCATGACTACGTTTTCACGTTTTGCACCAAATGCTAAATATAATCGTGTGCAAGAAATTGCTGCAGCTCCTGCGCCACTGACTACGATTTTTACGTCTTCTATCTTTTTTTCGGACAATTCTAAAGCGTTTAACAAGGCTGCTGCCGAAATAATTGCAGTACCATGCTGGTCGTCATGCATAACAGGAATATCTAATTCTTCCTTTAAGCGTCTTTCTATCTCGAAGGCTTCGGGTGCTTTTATATCTTCAAGGTTAATACCACCAAAAGTTGGTGCTATGTTTTTAACAGTGGCTATAAATTCTTCAACATCTTCTGTGCCAACTTCAATATCGAAAACATCTATATCTGCAAAGATTTTAAAAAGCAAACCTTTACCTTCCATTACAGGTTTTGAGGCTTCTGGACCAATGTTTCCTAAACCTAAAACTGCTGTACCATTAGAAATTACAGCAACTAAGTTACCTTTAGCTGTATATTTATAAACATTATTTACATCTTTTGCAATCTCTAAACAAGGCTCTGCAACACCTGGAGAATAGGCCAATGCTAAATCGCGTTGCGAGGCATACTTTTTTGTAGGAACAACTTTTATTTTACCAGGAGTTGGCTTGGCGTGATAGACTAAAGCTTCTCTTCTTTTGCTTTGTTTACTCATATTTTTATAGATTCTGCTATGAAATACAAATGTAAGTTTTTAACGAATTATAACACTAAAAAAAGAAGATAGACTTTTGGTAATCTTAATAAGAAATCGATATTAATAGTTTAATGTTCTGGTATTCTTATTTTCGGTAAAGATAATTTTAAAGGATAAAGTTTTTAAATTTGCTTTAAGATGTGCTACTTGCCCATTATTTTCCCATAGAATATCTAATTTACTATCTTCTGTGGTTTCAAACTTGATATTACCATTAAAAGCTTTAGAAGTATTTCTAATTCTGATTATTTCTAATTGCTTAATTACGATTGCTTTTTTTAAACCATTACTAATGTCTTTATTACTAAGTGTGGTTCTGTTAATTTCTTTGTGTCCTCCACTACCAGCATTATCTGCCGCTTTGAAATCATTTTTACCTGCAAATAAATCAAGATACCAAACCTGAGGAATTCCTGGCATAAACATTTGAATGGCTCTAGCTAAAAGTAACTTTTTATCGTTTTCTCCTAAAGCGCTAAAAAAAGTGGCATTTACTTGATAGTAAGAAATCTTTTTACCAGATGGTCCATACAAATTTTTTACTCTACCTCCTCGTTCTATAATTTTATTCATTATAGACTCTATGTCTTTGTCCTCTAATAAGCCTTTATTATAGTTACCATTTACTTCTTTACCTTTTAAATCCAATATAGGAATACCATCATGACAACCTAACATATTAACTGTTTTATAGCCTTTATTTAGGATTTCATGAGCCCATTTTAAAATGGCTTTATTATTAGCAGTTTCTAATGTGTGAATAACTAAACCCGGAAGAAAAAAATCATATATAGAATAACCTTTGTTTGCAACTTCCTCGTGTAATCCTAATCCATATTCTGCGTGGATTTCTGGCAATAACATTAAGTTGTTTTTTTGTGCTATTTGTTTTATTCTTTCTAAATATTGCCAGGTACCTGGTTTATTAAAAAAGTTTGATTGACCAACTTGTTTATGTAAATAGGCGAATGCATCTAATCTTAATATTTGGCCTCCAAAACTTTTAACCTTAGACAAGGTGTCTTCATAAAAATCCCAGACTAATGGTGATTTTGCGTTGACATCCATTTGCCCTAAATACGTTAGTTTTTTATTGACAACTTCAATAATTTCACTTTTTAGATCGTTTTCAGTGCCAAAATCTATAGTTGAAATATCTTGGCTGTCTTGTATTGCTTGATTGACTTTATCGCAAATTAACTTTGCTTGATTTGAAGACAATTGTTTTACATTTTTCAAGTCTTCTATTGAAATTGGATGGTACGTAATTTCTTGGTAAAAGGTATTCCAATAAGGTTGCTCGCTACCATCTGGAAATGGCACTTTTAAAATTGGAAGTCCAGATTTACGCATAAACAATTTGTCTAAATACTGTTTTTTAGGAATAACAATTCCCTCTTCGTTTAAATCTCCATGATGTTGCCAAAAGGTATTCCAGTTAATAAAAAATTCTTTGTACTTAGATTGGTCTCCGTGTTTTAATAAATCTTTAAATTGAGGTGAAGCTACGGATAAGTGGTTTAAAACAATATCAAATTTGAGTTTGATATTAAGTTCATCTAAAGCTTTTAAATCTTCTTCTGCTATTAAATCTTTATTTAAATTATAGTCTATAATAGAAAACCCTCTGTCTAAATCGCTATTAAAAAAGGTTGGTAATACATAAAACAGAGAAAAAACATCTTTAAACTCTGTTCTTTGAAGCATACTTATGGTATCGCTCCATTTTTCTCCAATACTATCTGGATATGCATTTAGCATTACACCATTAGAGATTGTACTTGTCGGCATATTTTATTAATTATTTATAAAATTTATGAAGTGCTATAAAAGCTTGGAGACTATATTAATATTTTCTGGTAATCTACCAACATTTTGAAGCTTTAAAGCTGCTAATTTTAGTGCAACTTCTAAGCATTCAACCACAGTTTTTTTATTGATGTATGCATATAAAAATCCAGACCAAAACGCATCTCCAGCACCTGTTGCATCCATTATTTTTTCAATTTTTATTGCAGGTAACTGTATGATGTCTTTATTTTTTTGAGATAGCTTAACTCCATTGCCACCTAGTGTTAAGCACACAGTATCAACACCTATATTATGAAAAAACTTAAAAATTTCTTCATCTGGTAATTTTTTCTCAAAAAGCCTAAACATATCATCTTCACTAACTTTAACTAGAGGATTTAATTTACAATAGGATTTTATAACATTTAAAGCTTCTTCTTGACAGCTCCATAGTTTATCGGAATAATTAATATCTATACTAAGTTGGCATCCTAAATTAAAGGCTTCTTCTGCTTTTTTTAAAATAGTAGATTGTGCAGGATTTTTACTTAAAGCAAAACATGTGGTATGGAATATTTTGGTTTTTTTTAAAGTTTCAGTAGGAATTTGATTTTCGGAAATTATACAATCTGCCTCTCTAAATGGAATAAAATCTGGAGTCCCAGAAGATCTTGAAACAAAAATAACACTTGTTGGTTTTTTATGAATAATATCCATGTAAGTCGCATCGACACCAACTTCTGCTAATTTTTTAAAAATATATTCTCCAAATCCATCGTTTCCAACTGATGAAACTAGTACTGCATTAAGTCCTAAACGAGCAGAATTCATTGCGACATTTGTTGGAGATCCACCTAGAAATCTGTGATAATCTCTTGTTTCATTTATCTCTACTTCAGCTTGATGTCCTATAAAATCTATTAGGACTTCTCCAACACATAAAATATCTATCATACTAGTTTAATTGTTACTTTTAATTGTAATAAATATAAATTTACAATCCTCTTGTAATTTTTTATTAATTACTTAAATAAAATGGCTTTAATACTTACTAAAACGTTTTAGTTTTTATTTAATTGAATAGTTTATTAGGTTCTACTAACTTATTTAACTCTAATCTATACTGATTTTTTAATAAGGATAATCCATATTGATAAGAAGCATTCATCCATCCAAAACCTTCTTGCGTAATATATTCAAAATCGGTACCTACGTTTCCATATTCGGCAAACACTTTATGTGTGGCAGCTACAACATCGTATTTTTCTGGAATTGTCCCATTGTAATCCACAGCATTTTTGGTTATCATATGTAACCATCTGTAAATTAATTCTTGTGCTTCATTATTGTATCCGTAATTAATAAGTCCTTTCCAAATCATCATTTGGTGTGGCGCCCAACCATTAGGGTAATCCCATTGTCTTGCTGGTCTGTTATCTGATATATCTCCTCTACTTTCTTTTGTTGAAGCTGCAATACCGCCTTGTTCTTTTAATAATGGTAAGGCTTTATTAACTAATTGTTTTGCTTGTTCATTAGATGCCATTCCAGACCACATTGGCGTAAAAGTTGTTGCAGAAACAAAATTGGATTGTTTTTTGGTAACGATATTATAATCGAAAAACATGCCTTTTTGATCATTCCATAATAGATTACTTGAAATAGATTGACGTTTTTTTGCTTTTTCATCCCAATATTCTGAAGTATAACTTCTTCCTGACGATGTGGTGAATTTATTATTAAAATGATTTGCTATTAAAAAAGCAAAGTCTTTTTCGTACTTATACAAAAATGCATTTAGCTCTACCAAGTTGAGATCTGCACAATTTTCTTCAATGCGATAAGACGTGTCATGACCAGATTCTCTCATACTTCTATCATGAACAAAGTAAGGGTCAAGTTCTGGGTTAGATTCTAATTCATTTTGATAGCGTTTAATATATTCTTTAACAGACAAGTTTGCTACAGACGCATAAGGTTTAATAATGGCATCAAAATGACCTTCTTCACATTCTGGTGGCATACCAATACCTTGTGATAAATAACGGTTTAGTCCATTTTCTGTTAACCTGATACCGTTTTCCATCCAAACAGTTTCATATTCTTTAATTGCAGTATCCAAATGGTTTTCTAACCATTTTTTGTTTTGTGTTACTTCAAAAACTTCTGTAATTAAACTTGAATAAAAAGGTGGTTGCGTTCTGGTAAGGTAATAGGATCTATTTGCATTTAGAATTTTTCCGTAATTCTCAATCTCATATTGAAAATTATCTGCCATAGCTTTTGCCAAATCTACTCTACCGTCAACAATTAAACCTACAGATTCAAAATAACTATCCCATCCGTACATTTCATTAAATCGACCTCCTGGAACAACAAAGGGTACACCTTGCAATTTTCCGTTTCTATTTTCAAGTTTTAATGATAAAATTCCAGGTTGATTGTTAATAGATTTTACATATTTTGGTGTAATAATTTCTGGCAACCTAACTGTTGTAATGGGTAAATCCTGCTCTAGTTTTTTAAAGTAATTAAAAGCTATTGAATCCTTGAATGGCACATAAATTCTGAGCGCTTCGGAGATTAAATTTTTATTTTTGGAGTCTTTAATTAATGCTTCAACACCATCCTTATCCAAGTGTCTTGTGAGACCATCCCAATAATAGTTTTTTATTAAACGTGATGTTCTATCAACAGGAGGTTCGTTAATGTATTTTGGTTTAATATTGGCAATTGTTTGACCTTTATTTTGAGCAAATACTAGCTCTTGAAGTAAATTAGATAGTTTATATGTACCTTCTACTTGAAATATGTTTCCAGAATTTGATTTTAATTGAAATAATTTTGGCGATATATCTTCCACAGTAATTTTTTTATCACCATCCGTATCTTCTTGCTTTAACAATTGTTCTAAGGTGCTTTCAATATCTACTTGATAAGACACATCTTTAGAATTTTTATTATTAGACTCATTTTTACATGATAAAAATGAAAAAAACAGAATTAAAATTATTGTACCTGTATATTTCATGACAAATGATTAATTGTTAACTATCGTTTTTTTTTCATTTAATCGAAACGCTAAAAAAGCTGCTATAATAAAAAATACACCAGCAAATAACATGGCGTTTACAGCACTTCCTCCTAATATATATTTATAAATTGGACCAAAAGTTAGCGTTTGTATAAACATTGGAATAACAATCATCATATTTAAAATACCCATATACACACCTCTTCTGTCTTGAGGTACAATTTTTGAAACCATTGTGTAAGGAATTCCCATCATTGCAGCCCAACCTATTCCAAATAAAACCATTGGTACAAGTACTAACATTGGATCTGAAATAAATGGTATTGTAAATAAAGCGATTGCTGTACCTACTAAACTTAAGGCATAAACTTTTTTACCTCCAAAACGTAAAGTTAATGGCACTAAAGCAAGAGCCACTACCATAGTTACTATGTTGTAGGTTAAACTCATTTTTGCTGCTTGTGATGCTGCTTCAGATGTTGAATAGCCAAGAGTTAGTTTAAATAATGGTGTTGTAAATTGCCAGTAAATAAAGAGTGCATACCATTGAAATAGATATACAGCTCCAATTTTCCACATAAATTTTGGCATTTGTTTTATAGCTTCGGCAATTTCTGCAAAAGGTTGTGATATACGCTTTTTAAGTGGTAATGCTTTTATAGCATTAATATCTGCTAGTTCCTCTTTACTTGGTGGAATTTCTGGTGTTTTAAAAACCGACCATAAAATGGTTGTTAAAGACAAGAAAGCACCAATGTAAAATGAATAATATAGCCATTGTGGTATAGTACCTGCAACTTCTACAGATTCTCCTCCAAATAAATATTGAAATAAAACAATGGAACCATTGGCTAGTAAAATTCCTGCTCCAACAAATAAGCTTTGCATTTGAAATCCTAAACTTAACTGTTTTTCTGGTAATTTATCTCCAACAAACGCACGATAAGGCTCCATTGCCATATTGTTTCCAGCATCTAGAATCCATAATAAACCTACTGCAAACCAAAGTACTGGACTATGCGGAAATGCAAATAAGCACAGACTACCTAACAAGGCTCCAATTAAGAAATAAGGCTTTCGTCTTCCCCAACGATTAGACCATGTCTTATCTGACATGGCTCCAATAATAGGCTGCACTAATAATCCTGTAACAGGTCCTGCAATATTTAAAATAGGTAACATCTCTTCTGGTGCTCCTAAATACAAAAAGATTGGATTTATAGCAGTTTGCTGTAAACCAAAACTATATTGAATCCCTAAGAATCCGACATTCATATTAAAAATTTGCCAAAAGGATAATATAGGTTTTTTTATTTCCATGTCTTAGTGTATTAGTTATTTTTTTTTGATACTTATTGCAAAACCTCCACCTGAAGCTAGTTTAATATCTAAAACTGAATCTTTAGTTAATTTTAAAGTTTCAATTGTATAAGCTTCTGGATTGGTGTCCCAATGTGATTTATTAGTGTCTTTGTAAACTGTAGCTTTATAGTTAATGCCTTCTTCTAAAAAATCGAAAGTTAGAGATTCTGTTCTTTCATTTTCATTTGTAACACCTCCTACAAACCAGTTGCCAGTATTTTTTTCTTGTCTAGCAATAGTTACATGTTCTCCTATTTCGCCACTTAACACCTTAGATTGTTGCCAATCGACACCAACATCTGTAATAAATTGAAATGCTGGATGTATTTTACCATTTTCCATATAATGTTCTGGTAAATCGCAAGCCATTTGTAATGGACTATAAATAACAACATACAAGGCTAATTGATGTGCCAAGGTTGTATTGACCTGATTGTCTTTTTTATACTCGTTAAACTTAATATTAAATACACCAGGAGTATAATCTATTGGACCAGATAACATTCTGGTAAACGCAACAGTTGGAATATGGTTTGGTGGATTTCCGCCATCTGAAGCCCAAGCATTAAACTCTTGACCTCTTAGCCCTTCTCTTGCAATAGCATTTGGATACGTTCTGCGTTTTCCTGTTGCTTTTATTGGCTCGTGTGCATTAACTGCAATTTTCTTTTTAGCAGCTTCTTCTAAAACTTTTTGATAATGATTGACCATCCATTGTCCATGATGGTATTCTCCTTTTGGAATTATTTTACCAACGTAACCTGTTTTAACCGAATTAATATTATTCGACTTCATAAAATCATAAGCTACATCCATTTGTTTTTCGTAAGTAAGTGGTGCAGCAGAGGTTTCGTGATGCATAATCACCTCAACACCTTTAGCTTTAGCATAATCCATAACTTCTGGAAAATTGTAATCTGGATAAGGCGTCATAAAATCGAAAACACCTTCTCTGTCATTACTTATCCATTTGTCCCAACCTGTATTCCAGCCTTCAACTAACAGACCTTTAATACCATTTGCAGATGCAAAATCTATAAACCGTTTCGCATTTTCTGTGTTAGCTCCATGACGCGAAGTCCCAACTTTACCTGTTGTATAAGTGTTCATGTCTTGGCTTCCTTCTAAATCCCAAGTGGATTTACCAATATGCATTTCCCACCAAATACCAACGTATTTCATTGGTGTAAAATAACTAACATCGCCAATTGCGTTTGGATCGTTAAGATTTAATATCATTTTAGATTCTATTAAATCGCCAGCTTTTTCGGCTATTTGAATAGTTCTCCAAGGTGTATTAAATGGCACTGTTACTTTTGCTTTTCCGCCTAATCTTTCAGATCCTACCAAGGCACTAGTCATACTTAAATTGTCAGCATCTACTTTTAGCGTCATACCAGCATAATTAGTTAAATCTGCCTCATGAAAACTTAAGTACAAACCATCATCAGTTTTCATTGTAACTGGAGTATTTACAGCATTTTCTGGAATATATGTTGCTGATAAATTTGGATGGTTTTGTTTAGAAAGTGCATCAATATCTGCAAAATTTGTTTGATTATATAAATGCTCATAAATATCCCAATCTCCAGGAATCCACCATACTTTATGGTTTCCTGTGAGGTTAAACTGTGTGTTTTCGTCTGTAATTAAAATGGCTTTTAAGTTTGCTTGTTCAGGAAATTCATACCTAAAACCTAAACCATCGTTGTATACTTTAAAGTGGATGTTTAATTGTCTTTTTTCATTGGATTGTTCTTCTAAAAAAACAACCAATTCGTTGTAATTGTCTCTAACTTCTAATTGTTCTCCCCAAGGCATTTGCCAAGTTTCATCTGAAGATCCTGATGTTGTTTTTACTATTTTAAAATCACTTTTTAAGGAAGGTAAATCTTTAAAATCAAAACTTATGTACGAGGTATCTATAATTGTTTTGTTTTTGTGAGACACTATATACATTGGTTCACCTGTTTTTGACAACCCAAATTCTATAGAAATATTTTTGTCTGGCGATATTACGTTTGTATTATTTGTTGTGGTATTACATGCCACTAAAACAAATGCTATTATTAGTATTAAAACAATTTTAACCTTTTGTGTTTTCATAATTTTAATCTGTTTTTAATTGTGAAATAATAGCTTGATAAGGCTTTAAATTTATTGCTCCATTAACTTTATCAATATCTTCATAATTATTAATTAGTACATTATACATTGTATTAACTACTGGCAATTGTATGCTTGTGTGGTTAGCAGTAAAATTTAAAAGCACTAAAAATTGAGTGTTATCTAATGTTCTAGTATAAGCATAAATTTCTGGATGTTCTTCTTGTAAAATTTGGTAAATTCCGTAGACTAAAACTTCGTTTTCTTTACGTATTTTCACCATTTTTCTAAAGTGATTTAAAACACTTTTTGGATCTTTGTTTTGAGCTTCAACATTAATCGTTTTATAATTCTCATTTACTTTTTTCCAAGGAGTTTCTGCTGTAAATCCTGCATTTTGTGAAGTATCCCATTGCATTGGAGTACGCGCATTTTCTCTGGAATAGTAGTTTAGCTCTTTCATAAAAGCATTCATATCTTTTCCTTTTGCTTCTGCTTTTTTGTAGTCTCCAATTGCTGCAACATCTACATATTGTTCTATGTTAGGCATGTCTATATTTGTCATACCCAATTCATCTCCAAAATAAGTATAAGGCGTACCTCTCATACTTAATAAAAAGGTATTTAGCATTTGTGTGGAAAGCGTTCTAAATTCTGGACTTGGATTTCCAAACCTGTTTACTAATCTAGCATTATCATGATTAGAGAGAAAAACTGCTATCCATCCTTTTTTAGAAAAGGAGTTATCCCAACGTGTAAAGGCTTCTTTAAGTTCTACTAATTTGTAACCATCTGTTGTTTTAGACATCTCAACACACTCAAAGTGATAAGCAACTTGCAGCTCTTTTCTGTCTTCATCTACCAAATCGTGTGCATCTTGTAAAGTTGTTCCTGCGCCTTCTGCTACAGCAAATAAATTATAAGGTTCAATTACTTCTGCGTACATTTCTTTTAAATAATCATGAAGTTGCGGACGCATTCCATACCATTTATCGTATTCTTTTTCGTGTCCTTCTGGCCATTCGGGAAATGTGGTATCTTTACTAGCGTATTGAAAAGCATCCATTCTAAATCCATCGACACCTTTTTTTGCCCAAAATTTCATGATATTAAATACCTCTTCTCTAACTTTTGGATTTTCCCAATTTAAATCTGGTTGTTCTTTAGCAAAATAATGCAAATAATAGGCATTGGTTTTTGCATCGAATTGCCATGCACCTTCTGGATCAAAAATACTGTGCCTTGTTGGTGGAGTTCCTTTTTCGGCAGGCCACCAATGGTAATAATCCCTGTATTTATTATCTATAGAGCTACTAGATTGTTTAAACCATTCGTGCTGATTACTACTGTGGTTTACAACAACATCTAAAACAAATTTAATCCCTCTTTTATGTAAACCATCAAGCATTTCTTGAAAGTCTTCCATCGTTCCATATCTTGGATGTATTGCTCTGTAATTACTTACATCGTAGCCATTATCTACTAAAGGAGATTCAAAAAAAGGATTCATCCAAACCATTGTTACACCAAGACTTTCTATGTAATCTAACTTTTCTATTACACCTCTAAAATCTCCAAAACCATCACCATTTGCGTCTTTAAAACTTTGAGGATAAATTTGATATAACACACCTTCTTTCCACCAGGCTTTGGCGTCTTTATTTAAAACTGCTTGTTTAATAGTTTGGTCTATATTTTTTGTGCTGATACTCATTATTTTAACTAACCTTGTTCCTTTTAAAAAATTAATTATTACACCATTTGTTATTTTGTTGGCATAAATACTTCTGCTTCCCATTCTAATTCGTTTCCTCCAGAATGCGGATCATTTAAAAACACTTCTATTGGCAATTCGTTTATAGCAATATTTTTATTTTTTGCATAATCGATTAATGAAAACCATGCTCTATCTGAAATTCTATAATTACCATTAAACATGGTTTTTATAGCTTCTTTTTTATCTGAAGTTTTAATTTTTACCATTTCAGATTTTGGGTAACTATCTTGTTTTGCAATAGGAAAACAAAAATCGAAAGTCATTATATCTTTTTTTTGATTCCAATTGGTTACCTCTAAAAAAGGATGTCCAGTTAATTGCAATTCATTATTTCTTATATAATTCATGACATCTATGGTATGCGTCATCATTAGCTTAGCTTTTTCGTTTAACTTACCAGATAAAGTTATGTAAGCACAATTTTGAGCAGGAAAAACTTCTTTTGTAACTGAAGATACTTTGTATTCTTCTTCATGGATTTTTAATCCTTTTCTTATTTTGCTAACAGTATTAATACTTCGTTTTACAAAATCTGTTTTAGTAAATGGCACTTTTAATTTTTGAATAAAACTATGTTCTGTATCCTTTAATAACGCTGTTACTTTTGTGATGGAATCGGACTCTTTATGTATTGACCATTTAATGTTTATAATTGAGTCTGAAACTTTCAGGTTTTGTTCAATTTCTGAAAACGGTTTTTTTGAAATGGTTGTTACTGCTTGTTTAGAATTTGGTTCCCAATTATTCCAGCCAATTAATGTAGAATAAACGGTTCCTGGAGCATGCGTTGTTTTAAACGTTACTTTATAATCGTAATCTTTAATTAAAAAATACCAACTAGCAGTAAATACTGCTATTATTAAGATAATATATAAGCTAGTTTTCTTCATTTAAATTATTTCATTTTCACATTATTAGCCACTAAATTCCCCACTTTTCTTCCCTGTGTAAGCCCTTCGTCTATAGCAGCCCTGTAATGAATTCCGCCATATAATCTACTTACAGCAGCTTCTTCTGCTGCTTTATTAAATGAAGCAAATGATCGAATTGGTAAACCATAAGGCACTTCAGTATCATCATCAAATGAGTAATTATCTCCAAAAATTGTTGTTAATACGGTTGAAGCTGCTCCAGACACAACAGAATGTCCGCTTGTATATTCTGGAAAAGGTGGTGTTTGCAAAATAGGTTTCCAGGTTTCGTCTATATGTTGATTAATTAAAGTTTCTGGTCTAATTAAATTACTTCTGTATTTTTCGTCCCAACAACTAATAAAACCATCAAAAATAGCAATGGATGTTTTTGTAAACGCATATACTGCTTCTTCAAAATCGTAATCACTTTTTTTACAGGCAATTTTTGTAATGCCAATCCAGTGTGCTCCTGGAGTGATTTTTTTTGTAGCAAACATTAAGTGTCCACGTGTTACAGATACATAAGGATTACAATCCCAGAATTGTGCAATTTCGATTTCTTTAGAGGTATCTCCTTTTTGGGTTATGTCTTGACTTACATTATACACTTCTAAAAGTTCTTTATAAAACTGGGAGTCCTTTTTTAAAGAAAATTCTGGAGGAGGAACGGGTTTATATTGCGAAGCAGAATCCAAAACTAAGGTTCTAATTTTTTTCCAATGTGGTTCAATACCATCCATATAAGCTGGAGGTGTAGGTTGCCAACGCGACGGATTATCTGCATCTACATTGTACTTATGCATGGTTCTTGTTTGGTGGTAATTATCTACATCAATCCAAGTTTTTAAACTTTTTACTACTTGTAATCCATAGTCTTTAGAAGCTTCAAATTGTTTTAGGTTTTTATTACTCCAAATATTATATAAACTATCTCTGTATTGTATTACTTTTTCTTCAGAAAAAACAAGCGATTTACTTAACTCCATATGTGCAACTAATGCTGCTACTTTAAGATTAACATCTTTAGAATTTGCTTTAGGAATTGGTTTTAGTCCTTTTAATTGTCCTGCTAAAGATTTATAAGCACTATCATTTTGTGCTATTATTTCGAAAGCAGCAATGTTTGGGTAAGCGTAAATTCGGCTAGCAACAGGTGGCGAAAAAATATCGTGTACCATTATTTGCGTTACAAGATCTACACCATTGTAAAATTCGTTTGCAGTTATATCAATAGGTTCTTGTTTGGTATTACAGCTATGTAATAACATACTTATTGTAAGTATTGCAATTATTTTATTGTATTTGATAAATTTGAATAGCTTCATTATGTATTACAGCAATTAAATATTGTTTATTATTTATTGTTATTGTGTCTAGTTTTGTAACCGCTTTATTAAAAAAGTTTAAACCTAGCGTGTTTCCTAATTTAATCTCATTTTCATTTTGAATTAGTGCACCTAAAAAACCATCAAATCTGCTATGATAAGGTTTTACGCCAAAGTAATTTCCTGCACAAAGCACTTGTTCTTTACCAGATATTTTGAGTTTTGTGAAACAATTAATTGGTGACACTTGTAATTGATTATTAAACGGAACAAACTTAAATTTACCATTGGTATTCCTTAAAAATCCAGATGCTAACGTATGTACCTTCAACGTGGTTGCTTTATTTAAAACTGCCTCATCAAAAACTTGGTTAATAGGTTTTCCCGCAAAGTCTTTATAGGTAGTAAACTTCTTTTTAGTAAGACTTACCAATTGTGAACTTAACTCATCTAATCCTTCTTGCGGATAATACACACCATTTTTCTCGATAGCTAAAAGGGTTTCCGTTTTGTTGTTATTATCAAAATCTGAATAGTACATAAGCATAGGAAACGCTTCTGAAGCTTTAAATTTTGAGTTGGTTCCCCAATTTCCAAGCAGATAATCTAAATCGCCATCTCCATCTATATCAAAAGGTATAATTGCACGCCATAATCCGTTTAGTGGATTGGAGATATAATTGCTGGACTTATCTATAAATTCGCCATTAGTATTCTCTAAAAACAAGGGTTGCATCCACTCGCCAACTACAATTAAATCTTGTTTATTATCGTTATTAAAATCGGTCCAAATGGCATCTCTAACCATGCCTAATTTACCTAACGATTTTTTAGAGAAAGTCCCTTTGTTATTTTCTAAGATGTAACTTTCTGGACTGTTCCCAAAATCGTTAGACATCGAGGCATTTCCAACAAAAACATCTAAATCTCCATCTGCATCATAATCCATTGCTTTAATAACCGAAGTATCCTCAAAACCTTCTGGAAATGGTAATGCTTGTAAACTGTTATTAGCAGTTGTGTATAAATTATTTTGAAGGGCTTTAGATTTACCAAAAAATTCTCCACCACCAGAAGCTACCAGCAAATCGTTACTATTATCGTTATTAAAATCTGAAATAATGGCTGCATTATCTTCAATTAAAGCCTGTTTGGTAAGTAAGCTGTCTTCAAATTTTATAAATCCAGATTCGTTTTGTAAATATATTTCTGAAGCATTATGTTTTCCGTTTCCTAAATACAAATCTGCTTTACCATCATTATTTAAATCGCCAATAGCAAGTGCTGGACCTCTATCTGAAATTTGATATGGAATTAATTTATTTCTGTTAGAATCTATATAATTATTTTCGGAATGTGTGTAATTGATTCCTAAATTGTCTTCCTCTAAATTAAAAACAGAATGATTATTGGTAGTTGCAACCTTATAATCATGTGCTTTTGGATTATCTATTGAAACATCTAAAGTCTGATTTGAGGCTACATTTTTTAACGTTTGAAACGTTTTGTTAGGCCAAATAACTTTTATTGAATCGATGGTTTTTATAGAATCTAGACCAAAATGCAAAATAGGTTGAGAGGACGATTGAAAACCACGCTGTACATACAACTCTTTAGATTGCAACTTATTTTTATGATATATTATGGCTTTTGTACCAATACCAAAACGGTTTTTATTAGTGTATTTAAATTTTAGTTTTAGGTAGTTTTTTGAAGCATTAGTTGTGTTAATATAAATACTTGCTGGAGCATTTATATTGTTGGTTATGATGTCTAAATCGCCATCATTATCTAAATCGCCATAAGCGGAACCTGTAGAATAAGTAGCATTTTGGCTAACCCAATCTTGGGTTTTATTATTAAATTTTAAATCTGAATCACCTTCAAAAAAATTATTTTTCAATTTACCGTCAGGCATAAAGTTTAGAGCTTCTTTATCGATTAGGTTTGTGGTTTCCATTTTCTTTTTAACCTGACTATTTGAAATGTATTTTATATAATCTAAATCATTTGGTCGTTTAGGAATTCCGTTTGCAATAAAAATATCTTGTTTAGCATCCTGATTAAAATCTGCAATTAACGGACTCCAACTCCAATCTGTAGCAGCAAGATTACTCATTAGAGCTGTTTCGGTAAAACTGCCTCCATTTTGGTTAATTTGAAGCATATTTCTTGCATACTGATAGTGGTAACCATATTGCTTTATACGTAAATTTTGAATTTGAATATTATCGTCTCCAGCAGAAGATTTTAGTACCTTTTCGTCTTCAGGTAACATATCTAAAGTAATTAAATCTGAATAACCATCATTATTTACATCTGCAGCATCATTACCCATTGAAAATTTACTAACATGTCCAAAATGCGTTTTTAATGTTTCGGTAAAAGTGCCATTTCCATTGTTTAAATAGTAGTAATCGTCTTCATGAAAATCGTTACTTACATAAATATCTGGAAAGCCATCCGCATTAAAATCTGAAATAGCCAATCCTAAACCATAACCATTTGCGCCTCCATAAATACCTGCTTCCTCACTTACATCAACAAATTTTCCGTTATTGTTTTTAAGTAATTTATCGCCACTTTCGTAAGTTCTGTTATTTCTAATACTGGCTTTTCCAAAAGATTCTTCAGAATGAATAGCATGATTTAATAAGTACATATCTAAATCGCCATCTAAATCGTAATCAAAAAACGTAGCAGAAGAGCTATAATTATCAAAGTCTAAACCATAAGCATTTGCACTTTCTGTAAAGGTCAAGTCACCATTATTAATAAATAGCTCATTTGAACCAACAAAGCCATTAATACCAACAACTGCACACACATAAATATCTAACAAACCATCGTTATTTACATCTGCCATAGCAACACCTGTACTCCACGTATTTTCACCTTCAATTTTAGCGTTAAAAGATATGTCTTCAAATTGAAGATTGCCTTTGTTTAAATACAGTTTGTTTTTTTGCTGATTTGAGGTAAAGAAAATATCAGGAAGATTATCGTTATTGATGTCTCCTATTGCTACTCCTCCACCATTATAATAGTATAAATAATCTAAAATATTCTGACCTAAAGTATCTTTTAAAGTATTAGAAAAATGAATACCTGATTTATCTGGACTTAAAACATCAAATTGTTTATTGGCATTTTTGTTACAACCCAAAAAAAGCAAGCAAAGGATACTATATAAAATAAATTTATTCATTGTTTAGCTTGAATATTTTAGGTTTTTCATTATTAATTCCAGCAATAATAAATGTGTCTTTTTTTCCTTTTATAATGGAAATATTTTTCATTTCACCTTCAACAAAAAAGCCAGATTTATTTTTATCTATCCAATTAAAATCACCTTTACCATTTCCTAATAAAAGACTACCAAAACTGGCATCTAATCTAGAATATTGTGGTTTTAGTTGGTATTGATTTCCACCTAAAAGTAAATCTAAATTAGCATCATTATTAACATCTAAAACCTGTATGGCTTTAACGCTTGAAAATTGAACTTGAACTGGTAATGGTTGTATTTTAAAAACACCTTCTTTACTATTTAGGGCTATTACAGTTTCTGAAGTATTAACCTCTCTAACAATAGAATTGTCTATAATTTCTTTTGAAAACAACTCATCAATGGATTTGGTAGCATAATCAGAAAACTTTAAATTTTTCTTTTTTAAAGAGACGATTTGTGCGGTTAATTCATGCTTAGTAATTATTGGCACATCTTTACCATCAATAGTTTCTGTTATAATTTGCTCAATGGTTCCATTATTATCAAAATCGTTAACATAGATTTTAATAGGTTTTTCTTTTGAAGGTTTGTATGGAAGATTTAATCCGTTATTACCTAAAATTAAATCCATTAAACCATCATTATTTATATCGGCAACTTTTACAGTATTCCACCATCCAGAATAATTACTTAAATTGGTTTTAAATGGCACTAATTGTTTTCCGTTATTTTTGAAAATTTTAGGAGTTCCCCAATCTTCAGTAATAATTAAATCTTTTTTATTGTCACCATTAATATCAGTCCAAACTGCATCAGTAACCATTCCTAAAGTATTAAAAGCGTATGCTTTACTTTGGGTGACATCCTTGAATTCTCCGTTTCCTACATTTTCTAGCAATTGTTGTTTTGCATTAATAGCATAAACCGCAGGAACGCTGCTGTTTCCTACAAAAACATCTATATCGCCATCATTATCAAAATCTAAAGCTGCAATTACAGATGCATTATGAAATGTTGCAGGAATACTAGTTTTACTTTTGGCAAATACACCTTTTCCATTGTTTAGGTATAGCCTAGTTTTATATAGTTTCTCATCGTTAATCTCATTACCTCCAGAGCCAACCATGAGGTCTAAATCACCATCTGCATCTGCATCAAAAAAAGCAGAAGCTGTGTCTTCTAAATTAACATCTTCAATAAAACCATTAGTGTTTTGTTTTTTAAACGTTCCGTTAATGCCTTGTAAATATAAATGTGCTTCTTGCTTTTTTGCTCCTCCAACAAAAACATCCTCTAAACCGTCTTGATTAACATCTCCTACAGCTACTGTTGGTCCTTCTTTAGATAGCATTTGATGAATTAATCCTTCGTAATTAAAATCGACATGATTATTTTCATAATGAGGTGTTAGATTTGTATTCTTAATTTCTGTAAAGAAAGTCTTACTGTTTTGAGAAGAAGGTTTAAATACATTAGATGCGTTATTTTGATTGAATGTGTACTTCTTATTTGGAAGAATATTTGATTTTGATTGAAATGAATCATCTGGCCAAATAATTTGAATAGAATCGATAGTTTTATTTCCAATTCCAATAGTTTGAACATAATCTACAGAAGACTGAAAACCTCTTGACGGAATGACTTCTTGAAGAATAACTTCTTGATTAGAAAATAATTTAATTTTACTTCCAATTGCGTTAATGTTTGGAGATTTTCCTTTTAAATGAATTTTTAAATACTTGTTTTTTGAAACCGTTTCGGTATTGTTTTTATAAACTAGCGCCTCTTGATTTACGTTATTTATGACCAAATCTAAATCGCCATCATTATCTAAATCGCCATAGGCTGCTCCACTAGAAAAGGTAGGTTTATCAAAACCCCAGTTTTTACTTACATTTTTAAAACCTAATTGACCATTATTTTGAAATGCATAATTGGTTATAGGATTACTTGGCATTTTATTAATGATATTAGAAACTTCTTCTTTTTCACCTGTAAGTATCATGTTTTGAATGATATCATTTGCAAAAAAGTTCATAAAATCCTGATTGGTCAAATCATGATAAATTCCGTTACAAACAAATATATCTTTGTTACCATCATTATCCATATCGAATAATAAAGCTCCCCAACTCCAGTCTGTTTTTGAGACACCACTTAAATTGGCTATTTCAGAAAAATCGTTATTACCACTATTTAGTTGTAAACTGTTTTGCATGAATTGATGGTCAAAATCCAAACCTTGTTTTCTTTGATAGACATCAAAATTTTCAAATTGTGTAGTTTCTTTAGTTCTTTTGTTGTCTTCTGGCAACATATCTGTTACAAAAACATCTGGATTGCCATCATTATTTAAATCGGCCATATCTGCTCCCATAGAAGATTGACTGGTATGTGTTGTCCAATCTTTTATAGATTCTGTAAATGTGCCATCTTGATTGTTAATGTATAGGTAATCACGTTCATAAAAATCGTTAGAAACGTAGATATCTTGGTAGTTATCGTTATTTAAATCTCCTACTGTTACACCAAGACCAAAACCAATAAGGCTTCCAAAAATTCCTGCTTCTTCGCTTACATCTACAAATAATCCGTTATCATTTCTTAGTAATTTATCTCCTCCACCTTTTAACAAACCAGGCACTTCCCAATCTTTAGCACGTAATTCTCTTTTATTAGAATAATTTAAGGTGTTAACAGGAATAAAGCTATTGTTAAGTATATAGACGTCTAAATCTCCATCTTTATCATAATCAAAAAATGCTGCGTGCGTTGTTAGTCCGTTTTCAGCAAGATTATATTTTTCGGCTTGCTCTGTAAAGGTTAAATCACCGTTATTTATGAAGAGTTCGTTTTTTAGATTATCACCTTCTACGTTTCCTGCATTACATACATAAATGTCTAATAAACCATCATTATTTATATCAACCATCACTACACCTGTTGACCAAATGTTAGTCCCTTTTACTTTAGCAGTTTCTGAAATGTCTTTAAATTTAAAATCACCTTGGTTTAGAAACAATTTGTTTTCACCTTGATTGGCAGTTAAATACAGATCTGGAAGACTATCGTTATTTATGTCTCCAATTGCAACTCCACCACCATTATAAAAGTTTCTATACGTGAAGATATTTAACTCTTTTTCGTTTTCTATGGTATTGATGAAATTAATTCCAGTCTGGGTTGAATTAAGGTTTGAAAACAACAAATTTTGCTCATTACCAGTTGTTTTTTCTTTACAAGAAACCAGAAGAATTAAAATAAAAAATGCTAAAATATTGTTATTCATAAAATTAAAAACTGCAGATCTATTTATAATTTTTAAGATAATATTTTTTCTTTTTGTAAGTCAAAAAAAGGGGATGAATATCCCCTTTTTCTTTTGAACAATAATTCAATAAGACTAATTTAATAAATTATTTTTCAATGTTAATATCCTGGATTTTGTGTTAAATTAGGATTAGTACTTAAAGCAGATGCTGGTATTGGAAAGATTATCCTAGTTCTATCCGACGTACTTGGTCTTTCTTGAACAGGATTTAAGAATGTATTAAAACGAATTTGATCATTACGTCTCCAACCTTCCCAATATAACTCTCTTGAGCGTTCTTCTAAAATATCGTCTAATGTAGTACCTGTATATAAAGTTTCAACACCTCTAGCAGTTCTTAATGTAGTTAATAGTGTTGAAGGATCTCCACCCATTCTTGCCATAGCTTCTGCTTTCATTAATAACACATCTGCAAGTCTAAAGACTACATAATCATTTGCCGGACGATCAACATTCTCGTAATCAGGCATATACTTAATAACTCTCATCCCTCTTACTTCTGTAGTATTTGCTAATTCAAAGTCCTCGGTGTAGATTAATGGGTTACCATTTCTATCTTCTAAAGCAACACCATTTTCATCGTATTGTTGACCAAGTAAAATACCAGCGTTTAATCCAGTTACATCAGTAACACCTGTGTAAGACCCACCTCTTCTATCATCACTTGGATCGAATCTGTCATATAAATCGGTTAATCCTACAAAACCATTCCAACCTCCTTGGTTGTAATGTAAAGTCATAAAATATAACTCCCTTAAATTTCCTCCAGTAACATTGTCATTTTCTGATACAAGAATATCTTCTGTAGATAGATTTGTATTATCAGGTGCAAACATATCAAAGTAGTTTGTCTGTAAACTATAAGGTCCTGCCATTACTATATCGCAATAATCTATTACTTGTTGCATATCTGTAGGGTCAAAAGTATAAGGTCCTACTTGAGGTGTCCCATCTGCATCTGTAGCTTTGTAAACTGCTTTATTTAAATATAATTTGGCTAATAATGCCGCAGCAGAATACCTATTTGCAGTATTACTCTCTGAGGTAGCTGGCATATTATTAAATACAGCTTCTAATGATGTAATTGCGAAATCAATTGCTTCCGATCTTGAAAGAACAGTTGGATTATCTGCGTAATTAGAACCTGGCTCTCTAAATGGTACTTGACCAAAAATATCAAGTGCGTTAAATATATAAAAACTCATATAAAACGTTGCAACAGCTTCTTGTTCTACTGTTGGCTCATTTGATAAAGCATCAATAGCAGAGAACAATCCACCTAATAATTGGTTCCATGTATTATTTACTTGCGGATGAGATGAATTCCATAAATGTAAATGTAAAGCTCTCCAAGCACCACCATCATCCCAATCAGCACCACGTGTTGGACCTGCAGTTTCATCTGAAGCATGTTGTTGAAGACTGTATTGGTTTCCAACAGTCTGAAACGATCGTAATTGGTTGTATGCTGCAGAAATTTGACCTGTAACTATTTGTTGACTTTCTAAACCACTTTCTTCTGAAAGCCCTTCTAAATCTTCTTCTAGGTCTGTACATGTAAAAAGAAATACAGCACTTAAAGCTAAAATTAATTGTTTTTTCATAATTCTTTTTTTTAAAAATTTAAGTTTATTCCTAATGAGAATGAACGTGCTCTTGGATAACCTGAGTATTCAATTCCAAAAGAAGGCACTCCATTTACTTGTTTGTTTGCATTTACTTCAGGATCTAAACCACTGTAAGGTGTAATAATAAATAGGTTTTGTCCTGTAAGTGATATTCTTGCACTAGATAAGTATTGACCAACTTTACCTAGTTTTTCTCCATCTAGAGTATATCCAACTGAAGCATTTGAAAGTCTGAAGAAGTCTCCAGATTCCAAAAATCTTGTAGAAATTATTGTCCCAGATGGCGCTTCACCGTTACCAATAATATTTGAAGTAACATTTTCTCCTCTATCAAATAAATTACCTGCGGTAAATAAAGCATTTGCGGTATTATTATAAATTTGATGACCGTATGCACCATAACCATTAGCGGTAAAATCCCAATTTTTATAATTAGCTCTAAGGAAAAGACCTATATTAATGTCTGGGTTTGGATCTCCAACAAATGCTCTATCACTGCCACCTCCTGGTTGGTCAAAATCAGTGTTTATAATACCATCACCATTGGTATCAGCATAAATTGGCACTCCACTAGCGTCAAATCCTTCAAATACTGGAAGGTAAAAAGCATATAATGGTTGACCATCATATAGCAATTGAAAAGTATCACCAGAAAGTCCATTACCACTTGCAGCACCTGTTTGAACTCCAACAGTTGCAAAAGCATCCTTACCATTAATCTTATTATTTAAGAATGATATGTTTCCTCCAACTTCAACAGAAAAATCATCATTTTCAACAACTTTATAGTTTAATCCAATCTCTACACCAGAATTTATTATCTCGTCACTAAAGTTAGCCCAAGTAAATGATCCTACTGGACCTGGTTGAGCTACTGGTAATCTAAATAGTAAATCATCTGTGTTTTTTCTAAAGTAATCTATATTACCTGAAAGTTTACCATCATTAATTTCAAAATCAACACCAATATTAGTTTGGGTTGTTGTTTCCCATTTTAAATCAGGATTACCAATATTTAAACGAGTAACACCTCCTGTGTCTTGAGGAACAAAGACATCTCTTGCTGCTTCAGCGTTAAATTGCTGATTTCCTGTTTGACCCCAACCTGCTCTCAGTTTTAATTCTGTTATAGCATCTGGTAAAAAACCTTCTTCATGTATTTTCCATGCAGCTGCAAAAGCTGGGAAATAACCATATTTATTATTAGAACCAAATCTGCTTGAACCATCTGCTCTTACAGTTGCAGTTAAAATATATTTATCTTGAAATTTAAAAATCCCTCTAGCAAAGTAAGATTGTAAAGAAATAGGTACAAATCCAACTAAATTAGCTATTGGATCATATGATAATGATGAATATGCATTTCTATCAATTGTAGCAGCTGCAAAAATATTATCTAAATAGAAACTCTGATCGTCAAAATCAAAATCTCTTAAGGTTAATGCCTCACCACTACCAGTGTACTTTTCATAAGAATGTCCAATTACAGCATTTACATTAAAATTATCAGAGACATCTTTGGTAAACGACAGCGTGTTTGTAAATAACTGATTTAAAAATTTAGAGTTTTGGATATTTGCAAAACCTCTATCTAGCGTTCCAATAGTATTTAATAATCTTGAAGCGGCAATACCTCTATAAGAATTTGTTCTATCAAACCCATAAGTAAAGTTATAATTTAAATAATCAGTAAATTTTATTTTAGCACTTACATTACCGAACAACTTAGTTGTTTCAGATTCATCATTATAGTAGTTTAAAAAAGCTACTGGATTTCTTTGATTATCTGATGGCTGAAAATAAGTTCCATCTGCATTAAAGAAAGATTGTGTTGGGTTCCACTTTAATGCAGATAACAATAAATCTCCTTGCGCTCCAACAGTTTCAGATAACGCTGTAGCTTCACTATCTATCTGCGAAGCTGTAAGGTTTGCAGAAACTTCTAAAACATTATCAAAAAACTTTTGAGAAATACTTGTATTGAAAGAGTATTTATCTAAGCCAGTATTTTCAATAACACCTTCTTGATTAAGTAAACCTAATGACAATCTATAATTTCCTGTATCTGAACCACCAGAATATGATATATTATGCTCATTAGTAACAGCAGTTCTTGTTATTTCATCAAAAGCATTTACGCTTGAACCTGCATCTGCACTAGGATTAGCACTAGCAAAAGCAGCTGAATCTAATAAATCATACTCATTTGCTACAGTTGAAGTCGTTGTAGAAAAAGAATAATTAAGTTTCCCTTTACCTCTTTTTCCCGATTTTGTAGTAATTAATATAACTCCATTTGCAGCACGAGAACCATAAATAGCTGTTGCAGATGCGTCTTTAAGAATTGATATAGATTCAATATCATTTGAATTAATAAAATTTAATGGGTTTTTAGCACTACTCGATCCTGCAAGATCTCCAGTTGATGTTCCTGAAGAATTTGTGTCATTATTAAATGGCACACCATCTATTACATATAATGGGTCGTTTCCAGACCTTACTGAAGAGGAACCACGAATTCGGATAGTTGCTCCTGCACCAGGTTCACCACTAGAAGATGTTACTTGAACGCCTGCTGAGCGACCTTGGAGTAATTGCTCTGGAGAAGTAGTTACACCTCTATTAAAATCTTCTGTATTAACGACATCTACTGACCCTGTAGCATCTTGTTTAGTTGTTGAACCATAACCAATGATAACTACCTCATCTAATTTCGCAGCATCCTCTTCTAACACAACATTAATTATAGATTCATTATTAATTTGAATTTCTTTAGTTGTATAACCAATATAACTAAAAACAAGTATATCGCTACTTGACACATCATCAATGTTATAATTTCCATTAAAATCGGTTTGCGAACCATTTGTAGCTCCTTTTACAACTACATTTACACCAGGTAATGGACCAGTATTATCAGAAACAACTCCTGACACAGAGGTTTGCGCATAAATAAGACTTCCGCACAGTAAAAGTATTGGAAGTATCATTTTTGTAAGTAATTTGTTTTTCATATTTAAATTAATGTTTGAGTTAGTATAAATTTTAAGTCTAAACGGTTTTTTGCTTTTAATCACTAAATAGGTTTAACAATTATTTAACGAATGTTTGATTTTTTTCATGATTATCAAAAAAATAATATTAAAATCGTCTAAAAATCGACCGAAAACGTTTTCGCTATTTATCATTTTAACAAATAAGACCCTTGTTTTGTGTAAGATTAATATTATATCTGAATGATTTTTTTTTATTCTTATATATTACATAGTGTTTTTGCATAATTCTCATTATCCATATTCTAAGAAATAATGAAGTTTTAAAGTATTTACTGGATAATTACAAGTACTGTAACTGAAAAAAAAATGGTAACAAAAAATTGTTACCAAAATTAACACCTCTATTTACTTAAAATATAGAAGTCCAAGTATAATATTAAAAAGAGGCAGAATGAATTCTCTTTTAAGTTATTATTTAAAAATTAACCATTAATTAACTCATTAATTTTAGCACTACTTAGTTTAGGATTTGCACCTTCACTAGATGCTACCAATGCACCAATAGCACAAGCAAAATCTAAAGCTTGTTGTGGTGTTTCATCTTTAAGCAATCTATCTATTAAAGTAGCTAAAAATGAGTCTCCAGAGCCAACGGTGTCTTTTACATTTACTTTATATCCATCATTAAAATAAAAAGTATCATTTATATAAATAACTGCTCCATTTGCGCCAAGAGTTACGCATATAGCTTTGGTATTGGTATATTTTGCAATAAATTTTATGTTTTCTTCTATATTTTTTGAATTAAATTGTAACGTATTACAAATTTCAAATAGTTCATCATCATTAAATTTAATGAAATCGGCTTTTTGCATTAATGATTTTAATGCACTTATTTTATAATGAGGAGGTCTTAAATTTACATCAAACACCTTAAACGAAGCTTCTTTTAAAAGCTCTAAAAGCGTATTATAAGATACTTCGTTTCTTGCTATTAAACTTCCAAAAATAAAGGCATCTGCTTTTTTTATTGTACCCAATAAATCATCATTATATGTTATAAAATCCCAAGCACAGGGAAACTCTATACTGTAACTAGCAGAACCTTTACTATCTATACTTACAATCACTTCACTTGTATTATAAGCTTCTGTAATTTGAATGTTTGAATAATCTAACCCTTCTTCCTTTAGATAATTTAGCAAATTAGTACCATTTTTATCCTTACCAACACTACTAATTATTGTCACATTATTATTAAATGAATGAAGCCTTAGTGCTACATTAAGAGGTGCACCTCCAATCTTTTTATGTGATGGAAACACATCCCATAATACTTCGCCAAAACATACAATATTAGACATACTCTTAATTAGTTTAACTTTAATTCTTCAATTTTTATATTTTCTAAAATTAACTTTTCATCTGAAGACATTATAGATAAAGTTTCAAATGGTTGGTTAGGAAAAAACAACTCTGTAAATACGGTTTCTCCATTATTATAAAATACTTCAATAGATGTTTTATCTAACAGGACTTGTACTTTCAAATTATTTGAAGAATTTGCTTTTTTTGCTTTTGAAATGGTATTAGCAAATTTTTCTGAAAAATCTACTTTTCCAGATTTTTGTCTGTTTAAAAAATAAAGCTTGTTTTTATTATCTAACCCAAATGAAAGTGTATCTCCAAATTTATTATGAAACAAAAATGTGTATTGTTCTTCTTTTAAATTATTTATTTGCAACTCCACTATTAAACGTGCTAAGTCTATTTTGTTTTTAGAAATAATATCTTCTTGCTTTTTAACAATAAGTGAGTCCTTTTTAATAGTTTTTGATACATGTTTATACAGCTCAGTTACTGGGTTAGAAACTAACAAGTAACCATTGTCAGATTTTTTAAGCTTCAGTTCTCTTGCAATGGTCATAGTGCTTCTCCAAGTTTCGGTTGGTACGTCTCTGGCATATTCCCAATTAGACATCCATCCCATAAACAATTTTCTACCATCGTTTTTTGGTATATTAGACCATGTTACTCCTGCATAATTATCTCTACCATAATCTAACCAAACCGCTTTTTCTTGTAGTAGTTGTTTATTAAAATCTACATCTACAGTAAACGTATTGCCATCAAAATCACCAATAAAATATTGTGTACCACTACCTCCATTTGGTGCTGCTGGATTTATGCTAACAATTAATACCCATTTAGTAGTTTCGCTTCCCTCAACCTTAATAGGAAATAAATCTGGACATTCCCACATACCATCATGTTGTCCTAAATCTTTTCCAAAATCTGACTCTAAAGTCCAGTCTTTTAGATTTGCAGAGCTATAAAACATAATTTTATCTGCTGCTGCCAAAACCATAATCCATTTATTAGTCTTATTATCCCAAATTACTTTAGGGTCTCTAAAATCTTTTATCCCAGGATTTGAAATCACTGGGTTTTCATCATACTTAGTCCAAGTCAACCCTTCGTCTAAAGAATAAGCGATAGACTGCGTTTGAAAGTCTAAAGTACCATCCTTTTCGCCTTGCATATTATGATGTGTAAACATGGCAATAATTGGTGTAATACCATCTTTACCAAAGCCTGAAGTATTATTATGGTCAACCACAGCACTTCCAGAAAAAATTAACCCTAAATCATCTGGATAAAGTGCTATTTGTTGTTCTTCCCAAGTAATCATGTCTTTACTAATTGCATGTCCCCAATGCATAGGACCCCAAACATTTCCGTCTGGATAATATTGAAAATATAAGTGATATTTTCCGTTTAAATAGAACATACCATTAGGATCATTCATCCAATTTGCTTTTGGTGTAAAATGAAAATTTGGTCTATATAATGTTTCTTCAGTAGTTGAATTTAATGAAACATCTGTTTTAGTTTTTTCAGCTGCTTCCTTTTTTTTACAACTTGTAACTATTAGTGATAATACTAAAACTAGGATTAATAAATTGTGTATTCTATTTTTCATCTTTTATCAATTTTTTACTTAATTCTTCAAGTGAGACTCCTTTGGTTTCTGGCATCATAAAAATTACAAATAATAACTGAAAAACCATCATAATTGCAAAAAATAAGAATACAACTCCAGCTCCAATTGTAGAAAATAACATAGGAATTAATGCAGGAATTAATGCTGCTAAAAACCAATGTGTGGAACTACCAAACGATTGACCTGAGGCACGTAAATGATTAGGGAAAATTTCGGAAATAAATACCCATATTACTGCACCTTGACCAATAGCATGTGCTGCTATAAATAAGAATAAAAAGATAGGAACTGCCATACCTGTCCAACCAAAGAAAAAAGCACAAGCCACTAGACTTAAAGAAATTATATAACCAATAGAACCAATATACATTAATGTTTTACGTCCTAACCTATCAATTAAAAACACACCTAATAGTGTAAATACTAAATTTGTAACCCCTACACCAATACTACTTAACAATGCTGTACTTTCTCCTAAACCTGCCTCTTCAAAAATTCTGGGTGCGTAATACAAAAACGCGTTAATACCAGACAACTGATTAAACATGGCAATTAAAAATACTAAGGTTAACGGAAACCTATATTTTTTCAAAAAAATATTTTCTTTTTTTGTGCCTTCCAGATTGTTAGAGTTATTTATTTCCAACAAGAGTTTTTCAGGATCTGCTTCAGGATTAATTATAGACAAAACTTTTTTTGCTTCATCATTTCTAAATTTTGAAATTAACCATCTTGGACTTTTTGGGACGCTTAACATAAATAACGTATAAATTATTGCAGGTATAGCTTCCACACCTACCATCCATCGCCAAGCATTTTCTCCAATTCCGTTTAATAAATAATTAGATAGAAAAGCAACTAGAATTCCGAATACAATATTAAACTGGTACAAAGCCACTAGTCTTCCTCTATCTTTTGCAGGAGCAATTTCAGAAATATATGCTGGAGCTGCAATGGTAGAAGCTCCAACACCTAAACCGCCAATAAATCTAAAAAACGCAAATGTAAAAGGGTCATTAGCAAAAGCGGAACCTATTGCTGAAACTGTATATAAAATACCTATAATTAATAAGGTGTTTTTACGTCCTAATCTATTGGTTGGAATGCCTCCAAATAAAGCTCCAACAACAGTTCCCCATAGTGCCATTGCCATTACTACAGAGCCATGAAAAGCATCTGAAGATTGCCAGAGAGCCTGTAGTTTTTTATCCGCACCCGAAATTACAACGGTATCAAATCCAAACAAAAATCCAGCAAGTGCAGCTGTAATTGACCAAATTAATATTTTTTTATTCATGGTATTTTAAGGTTTAAAAAACCAAAATAGAGAAACTTTATACATTCGTTAAATTTTATATACTGAAACCACTAATTTAACAACCGAAAACGTTTTCGATTTACAAGAAATTGTACTTATCTAATAATTTACCTTTATTTAATATGGCTAATAATTTAAAAAATGATTATTACTTTAAGTAATTAATGAAGTATTCCTATAAATTATTAAAACTAAACATTTCGTTTTTACCGAAACTATTTAGTTTTACTTTTTTTACCTATATTTATTCTAAAAATAGAATTAGATGAAACCAGTTACTCTTAAACAAATTGCAGAACAACTTAATATTTCTGTAACTACAGTTTCTAAAGCATTAAAAGATTATCCAGATATAAGCAAGAAAACCAAAGGATTAGTAAAAGAATTAGCAAAAACACTTAACTATAAACCCAATTCTTTTGCTGTTAATTTAAGAAATAGTGAATCTAAAACTATAGGATTAATAATTCCTGAAATTGTACATCATTTTTTTTCGAGTGTTATTAAAGGAATTGTTGAACAAGCAGAAAAAAAAGGTTTTTTAGTTATTATACTACAATCTAACGAATCTTATGAATTAGAAAAAAAGCAGATTGATTTACTTTTAAGTCAACGTGTAGATGGTATTTTAATTTCATTAGCCAATGGAACTGCTAAATTTGATCATATTAATGAAGTAATTGATCAAGACAAACCAATCGTGATGTTTGATAAAATAGCTAAAATTGTTAAATGCTCTAAAGTTATAATTGACGACAGGAAAGCTGCTTATGCAGCTACGCAACACTTGATTGATATTGGTTGTAAAAGAATTGCTCATTTTAGAGGACCGCTTTTACCACAAAACTCAATAGACAGGTTTCTTGGTTACAAGAAAGCCTTATTGGATAACAACTTGCCTTACGACCCTTCTTTAGTCTATATATGTGACTGTGGAGACACTAGTTTTGAAGATGGTAAAAATACCGCTAAACAATTATTAGAAGATCATGATGATGTTGATGGCATTTTTATTAATACAGATTTAGTTGCAATTGGAGCTATTTCTGAATTTAATAAATTAGGAGTTAAAATTCCAGAAGATATTTCTATTGTTGGCTTTAGTAATTGGTTTATGTCTTCTGTAATCTCTCCCACTTTAAGTACCATTGACCAACCAGGTTATTTAATGGGTAAAACAGCTTTTAAACAATTATATAAAGAAATTAAAAAAGTTAAAAAAGATGAGCCTATCATTCCAAAAATAATAGGGCTTAATACTAAACTTATTAAACGAGAATCTACTAATTTGGTTTTAAAAAACTAATATTTCGCTGTAATCCAGAAAACTTAGTTCGCTTTACAGCAGATTTTTGAAACACTTTTTTAAACACATCTTCAGTAATCTCTTCCCAATCTTTTTTTGTCATTTCTAATAACTCTGGATGTGGATTAAATAATGGCTCGTTGTGTGGTTTAGAAAACTTATTCCAAGGACACACGTCTTGACAGACATCACAACCAAACATCCAATTATCAAACTTGCCTTTCATACTTGTTGGTAATTGGTCTTTTAGTTCAATGGTGAAATAACTAATACATTTACTACCATCTACAACATATGGGTCTACAATGGCTTGTGTTGGACACGCATCTATACATGCTGTACAAGTTCCACAATGGTCTGTTGTAGCATAATCGTATTCTAAATCTAAATCAATAATAAGCTCTGCAATAAAATAAAAAGAACCAACTTGTTGGGTCAACAAATTACTGTGTTTACCTACCCAACCTAATCCTGATTTTGCAGCCCAAGCTTTGTCTAAAACTGGAGCGGAATCTACAAAGGCTCTTCCGCTTACTTCTCCTATTTCTTCTTGAATAAAATGCGTTAGTTCCTTTAATTTTGATTTTATTACATGATGGTAATCGTTCCCATAAGCATATTTAGACAGCTTTGGTACATCTGCGTCTTTTTGTGTTTCTGAAGGAAAATAATTAAGTAATAACGAAATGACGCTTTTTGAGTCTTCTACTAATTTTGTTGGATCTAAGCGTTTATCGAAATGGTTTTCCATATAACTCATTTCGCCATGCATATTTTTGTTTAGCCAGTTTTCTAAACGTGGTGCTTCAACCTCTAAAAATTCTGCTTTGCTAATGCCACAAGATAAAAAACCGAGGCGTTTTGCTTCGGCTTTAATAAGTTGAGAATGTTTCGCTTTATTATTTATCATAGTTAAACTGACTCTGAAATAAATACAGAATAACGCAAGTATTAAAACAAACCTCCTTGCGTTGGACCTTTAATTTTTCCTAAATGTTTATAAGCTAATTCTGTGACTTCGCGACCGCGTGGCGTTCTCATAATAAAGCCTTGCTGTATTAAAAACGGTTCGTAAACTTCTTCAATGGTTTCGGAGCTTTCACTAACTGCTGTTGCAATTGTTGAGACACCTACAGGTCCGCCTTTAAATTTATCTATAATAGTTGAAAGGATTTTGTTGTCCATCTCATCCAGTCCATAAGCATCGACGTTTAGCGCTTCAAGACTAAATTTTGCTATTTTTATTTCAATACTTCCATTACTTTTTATCTGCGCAAAATCGCGTACACGTCTTAATAATGCATTTGCTATTCTTGGTGTACCTCTGCTTCTACCAGCAATTTCTATGGCGGCTTCCATGGTAATAGGAACATTTAAAATTTGTGCACTACGCTCTATTATAGTACTCAGCAACTCGGTAGAATAATACTGCAACCTACTTTGTATTCCAAAACGAGCACGCATGGGTGCCGTTAGTAGTCCCGAACGTGTTGTTGCTCCTACAAGTGTAAATGGATTTAAATTTATTTGGACTGTTCTGGCATTAGGTCCAGATTCTATCATGATATCAATTTTATAGTCTTCCATTGCAGAATATAAATATTCTTCAACTATGGGACTTAAACGATGAATCTCGTCTATAAACAATACGTCTCTATCCTCCAAATTTGTTAATAAACCTGCCAAATCTCCTGGTTTATCTAAAACCGGACCTGAGGTTACTTTAATACCTACATTTAACTCGTTAGCCAAAATATTTGCTAAAGTGGTTTTTCCTAAACCTGGAGGTCCATGAAATAAAGTATGATCTAAAGCTTCGTCTCGCTGGTTCGCTGCTTGTACAAATATTTTTAAATTTTCTAATACTTGATCTTGACCTGCAAAATCTTGAAAAGATAAAGGCCTTAATGTTTTTTCAATATCGAATTCTTCAGGTGAAAAATTTTCGCTGGATGGATTCAGGTTTTCGTTCATAGTATTTCCCATAACAATGGGAATCTTTTTAATTTTAACAGGACATTCGTGTTTCATCAGGAATGACTAATAGTTAAGTAAAACAAATATAAAGAAAAAGCCTTTTAGTTCTATTATTAACTAAAAGGCTTTACTATTGTTTTTAAATCTTGATTAAGAGGTTTCTATTTTAAAACCCTTTTATGAGATTTCTCTTTTAAATGAAGGTTAGTGTTGTAGTTCTTCCTCACCGTCTTTAAGTGGTACAATTTGCGACACCCAATCTTCCTCATGACCTGGTTTGCTATAATCGTATGCCCAACGATGTACGTGAGGGATTTCTCCTGGCCAGTTACCGTGTATATGTTCTACTGGTGTCGTCCATTCCATAGTATTAGACTTCCATGGGTTTTGCATTGCTTTTTTACCAAAGAAAATACTGTTGAAGAAGTTGTATAAGAATACAAGTTGAAAAACACCTCCTACTAATGCGAAAATGGTTATTACTACATTTACATCTTGTAAATCGTCGAATAATGGAAAGTTACTATTTGTATAATAACGTCTTGGTAAACCTGCCATACCTATAAAGTGCATTGGGAAAAACACACCATAAGCACATACTGCAGTTACCCAAAAGTGTACATATCCTAAATTTTTATTTAGCATGCGCCCAAACATTTTTGGGAACCAATGATAAATACCGGCAAACATACCATATAGTGCCGAAATACCCATTACTAAGTGGAAGTGAGCGACTACGAAGTAGGTATCATGGACATTAATATCTAATGCACTATCTCCAAGAATAATTCCTGTTAAACCACCCGTTATAAATGTTGAAACCAATCCTATTGAAAATAACATGGCCGGATTCATTTGGAGGTTTCCTTTCCAGAGTGTCGTGATATAGTTAAATGCTTTTACCGCTGAAGGTATCGCAATTAATAATGTTGTAAATGTAAATACAGATCCTAAGAAAGGGTTCATACCTGAAATAAACATATGGTGTCCCCAAACAATTGTCGATAGAAAGGCAATGGCTAAAATAGAGGCAATCATGGCGCGATAACCAAAAATTGGTTTACGGGAATTGGTTGCTATAATTTCAGATGTAATCCCTAATGCTGGCAATAATACAATATAAACTTCTGGATGACCTAAGAACCAAAACAGGTGTTCGAATAATACTGGAGAACCTCCTTGATAATGTAGTACTTCACCTTGTATAAATATATCTGATAAGAAGAACGAGGTCCCAAAGCTTCTATCCATTATTAATAATAATGCTGCAGATAATAACACAGGAAAGGAAATTATACCTATAATCGCTGTTACAAAAAACGCCCATATTGTTAAAGGTAGTCTTGTCATAGACATGCCTTTAGTCCGCAAATTAATAACTGTAACTACGTAATTTAAAGATCCTAATAGTGACGATGCAATAAATATTGCCATAGAAACTAACCACATAGTCATACCTGCTCCCGAACCTCCTTGAGCCATTGGTAAGGCACTTAACGGTGGATAGATTGTCCAACCTGCTGCTGCTGGTCCTGCTTCAACAAAAAATGACAATACCATGATAACACTAGAGATAAAGAATAACCAGTACGATATCATATTCAAGAATCCAGATGCCATATCTCGTGCACCAATTTGCAACGGAATGAGTAAGTTACTAAACGTACCACTTAATCCAGCGGTTAGTACAAAGAATACCATAATAGTACCATGAATGGTTACTAATGCTAAATAAATATCTGCATCCATAACACCTTCAGGTGCCCATTTTCCTAATAGTGCTTGAAAGATTACATTTGGCTCTTCTGGCCATGCAATTTGCATACGCATCATTAAAGACATTATAACACCAATAACTCCCATTATAGTACCTGTTATTAAGTACTGCTTAGCAATCATTTTGTGATCCTGACTAAATACATATTTAGTTACGAATGTTTCTTTATGATGGTGATCGTCGTGAGCGTCGTGAGTATCTGCGTGTGCTGACATAATCTGTATATCTTTTTAAATCTTTTTAATTATTTCTTGTAATGAAAAATGCTAACTGTAAACTACTCGTTTGGTATAACATCTTCATCTAAAGTTGTATCATTAGCTGGTACAACCTCTTCTTTAGCTAATTCGTTTTCACTTTTAATAGATTCATCCTCAGCTGAAGGTATTTGGTCCATTACTGCTTCATCTTCAATTAGAGAATCTTTAAACGCTTTTTGTGTTTTCATCCAAGCATCATATTCTTCTTGCGTTTCCACAATTATTTTCATTTGCATATTGTAGTGAGACTTACCACAAATCTTGTTACATAGTAATAAATAATCGAAATCGTAACGCTCTAATCCTTCTTCGCCTTTGGCTACTAAAGCTTTACTTTTTTCAATTCTTATTTTGTTGATGTTTGCAACTTTATCTATCATTTCTGGCGTTTCACGCATCTCTACAGTGGTCACTGTTGGTGTAAAGCCAAATTGAGTAATCATACCAGGAACACAGTTCATTTGTGCTCTAAAGTGTGGCATATAAGCTGAGTGCAATACGTCTTGCGATCGCATTTTAAATAATACTGGACGCCCCACTGGTAAGTGTAATTCTGTAGTAATAACATCGTCTTGTGCGTTAGGATCTGACTCATCAACACCTAATATATTTGCACGATCAATGTCTATTAATCTCACGTTAGCCTTCCCTAAAGTATTATCTTCTCCGGCATAACGAGCTTTCCAGTTAAATTGTTGCGCATATAATTCTACTACTAAAGGATCGTTTTCAGTGTCTACATTCATAATTGTAGTCCAGGTAAATAAACCTTGTATAATTAATACCGCTAATACAATTACTGGAATAATAGTCCAAATCGCTTCTAACTTATTATTATCGGCATAAAATAGTGCCTTTTTCCCTTTTTCGCCTTTGTATTTGTAAGCAAAATAATGTAGTAAAAACTGAGTTACCGTTTGTACGAAGAATATAATGATCATAGAGATAATCATTAAACTATCTATTCCTGGTCCATGTTCTGAAGCTGAGTTAGACATTAATGGTAAATCTCCCCACTTTACAAAACAAATAATAGTGATTACATAAATGAAGATTAAAAAACCTAACATTAAATAACCGTTAATTCTATTGTCTTTGTCGTCTGCAACTTGATTACTTCCTCCAGCAGTTTTGCCTTGGGTTAAATCGAATATCTTGACCATTTGCCAGATAGCAACGAAAATAAATACTAAAACTAAAATTGATAATAAAGCCGTCATTGTTGTCGTTCTTCTTTATTGAATTATTTTATTAATAATGAAAATGTTCACTCTCTTTAACAAATGGATTTCTTATTGGTGTTAATGGTGCTTTGGTAAGCGCTGTAAACACTATGAAGATAAATAATCCTGCAAAGAATAACATTGAACAAATTTCTGGGATACCAATATACCATTGGTCACCTACTGTTGCTGGCATAATCATATTGAAAACATCAATATAATGACCTCCTAATATTACAATACCTGTCATTACCACAAACCAAGGAATACGTTTGTAATCGCTGTTCATTAACAATAACAATGGGAATATAAAATTCAATGCTAACATACCAAAGAATGGTAATTTATAATCTTCGATACGTGTTATAAAATAGGTTACCTCTTCAGGAATATTTGAATACCAGATTAACATAAATTGAGAGAACCATAAATACGTCCAGAAAATACTAAATCCAAACATAAATTTCGCTAAATCGTGTATGTGGCTATCATTAACCTTTGGCAGTAAACCTTTTCCTTTTAAATAAATGGTAATTAAAGCGATTGTTGTAATACCACAAACCATCATTCCCGCAAATACGTACCAACCAAATAATGTTGAGAACCAGTGTGGATCTACACTCATAATCCAGTCCCAAGACATCATAGATTCTGTATAAATAAAGAACACTAAAAATGCTGCTGAAATACGAAAGTTCTTTATGAAGTTTCTGTTATCATCTGCTAAATCCTGTGCAATTGAGAATTTTCTTGAAAAATGTCTATATAATGACCAACCACCAATAAAAATTAATCCTCTAATGATGAAGCCCCAAATGTTTAACCATCCAGATTTACCTTGTATTAATTTATCGTGGGCTACCACTTCTGGATCCATCCATATAAAAATATTGTTATGGCCAATAAAGTGAGATAACGCAGCTATTAATAAAACGATTAAAGCGCCTGGTAATAAATATGCCGTAATACCTTCCATTACTCTAAGTAATAGAGGAGACCATCCCGCTTGCGATGCATATTGAATAGCATAGAATGCTAAAACACCTAAAGAAATCATCATGAAAAAGAATGCAGCTATATAGAATGCAGACCATGGTCTGTTGTGCATGGCGTGCATAACATGATTTACATGTTTGGTATGCTCATCTACCATATCATGACTTCCATCATGTGTAGTGGTCGTATCATGATTTTCATCATGACTTGTTGCTTCCGTATGATTAGCTACTTCTCCGTGCTCTGCAGCATCGCCATGTCCACCTCCATGGTGAGACTCGTTTGCTAACATCGTTTCAACTTCGTCAAACGTGACATGAGAAGTTAAAAAACCATAGCCAACACCTAATGCTCCAACGATCATTAAAATGATTGCAGTTAATCTTAGTCTATTTGAAATTTTGTATTCCATTATATATTCTTTAACTAAATCTTATTTTTCTAAATCTGCTTTCAATTTCATTACATAAGCAACAACTTGCCAACGCTCTTCCTCATTAAGTTGATTAGCGTAAGAACCCATTGTGTTTTTACCATAGTATATAGTATGATAAACTGAACCTTCTGTAATGGCTCTTCCAGCATCATCGTAACTTGGGATACCAAGAATTTTTTCTCTCTTTACTAACGTACCTTGTCCGTCTCCTTTATTACCATGACATATTGCACAGTAAATGGCATAAAGCGGTCCGCCTTTATCATAATCTACCTGCTTAGCGTCTAATTTATTTTTTAAAGTATCCTTTGCCAATAAATAGCCTTCGTTAGTATTTTCAATATCAAAAAGTGAATATCCTCTTGCAATTGTCCCTTCAGCAGGTAATTGTGCCTCCATCTCGTTTTTAAGTATTTCCTTACCGTCTACCATAATACTTGCCTCTTGATAAGTTTCGTATCCTACAGACTCGTACATGTTTGGCATGTACTCATAATTAGGTCTTGAGTCTTTTTTACAAGATGCTATAGATAGTAGCACTAATACTAATACTGTTAATTTAATACTGCTTTTCATCTTTTATAATTAATGCGTATTATTTATTACGTTTATCTCCACTGCACCAGTTTGTGATAATAAATCGTGTAACTCTTTTTCGTTACCATGAACTGGAATTTCCATTAAAAAATGGTCGTCTGTTGTTCTTAAATCGGGATTTTCAGCTTTTTTAAAAGGCCACATTCTACTACGTAAATAAAATGTAATTACCATTAAGTGCGCTGCAAAAAATACCGTTAACTCAAACATAATAGGCACAAAAGCCGGCATGTTCTCTAAATAACTAAAGCTTGGTTTACCACCAATATTTTGTGGCCAGTCTTCAATCATAATAAAATTCATCATTACAATCGCAACTGCCAGACCTACACAACCATACATAAATGATGCGATTGCTATTCTTGTTGGCGCTAATCCCATAGCCTTATCTAGTCCATGAACTGGAAATGGCGTATATATTTCTTCAATGTGATGTCTTTCAGCTTTTACCTTTTTCACGGCAGCCATTAACACATCGTCATCGTTATAAATAGCGTGAATTACTTTTGAAGTTTCCATATGCTACTTTTAGTTTATTAATTTTTTAGCTTGTCCAGACCAATCATCACGCTCTGCCCTTCCCGGGAAAGAACCTGTAATTTCATCTAACAACGTATATTCTCTATTTGTCATCTTACTTACTTGCGCATAAGTAAAGATGCCTATACTATTTAAAGTTTGTTCCATTTTTGGACCAATACCATTTATTACCTTTAAATCATCGGCAGTTTGTGTTGCCGGATCGAAAGCGCCAACACCTTCAAGTAAATTACTTACCTTGGTATCCTCTTTAGCAAATGTTGGTGTTAAAGTTGTTTCTTGAGGCAACTTGTATTCAGAGGTTCTTTCATCTGATCCTGTACCCATTAAACTATCTCCTCTTTCTCTAATATTTTTATAACGTTCTCCAGAAGATTTTAAAATCGTCTTCACCTCTGCCTGTGCAATTACTGGGAAAGTTCTAGAGTATAATAAGAATAACACAAAGAAAAAGCCTATGGTTCCAATAAAAATTCCAATATCTACAAAAGTAGGAGAGAACATTGTCCATGATGATGGTAAATAATCTCTGTGTAATGATGTAACAATAATTACAAAACGCTCGAACCACATTCCTATGTTTACTACAATTGATATAGCAAATGAGAACATAATACTTGTACGTAGTTTTTTAAACCACATGAATTGAGGTGAAAACACGTTACAAGACATCATGGCCCAATACGCCCACCAATAAGGACCTGTTGCTCTGTTTAAAAAAGCATATTGCTCGTACTCTACTCCAGAATACCAGGCAACAAATAACTCTGTAATGTAAGCCACACCAACAATAGAACCTGTAATCATAATTACAATGTTCATTAGCTCGATATGTTGTACTGTAATATAATCTTCAAGGTTGCATACTTTCCTCATAATTATAAGGAGTGTGTTTACCATAGCGAATCCTGAGAAAATCGCTCCAGCAACAAAGTAAGGCGGGAAAATAGTGGTGTGCCATCCAGGAATTACTGATGTTGCGAAATCGAAAGATACAATGGTATGTACAGAAAGTACTAATGGTGTTGCTAAACCTGCAAGTACCAATGATACTTCTTCAAAACGTTGCCAATCTTTAGCTCTACCAGTCCAACCGAAACTTAATAAGCTGTATATTTTCTTTTGGAAAGGCTTAACTGCACGGTCACGAATCATAGCGAAATCTGGTAATAGACCTGTCCACCAGAATACTAATGATACTGATAAATAGGTTGAAATCGCGAATACATCCCAAAGTAAAGGAGAGTTAAAGTTTACCCATAAGGAACCAAACTGGTTCGGGATTGGTAATACCCAATAGGCTAACCATGGACGACCCATGTGAATAATTGGAAACAAACCTGCTTGGACTACAGAGAAAATTGTCATTGCCTCTGCCGAGCGGTTAATTGCCATTCTCCATTTCTGACGGAAAAGTAAAAGTACGGCAGAGATTAGTGTTCCTGCGTGACCAATACCAACCCACCAAACGAAATTAGTAATATCCCAAGCCCAACCAACGGTCTTGTTCAATCCCCAAGTTCCAATACCAGTAGATATTGTATAAATAATACAACCAATTCCCCAAAGAAAAGCAACCAATGCGATTGAAAATACAATCCACCATTGTTTGTTGGCTTTTCCTTCTACAGGTGCAGCGATATCTACGGTTACATCGTGATACGATTTTTCTCCTGTAACTAAAGGTCTTCTAATAGGTGCTTCGTAATGAGACGCCATAATCCTTTTATAATTGTTCGTTAATTAATTCTTTTTATGCTTTCGTGTTTCTCACTTTAGTATGATACTGAACGTTTGGTTTAGTACCCACACTTTCTAATAAATGATACATACGATCGTCTTTTAAAAGTTTTGCAACTTTACTGTCTTTATCGTTAATATCTCCAAAAATCATTGCTCCATTGCTACAAGCAGAAGAACAAGCGGTTTGGAATTCACCATCTTTAATAATACGTCCATCTCGCTTCGCATCAAGAATAGTTTTTTGTGTTTTTTGAATACACATAGAACATTTTTCCATGACACCACGTGAACGCACTGTTACGTCTGGATTAATTACCATTCTACCTAGGTCATCATTCATATAGTAATCGAACTCATCGTTACCATTATATAAGAACCAGTTAAAACGACGTACTTTATATGGACAGTTGTTTGCACAGTATCTTGTACCTACACAACGGTTATAAGCCATATGGTTTTGACCTTGACGACCATGAGATGTTGCTGCTACTGGACAAACAGTCTCACAAGGAGCATGATTACAGTGCTGGCACATTACTGGCTGGAATGCTACTTGCGGATTATCCGCAGGTTCTTCCATTTCGCCAAACCCTCCTAAAGAACCATTGTCTCCAAATAATCCCGAGAATCCTTCTTTTTTAGAATCATCTGCCTCAAAAGTATCTTCAGATGAATAATATCTGTCAATACGTAACCAGTGCATATCGCGACTACGACGTATTTCTTCTTTACCAACAACAGGCACATTGTTTTCTGCATGACATGCAATAACACAAGCTCCACAACCTGTACAAGCATTTAAATCTATAGATAAATTAAAATGATGCCCAATAGAACGATCAAATTCATCCCATAAATCGGCTTCTGGAGATGTTACATCAATCATTTCATGATCCTTAGATACCTGAGGAACTGCATTCCAGTATTTCTTATCTTTTGTATTAAATACTTCTAAAGTTGTTTCTTTAATAATGTCTCCACGACCCATTAAAGTGTTTTGCAACTGTACACAAGCAAACTCGTGAATACCAGCTGCTTTTTTTACCGTTACATCTTGTATGTTATTAAATCCTTGGTATAACGTATAAGCGTTAACACCTGTTTGCATTTCTTCTTTTAAGCCTGCATTTCTTCCATAACCAAATGCTAAACCAACAGAACCTTTTGCCTGACCTGGCTGAATAATTACCGGAACAGTTAATTTGTTTCCATTTACTGTAACTTCTGCGTAACTACCATTTAATCCACCTGTAGCATCATGTGTATTTACAAACTCTAAGGTTTTGGCATCTGCTGCAGAAATTGTTAAATAATTATCCCAAGACGTTCTTGTAATTGGGTCTGGAAATTCCTGTAACCATGGGTTGTTAGCCTGTTGTCCATCACCCATTCCTATTTTAGTGTACAATGTAAGCTCCATTCCTTTAGATGCCGCTCCAGCTGCTAAAGCTCTTGCCGCATTTCCAGAAGGTGTTGCCACGTCTTCCTCTGTAACTTCTGTAGTTTGCTCAACTACATCGACTGAAGATTTAGACATAAATGACCCATCGTGTAATGCTTGGTTAAATGATGCACCTCCTAATATTGATGTGTTCCAAACATTTTTAATGTAATCGCTATATTTCTCGTTACTACCATTCCAAAGCAATAAAGCATCTTGAAATTGTTTTGTATCGAATAGCGGACGAATAGTTGGCTGAATTAAACCAAAATGTCCTTTCTTTAATTCTACATCTCCCCAACTTTCTAAGTAATGAGGTGCTGCTGCAATATATTGTGTTGCAATAGCTGTCTCATCTGCTTTCATTGAGAAAGCGATAGATAAATCGATATTTTTTAATCCTTCAGCAAATTCTGAAGCATTTGGTAATGTATATAATGGATTAACACCACTCATAATAACAGCACCTACTTTACCTGCTTTCATATCTGCAACTAAAGTCATGACTGCTTTATCATTTCCTTGTCTTGTTTTAATTGGCTTTTTAGGATTAAACGCTTTACTATTTAAAGCTTCGTTAATCTCTAAAACAACCATTTGTGCGTTCACGTCTTGAAGACCTGTAACAACAACACCTGCACTTCCTGCTTTTTTTAATTCTGAAGCCGCGTTTTGTATTTCTTTTTCAAAATTAGCTGGCAAACTTCCAGAAAAACTACCTCCTACAATTAAGCTGTGTAATTTGGCTAAGGCTAATTTTTGCTGACTTGGTGCTAGAGGCACACGCTTATCTGCATTGGCTCCTGCCAAAGACATATTCGATTCGAATTGAATATGACGAGACATTTTTCCGTTTGTTGGAATACGTCCTTGCGAATATCCAGAGTCAAACCCGCCACCTTGCCAATCGCCTAAGAAATCTGCTCCAAAAGCAACAATGGTTGCTGCGAGAGAAAAATCGTAATCGGCTAAACCTCTTTCGTTATATTTTGTTTGAAATGCATCTAAAGCAGCAGACTCTGAAACAGCATCATAAACCACATGGTTTACATTACCAAATTTCGTTTTGAATTCTGAAATTAATTTCGAAGTCGATGGACTGGCATATGTTTGTGTTAATAACACAATTTGCTTTCCACTGTTTTTTAATGCGTTTAATTGCTGTGTTGTTTCAGAAGTAAAAGTTGACCATGAAATAGCTGCATCGCCTTTCATTGGATTTTTTACTCTTAAACTATCATATAATCCTAAAACCGAAGCATTAACCCTTGCATTTGCGCCACCATCTGTAGCAGCAAGATTATTATTCTCAATTTTAATTGGACGACCTTCTCGAGTTTTTACTAAAACACTAGCAAAGTCAAAACCATCTGCAATTGTTGTTGCGTAGTAGTTTGCAACACCAGGAATAATAGATTCTGGTTGTACTACATAAGGAATAGACTTAATTACTGGTCCTTCGCAAGCTGCCAAAGAAGCCGCTGCTGTACTAAAACCAACATATTTTAAGAAATCACGACGCGTAGTAGATGATCCCTCTAATGTTTCCTTGTTTCCAAGAAACTCATCGGTAGGAATTTCATTTACAAATTCGTTTTGTTTTAGCGTCTCAACAATAGAGCTCTCTTTTAGCTCCTCAACACTTTTCCAGTATTTCTTGTTTGATGACATATTATATAATTGAATTACTTCTTAATTTATTTTTTACACTTCGACAAGCTCAGTGTGACAATTTATTTTATTTGTATTCCCATTTTCACGGAAATTACTAAAAGCGCACTTTTAGTAATGACATTTACCACATTCTAATCCACCCATCTGTGCTGCTGTTAATTGCTCAACACCATATTTCTTTGATAGTTGTTCGTGAATTTTAGTATAGTATTCGTTATCTTGAACTTTTACATTTGTTTCTCTGTGGCAGTTTATACACCAACCCATTGTTAATGGAGCGAATTGATACATGACTTCCATTTCCTCTACAGGACCATGACATGTTTGGCATTCTATTTCTGCAACAGAAACGTGTTGAGAGTGGTTAAAGTAAGCAAAGTCTGGCAAGTTGTGAATTCTCGTCCATTTTACTGGCTTAGTTACTCCTGTGTATTTTTGTTCTGCATCATCCCAACCAACAGCTTTGTATAATTTCTTAATTTCTCCATCGTAGAATGCTTTGCTGTAATCTTCGGTTGCTGTAGTTTCAGCAACTTCTGAAATTGATTTATGACAATTCATACATACATTTAACGAAGGAATACCAGAAGTTTTACTTACTCTTGCCGATGAGTGACAGTACTTACAATCGATACCGTTATCACCTGCGTGAATTCTATGCGAGTAATGAATTTCCTGTACTGGCTCGTAACCTTGATTAACACCCACCTGCATAAAATAACCATAGACAAAATATCCAGCGGCTAATAAAAAGAAGATTGCAGTAACTAATACTAAAAATTGGTTTTCAACAAACGCTTTCCAAAGTGGTTTTCCTTTTGGTTTATGTGCTAATTCCACACCTTTTTCATCTGCAAAACGACGTAATGTTTTGTTTACTAAAAATAAAGCTCCTGCCAATAACGCAAATAACAGCGCTAAAGCACCTAATATTAAACCATTTGATGAGGAACCTCCGCCAGAAGAGCCAGACCCATCATTATAATTTGGACAGCCTGGTTTTGGATTAGCAATACAAGGATCTACAGGAGGCTCAGCTGCCGTGTAAGCTAAAATATTATCAATGTCTCCGTTAGACAACTGCGGGAACGCAGTCATTGCTGTACCGTTGTACTCGTTATAAATTTTGTTAGCATAGGCATCTCCAGCTTTAATCATGCCTGCACTATTTTTAATCCATGCATATAACCATTCTCTGTCAAGCCCTTCATCTTCGGCTAAACGCTCCTCTACGTTACGTAATGCTGGACCAGTCATTTTCTTGTCTAATTTATGACAAGACGCACAATTTGCATTAAACAATGCTTTACCTGCAGCAGCATCGCCATCTTGAGCTGAAAGGGAAGTAGAAAACGCTAGTAAAAAAATTAAGCTTAAATGAAGAATATTAGCGCCTAATTTGCGGTGAATCACCTGTTTCATATTGTTGATTAAATTTACTTCTAAACTTTGGTACGATTTTTTCATCTATACACTTAAAATATAGTTATAAAAAACTTAGGCAAAAGTAATACTTAAAGTCCATTTTATAAATCTTAAAGAAGTCTTAATTACTAATTTAGAGAAATTCTAAATAAGAAAAAGTCACTTTCTTTCGTTTAATACTTTTACATTTGCATTAAATAAATTTTGAACAATGAATCGTAAATCACTAAAAACCCTTTGTTTATCTGTTGCCTTAGCATTTACAACCAGCACTTTTTTTGCGCAACAAGGCTCTGTAACGGTGAATCAAAATGCTGAAATTCCTGCTTTATTAGAGTTAAAAAAAGAAATAAATAATGAAGATGAAGATAGTGATCGCTATAAAATTCAAATTTATTCCGGTTCAAGAACAACTGCTGAAAGCACCGAAAATAGTTTTGACAGCTCGTTTAATTCATGGCGTTCTAAACTGGTTTATGAAACACCAAACTACAAGATTTGGGTTGGTAGTTTTAGATCAAGATTAGAAGCCGATCGTGCTTTAATGAAAATAAAAAAGAAATTTCCAAGTGCGTTTATTTTTAAACCCAAAAAGAAAGATTAATTAGCGTTTAGCTATTGAAATAAAAAAAATGCGATTCTTAACGAATCGCATTTTTTTTATTATAATTATTAGAAATTTATTTCAATTTCTTTTTTACTTCTACTTCATGGAATGCTTCAATTACATCGCCTTCTTTAATGTCATTGTAGTTTTTAATTTGCATACCACAATCGTAGCCTTTACCAACTTCTTTAACATCGTCTTTAAATCGTTTTAAAGATGCTAATTCACCTGTATACACTACAACTCCATCACGTATTAAACGTATTTGAGAGTTTCGGTAAATTTTTCCATTCATCACCATACAACCAGCGATACTTCCAATTTTAGTAACCTTGAAGATTTCTCTAATTTCTGCGGTACCAGTTATTTCTTCCTTAAGCTCTGGAGATAACATCCCTTCCATTGCATCTTTAAGATCATTAATAGCATCGTAGATAATCGAATATGTTCTAATATCGATTTCTTCGGTATCTGCAACTTGTCTTGCATTTCCAACTGGACGTACGTTAAATCCTATAATAATAGCATCGGACGCTGTTGCTAATAACACATCACTTTCTGTAATGGCTCCAACACCTTTATGAATAATATTTACATGGATTTCTTCAGTAGATAATTTCTGGAACGAATCGGTTAAGGCTTCTACAGAACCATCTACATCTCCTTTAAGAATAATATTAAGTTCTTGGAAATCACCTAATGCAATACGACGACCAATCTCATCTAACGTAATGTGACGCTGTGTTCTAACCGATTGCTCGCGTTGTAACTGTGCACGTTTGGTTGCAATTTGTTTAGCTTCACGTTCATCTGCAAAGACATTAAACTTATCACCTGCTTGAGGCGCTCCGTCTAATCCTAAAACAGACACTGGCGTTGATGGACCGGCTTCTATAATATCGTTTCCGCGTTCATCATGCATGGCTTTTATTTTTCCACTGTTTTTACCAGCTAAAACATAATCACCAATTTTTAAAGTTCCAGCTTGTACTAATATTGTTGATACATATCCACGACCTTTATCAAGAAACGCTTCTACAACGGTACCAACTGCTGGCTTATCTGGGTTTGCTTTAAGCTCTAATAACTCGGCTTCAAGTAATACTTTTTCTAATAATTCTTTTACACCAGTTCCTACTTTTGCTGAGATGTCATGCGACTGGATTTTCCCGCCCCAATCTTCAACAAGAAGGTTCATATTTGCTAATCCTTCTTTAATTTTTTCTGGATTGGCATCTGGTTTATCAATTTTGTTAATAGCAAATACTATTGGTACGCCAGCTGCTTGTGCGTGAGAAATAGCTTCTTTGGTCTGCGGCATGATATCATCATCTGCTGCTGCAACAATAATCGCTATATCGGTAACCTGAGCACCACGTGCACGCATGGCAGTAAAGGCCTCGTGACCTGGCGTATCTAAAAACGCTATTTTCTGTCCGTTTTCCAGCTGTACACCATAAGCACCAATGTGTTGTGTAATTCCACCAGATTCTCCTGCAATTACGTTTTCTTTTCGGATGTAATCTAAAAGAGATGTTTTACCATGATCTACGTGACCCATTACGGTTACTATAGGCGCACGATCTACTAAATCTTCTGGTTTATCTTCTACCTCAACTATGGATTCTTTAATGTCTGCAGTTACAAATTCTACTTTATAACCAAACTCTTCTGCCACAATAGATAGTGTTTCTGCGTCTAAGCGTTGGTTCATTGTAACCATCATACCAAGAGACATACATGCAGAGATAATTTGAGTTACACTAACATCCATCATTGTAGCTACTTCACTTGCAGTTACAAATTCTGTAACTTTAAGTATTTTGCTTTCTGCTGCTTCAATTTGTTGATCTATTTCAGTTTGCTCTCTGTGTTGATCTCTTTTATCTCTTCTGTATTTAGCGCCTTTTCCTTTACTGGATTTCCCTTGTAATTTCTCAAGCGTTTCTCTTACTTGTTTCTTTACATCTTCTTCACTAGGCTCTTCTTTAACAATGTTACGTCGTCCGCCTTTTTTTCCTTTATTAAACCTATCGTTTCCTCCTCTGTTATTACCTCCAGATCCTGGTTTATTATCTCCAGGTTTAGAAATACGGCGACGTTTTTTCTTGTTTTTATCGTCAGTCTTTTTAGAATCTTCCTTCTTCTTTTTAGGCTTTTTAAATTGAGATAAGTCTATTTTTTCACCTGCAATTTTAGGTCCAGAAAGCTTTTGGTATTGTGTTTCTACAGTTTCTGGCTCGTTTGCCTCCTCGGTTTCAACCTCTTCCTTTTTAGCCGTTTCTGGTTTTGCTTTTGGTGTTTTTTCCTTTGTAGCTTCTTCCTTTTTATCTGACTCTTTTTTTACCGGCTTCTTTTCTGTGTCTTCTTTTTTAGCTTCAACTTTAACTTCTTTTTTAGGAGTTTCAGTTTTAACTTCTTCGACCTCTTTCTTTTCCTTTTTTGCAGGCTTACTTTTAGAATCTAAATCTATTTTTCCAACTTTTTTAGGGCCAGAAAGTGCTTTTGTTGCTTTTACAACTTCTTCTTCTTTGGCTTTGGCTTTAGCTTCTTCCTCTTTTTGCTTAGCTTCTAATTCTTGCTCACGCTTAAGACGTAAGTCTTCCTTTTCTTTTTGCTTAGCTTCACTAACCGCTTGAGACTTCATTTTTTTACTAGCGTCTGTCTCGAACTCATCTGAAAGAATCTTATAGGTTTCTTCAGAAATTTTCGTAGTCGGACGCTTCTCTATTTCGACACCTTTGGAATCTAAAAATTCCACAGCACGATCTAAAGAGATGTTAAGCTCACGTAGTACTTTATTTAATCTAATCGTTTCAGCCATAAATTGCCTTTTCCTTAATTTTACTCAAATATATGTTAATCTTCGAACTCTTCCTTAAGAATTCTTATAACATCTAATATTGTTTCTTCTTCTAAATCTGTTCTTTTAACTAAATCTTCAACATCTTGTTCTAATACACTTTTTGCCGTATCTAAACCTGCCTTGCTAAATTCTTTAATTATCCAGCCTTCAATTTCATCAGAGAATTCTCTTAATTCAACATCTTCCTCTGCGCCTTCTCTAAATACATCTATCTCATAACCTGTAAGCTGTCCAGCCAAACGAATGTTATGACCACCACGACCAATAGCTTTACTTACTTCTTCTGGTTTTAGTATTGCCTCTGCTCGTTTATTTTCTTCATCAATTTTTATTGATGTTACACGCGCAGGACTTAATGCTCTGGTAATGTATAGTTGTAAGTTATTAGTGTAGTTAATTACATCAATATTCTCATTTCCTAATTCGCGAACAATACCATGAATACGAGATCCTTTCATCCCTACACAGGCACCAACCGGATCGATTCTATCGTCGTAAGAATCTACAGCTACTTTTGCTTTTTCGCCTGGAATTCTAACTACGTTTTTAATAGTAATTAAACCATCGAACACTTCAGGAATTTCAGACTCAAATAATTTTTCTAAGAACTTAGGTGATGTACGCGACATGATAATTGCTGGCTTATTCCCTTTAAGCTCCACACTATCAATTATTCCTCTAACGTTATCTCCTTTACGAAAGAAATCTGAAGGAATTTGTTTGTCTTTTGGTAAAATAATTTCGTTACCATCATCGTCTAACAAAATTACTGCTCTGTGACGAATATGGTGCACTTCGGCTGTATATAAATCGCCTTCAAGTTCTTTAAACTGCTTGAAGATATTTGTGTTATCATGTTCGTGAATTTTTGAGATCAAATTTTGGCGTAATGCTAAAATAGCACGACGACCTAAATCTATAAGCTTCACTTCTTCTGATACGTCTTCACCAACCTCAAAATCCGGTTCAATTTTTCTGGCTTCGGTTAAAGAAATTTCCTGGTTAGGCTCTTCTACTTCACCATCTGCAACAACGATTCTATTTCTCCAAATTTCTAAATCGCCTTTATCTGGATTTATAATAATATCGAAATTATCGTCATCACCAAATTTCTTTTTTAGTGCATTTCTAAATACATCTTCTAAAATCGCCATTAGCGTAACACGATCGATTAATTTATCGTCTTTAAACTCTGAAAATGATTCAATTAACGCTATATTTTCCATTACTCTATTGATTTAAAATTTTATCATCACTTTTGCTTCTACAATATCATTGTATGCAATTTTTGCATTTTTTTGTACTGTCACTTTACCTTTTCCAATTGGTTTTGGCTCTCTGGCTTTCCAGGAAAGCTCAATGTTTTCTTCTGAAGCATTCATTAATTCAGCCTCAATAGTTTCCGTTTTTGTTTTAACCTCTAATGTTCTACCAACATTTTTTTTAAACTGTCTTGGAAGTGTAAGTGGAGCAGCTGCTCCAGCCGAAGCTACTTCGAGAGAAAAATCGTGTTCCTCTCTATCAATATTATGCTCTATTGCTCTACTTATAAACATGCAATCTTCTACTGTTACACCATTGTCTCCATCAATAATTATTTTTATTGACTGGTCGCCAGAGATTGAGAAATCGATTAAAAACAAATCGCTTCTCTCTTCTAAGGCCTCATTTAATAGGTTTTTAACTGTAGTATTAAACATTTTTAAGTATAAAAAGAGCGGACTTTTCGTCCGCTCACATTTTTATTTTCTTACAACGGTGCAAATATACACATTTTTATTGATTTTCATAATCAATCAAATACACTTTTATTTTTGGTAAAAAAATGTTTTAAAATTCTATTTCATTCAGGTAATGTTTAGAAAAAAGAATTGAGCTTAAGCTATAATGTAAAAACTAATAAATGTTTGATTATTATAAGTCCTTTTTTTTTGTTAAATTTAAGTTCTTCATTATTAAAACAACAACCACTATGAAAAAAATTCTTGTTCCAACAGACTTTTCAAAAGAAGCCGAAAACGCAATAAAAGTAGCTGCGCAATTATGCAAAAAACACCACTGTGAGCTTATTTTGCTACACATGCTCGATTTACCTTTATCCAGTATAGGCGACAGTGCACCAACCGACTTACCTGAGGCTGTTTATTTTATGAAACTTGCTCACAAAGAATTTGAAGAGGTAATGAATAAAGACTACTTAAAGGATGTTACCGTTACGGAAATGGTAGATTTTCATGATATTGCAACAGGCATTCTTGAAACCTGTAAAACCGAAGATGTCGATTTAATTGTCATGGGTTCTCATGGTGCTAGCGGTTTAAAAGAAATGTTTATTGGCTCTAATGCAGAAAAAATAGTGCGTACCGCCGAAACTCCCGTTTTAGTAATTAAAAATGAACACAAAGATTTTAATATTGAAGAATTTGTTTTTGCTTCAGATTTTGAAAATGATAATAAAGAAACATATAAGCAAGCAGCTAAATTAGCTGAAGCATTCGATGCTAAAATTCACTTATTAATGGTGAACACGGTTTCTAATTTTACAACAACAGCCAGTGCTAAGGTTAAAATACATGATTTTATTGCTGGTACCGATTTTAAAAATTATACTACAAATATTTATAATGATGAAACTGTGGAAAAAGGTATTTTAAATTTTTCGCATATTATCAATGCAGATCTTATAGGCATTAGCACACATGGTCGACAGGGTATTGCTCATTTCTTTAATGGCAGTTTAAGCGAAGATATTGTGAATCATGCCAAACGACCAGTAATTACATTTAAAATATAATAACTTAAAACTATTAAAAATAAAAAAGTCTTCCAGTATAGGAAGACTTTTTTGTTGGCCCACTAGGTTTCGAACCTAGACTCTTCGGTACCAAAAACCGATGTGTTAGCCAGTTACACCATGGGCCAATCTCGTTAAGAGGTTGCAAATTTAAAACAAAGTTTTATTTGCGCAAACATTTTACTATAAAATAATTTTAATTTTTTTTCGTTTTGAGAAAAATGTGTGCTTTTTGGTGTTAAAGTAAGCTATTCTAATTAGTTGTGTTATGAAAATTTTATCATTCTTGTTTAATTTTTATTAGTAAATTCGCCATTAAATTAAACAAACCCATTGTATGACGTCTTCAAACTTTAAAAAATGGAACAATCTGTTAGGATGGTTCGCTTTTTTAATAGCTTTAATAACTTATAGCTTAACAGTAGAACCAACAGTTAGTTATTGGGATGCTGGAGAATATATTTTAACCTCTGCAAAACTTCAGGTTGGACATCCACCAGGAGCTCCTTTATTTCAAATGATTGGTGCTTTTTTCTCCACTTTTGCAATCGAAGCCCAATATGTTGGTTTAATGCTAAATATGGTGAGTGCAGTTTCCAGTGCTTTTACAATTTTATTTATGTTCTGGAGTATTTCATTATTACTTCAAAAAATGATTAAAAATGAAGACTTTACTACTGCTAAAGCTTATGCGGTATTAGGAAGTGCTTTGGTTGGAAGTTTAACATTTACATTTACAGATTCTTTTTGGTTTAATGCTGTTGAAACCGAGGTCTACGCCATGGCAACTTTACTAATGGCTATTTTGTTTTACTGTGCCTTACGTTGGGAACGAGATATGCATAACCCAAGAGGAAACCGTTGGTTAATACTTATTGCATTTATTATAGGTTTGTCCTTTGGCGTTCATTTTATGGGCTTATTAACTATTCCTGCCATTGGCCTTATTTATTATTTTAAAAATTATAAAACGGTTACTATATTAAATTTTATTGTAGCAAACGTCGTTTCGGTTGCGGTGCTATTATTCATTTTCAAGTTATTGGCGCCCAACATCTTAAGGTTCTTTAGTGTTCTGGAGATTTTCTTTGTAAACTCTATTGGTCTACCTTTTAATTCGGGATCAATAATCGCTGGAATTTTATTGGTTGCCGGCATTTATTTTAGCTTGAGATACACTAAAAATAAGGGTTACAAAAAGGTTAACACGGCTATTTTATGTGTAACTTTTGTTGTTATTGGTTTTTCTTCATGGTTAATGTTGCCTATTCGTGCTAATGCCAATGTGGTAATTAATGAAAATAACCCTTCTAGCGCAAGAGAGCTTTTAGCCTATTATAACTTAGAACAATACCCAAAAACACACTTGTTTTATGGCCCGCTTTTTACCAATCAATATGCACCTTTAAACCCTGACAAAAAGGACGCTTATGTAGATGATAAACCTAAATACGAAAAAGACTTTGATCAAGGCAAATATGTTATAGTAAATGATTACAAAGATGCTATACAAAACCATCATTATGACCATGCGGCAATTTTACCCAGAATGTGGAGCGCCGAAAATGCAGAAAATTACCTCCTATTTTCTGGCTTTTTAGATTATACTATTAAAGAAAAGTTTAACATCGATCCTTTTACGCAAAAGAAAATTGCAGAATTTGTTGAAAGCTATCAAAAAAATGAATTAACTGAACGTGAATTCGATGAATTTATGTCTGTATATGGCGATAAATTAAACATGGCCATGAGTCCGAGAATACAGGAAGATGTTGCTTTTATTACCCAATTTAAAAATGATGTTGCACAAGGAAAAGTAGACTACGAAGGCTATAATCGATTTTTAAAACAATATGGTCCCGAATATTTAGATGTTGAGAAACCATCATTTATCGCTAATGCTACCTATTTATTTCAATACCAATTGGGATATATGTACTGGCGTTATTTTATGTGGAATTTCACCGGAAGACAAGACGATATTCAAGGAGAATACAATAATCACGGGAACTGGATTAGTGGGATAAACTTTATAGACGCATGGCATTTGGGACAATCTCAAGATAATTTACCAAGCGATGTAAAAAACAACAAGGCGAGAAATACTTATTTTTTCCTCCCACTAATATTAGGATTGATTGGCTTATTCTTTTTATTCACAAAAGACAAAAAGACATTTTGGGTACTATTTGTCTTCTTCTTATTTACAGGTATTGCCATACAAGTTTATACAAATGTGAGACCTTTTGAGCCTCGTGAACGCGACTACTCTGTAGTTGGGTCTTTTTACGTGTTTGCTATCTGGATAGGTTTTAGTGTATATGGAATTTTCGAATTTTTAAAAAACAAAGTAAAAAATACTGCTTTGCCTATAGGAGTTACAGCGGTTTGTCTATTAATAGCACCACTAATCCTGGCTGTTAATAATTGGGACGACCATGATAGATCTGGAAAATATACAGCCCTATCTATGGCTAAGAAATATCTGGATTCCTGTGGTGAAAATGCCATTTTGTTTTCTATTGGAGATAACGACACCTTTGCTCTTTGGTATGCACAAGAAATTGAAAAATACAGAACCGATGTTAGAGTGGTAAACACCAGTTTATTCCAAACAGATTGGTATATAGACCAAATGAAACGTAAGGCTTATGAAAGCGACCCAATCCCTTCGCAATTAACACACGACCAATATAAGTATGGTACACGAGATTATATAATTAAAAGCACGCGTTACAGAGATGCCAAAACTGAAGAGATTAAACCTACATTTAGTCGTGATACTTTGACCATAAATGAGTTTATGGATTTTGTTTCCAGTGAGAACCCGAAGACAAAAATGAAACGCATTATACAGTTACAAGGTGATAACCCAGATGAATATCCTTCATTATATTTAAATACAAACTATTTTCCTGTTGAAAATATTCGTATTCCTGTAAACAAGGAAAACGTTCTCAAGTACGGGATTGTAAAGGAAAAAGATGCTGATGAAATAGTAGATAATATCGATATTAAAATTGAAGAAAGTGCCATTTATAAGCAACGTTTATTAATGCTTGATATCGTTGCTAACAACAACTGGAAGAGACCAATATACTTTACTGGTGGCGCCTTTGGAGAAGACGATTATATTTGGATGAAAGATTACCTTCAACTTGATGGTATGGTTTATAAACTTGTACCTATAAAAACACCAACCGATCGTGCTAATCCTTTCGATATGGGACGCGTAGACAGCGAGTTTATGTACAATAAAGTTAAAGCCTGGGATTGGGGAAATAGTGGTAGCGATGATATTTACCACGATCCGGAAACACGTAAAAATTCTATTACTTACAGAGGGAATTTAGCACGTTTAATTGAAAAATTAATTCAAGAAGAGAAGCTTGACAAGGCCGAAGACATTGCTGATATTGCAATGGAGAATATGCCTGTAGACAAATTTGGATATTACACATTGCTTGAGCCATACATTAGTGCATACTACGAAGTTGGAGCAGAAGACAAAGCAAGACAGTTATTTAAAGATGTTGCGGTTAAATATCAAGAAAACTTAACGTACTACAGTGAATTAACGCTAGATAACCAGCTAAAAAACGGACAGGAAATTGTAACCGATTTAGAACGTTACAGGGCATTAATAATTGTTCTGGTAGAATATGATGAAGACTTTGCTGAAAAGGAATTTAGAACATTTAATGAATACGAAGATCTCTTTAAACATCTTTTCCCAGAGGACCGACCTCAAGTTAGAGAAGAACGAGACATAGATAGAGATAGCAGTATCCCTAACATGCCTATAATTGATTCTGAAACAAAAGAATAGCAATGCGTTTCGTTCCTGTTAAAATACCAAGTTTTATACAACGATTATTCCCAAACTATGTTTGGGATTTTTCGGCTAAAGAAAAAACCATTTATCTTACGTTCGACGATGGTCCAACACCAGAGATTACCCAATGGACTTTAGACATCCTTAAACAATACAGAGCCAAAGCTACTTTTTTTTGTGTTGGTAGCAATGTAGCCAAACATCCCGAGATTTTTAAATCGATTTTAAAACGTGGTCACAGCATTGGAAACCATACACAAGACCATATAAAGGGCTGGAGAACTTCAACTAAACATTATATTGAAAACACGTTGAAGGCGCAGGAAAATATAGATTTAGAATTACAGAAATTTGGTGTAAAAAACTTTAAGTCTAAACTGTTTAGACCTCCTTTTGGTCAATTAAAACAAAGTCAAGGCAGCGCATTAATAAAACTAAATTATAAAATAATTATGTGGAGTGTTATTGCCTTCGATTGGGAACAAAAAATTTCTAAGGAACAATGCTTAAAGTACGTGATGAGTAAAGCCTCTTCCAAAAATAATATTATCGTATTTCACGATAGCGTAAAGGCCTCGAAGAACATGATGTATGCACTACCAAAAGTACTGGCTTATTTTAGTGAAAAAGGCTATAAATTTAAGGCCATTACTGCCTAAATAAAATCCTGAACAATGGCTATTAAAGTGTTAGCGTCTTGTTCGCCACTTTGTCGCCATTTCATTTCACCATCTTTATAAATAATTAAAGTTGGCAAAGATTTTACTCTCAAAGCTTCAGATAATTCTTTGTTTTTATCGACATCAATCTTTATTACTTTAGCTTTATCGCCAAGTGCTGCAGCTACATCACGAAGTACTGGATGCATAGCTGTAGATTGTTCATTCCATTCTGTAAAAAAATCTAATAATACAGGAATGTTAACATCGATTAATTCTCCAAATTTTGACATTATTTAAAGTATTAGTTCAAACTTGTTATTGTAAATCTACAATATTTTAATAACTTATAGATTTATGTCTATCATTTTAAGTAACTTTCTTACCTTTTTTAAGCTCAATCACTGTAATTTCTGGCCAAATCCCTACACGACCAGGAAACGCCAAGTACCCAAAGCCTCTATTAACATTTAAAAATTTACCTGCAATTTCATACATTCCAGCCCATTTTGGGTAACGGTATTTTACAGGGCTCCATTTTATTCCCAAGCTCGGTACTTCTATTCCAAACTGCATTCCATGAGTGTGCCCTGCCAATGTTAAATGAATATGCTTTTGAAAATTAACAATGCTGGTTTCGTCTATAACAATATCATGATTATTAAGATCGTTGGTATTAAGTTCCATTTCTATAAAATCGAAATGCGATGGATCGTGAGACATTAAAATATTAAATTCATTATCGCCAATGGTTTTGGTTGCTTCTTTAAGGCTTCCACGTTTTGGAAAATGACGCGATGCTCCCCAGTTTTCCACACCAAGTATATTAATTTTTTCACCGTTTTTTTCTATCTGGCGATTTTCATTCATTAATAAATCGAAACCAATATTTTTATGCACAGCTTCAATTTGGCGCTGGTTTTCAGCATTTAATTCAACATCACCACCATATGCATAATAACCATAATCATGATTTCCTAAAACAGAAAATTTTCCGTCTTTAGCTTTTAACTTTCCAAATACGTCAATCCACTTATTCATTTCGGCAGCTTTAGTATTTACTATATCTCCCGTAAATAAAATAGCATCACTTTGTTGTTCGTTTATAAGACTCACACCATATTCAATCTCCTCTTTACTTTCTAAGCTTCCAGAATGGATATCGCTAATTTGTGTAATTCTATAACCATCGAAAGCGCTTGGTAAATCTTCAAAATACAACACATGTTTTATAACTTTGTAATTGTATTTTCCTTTGTAAATACCATACACAAAAGAGGCAAACGGAATAGCGGCAAGACCTAAAGCTATTTTAGAAACAAAACCACGTCTGCTGGTTGAATAGGCAATATCTTCCGGACTTGATTTTGCCGTTTTGTTGATTATGGTGAGTACCAAACGCACAATATCTTCGCCAAACATAAAAAGCACTAAAATGACTTTTGGAATAAATAAGGTTAGAAGAAATGCAACAGCATAACCATGACCATTAGTGAAGCTTTCACCTCTAACAAAATTGGAATAATAGTATACAAAATTAGCTATCACAATAATACTTGCAAGCCAGTAAATAATGTAAATCCAAAAATTTTTGGTGAGCGTTCTAATGGTCTGGAAAGCATAAAAATCGAAAACCAAAATAATTAAAACAAGAATAATCCAACGGAGCATAAAAGCGAATTTTTAACAAATATATTAATTGTAAATGCTACTTATCTTAGTAATTTGTTAAACGTTAAAATTTTTAAATAGTTGAGTGCAATAGCGTTTACTCCAAAATTGATAACGCACAATTCGTTTTGTTGCCTTTTAAAATTCCTAAGTATTGTAAAATAGAATGGCATAAATACTAAAACAGAACCAGTTTCACGAATTTCATTTTAGTATATTAGATGCTTTAAATTTAGCAATCTATTTTTAATGAGAGTTACAATCGCTATCCTTTTTAGTTTCTTGTTGTTGTGTACCAACTGTAAAAAAGAACAAGACAAATCACCAGCAACCAAAGACAAAGCTTTAATTTCTTATGTTAATCCGCTTATTGGCACTGGTGGACATGGCCACACTTATCCAGGTGCAACTATGCCTTTTGGCATGATACAATTAAGTCCAGATACACGTTTAGATGGGTGGGATGGTTGTTCTGGTTACCACTACAGCGACAACGAAATTTATGGCTTTTCGCACACACATTTAAGTGGCACTGGCGTGAGCGATTATGGCGATATTTTAATTATGCCAACTAACAAAATTAATTTTAATAACGGAGCCAATGCTTCGGCAAGCTCAGCACAAGTTCAAAAAGGTTATAAATCTAAATTTTCTCACGACAACGAAGTTGCCGAACCTGGTTATTATAAAGTACATTTAGACGATACTAATATTGATGTGGAATTAACAGTGTCTAAACGCAGTGGCATACACAAATACCAATTTCCTGATACAGAAAACCAAGTGGCCATTGTAGATTTAATACATCGTGATGAAGTATTAGACGCCAAAATAGAAGTGATTTCCAGTACCGAAATACAAGGTCACCGCTTTAGTAAAGCTTGGGCAACAGACCAGCGTTTGTTTTTTACCATAAAAACATCGCATCCATTTAAAGATATGTTACAATCTCCACCCAAACAAGGTATGGCTGGCGCACAAAAAATAGCCCTAACTTTTATAAACCCAAATAATGAACCAGTATATATAAAAATTGGCATAAGCGCAGTAGATATCAATGGTGCAAAGGAAAATCTTAAAGGCGAAATTGGAGACCAATCCTTCGAACAAGTAAAAAAAACAGCCCAAGATTTCTGGGAAAAGCAATTAGAAAAAATTGTTGTTGAAAGTGATAACGAGGATAATAAAACTAATTTTTACACATCGATGTATCATGTCGCACTTGCTCCAAATTTGTATCAAGATGTTGATGGTCGCTATCGTGGTATGGATATGAATATTCATAAATCGGTTGGTTTCGATTATTACACGGTTTTTTCGCTTTGGGATACCTATCGTGCGGCGCATCCGCTTTACACGATTATAGAACAAGAAAAAACGAATGATTTCATAAATACTTTTTTAGCTAAATACGATGAAGGTGGCATAATGCCCATTTGGGATTTAAGCGCGAATTACACAGGTTGCATGATTGGTTATCACGGCGTTCCTGTTATTGCAGATGCTTATTTAAAAGGCATTCGTGGTTATAATGAGAATAAAGCTTTAGAAGCCATGCTACACAGCGCAACCAGAGATAAATTAGGACTAAAAAGCTATAAGGAATTTGGATTTATTCCTGTGGAAGAAGAAAGTGAATCGGTTTCCAAAACTTTGGAGTATGCTTACGATGATTGGAGTATTGCCCAAATGGCAAAAGCCATGAAAAAAGAAGATATTTATAAAGAATATTCGCAACGCGCTCAAAACTATAAAAATGTATTCGATCCAGAAACGCAATTTATGCGTGGGCGTTTTCGTAACACCTGGTTTGCACCTTTCGATCCGTACGAAGTAAATTTTAATTACACCGAAGCCAACTCATGGCAGTACAGTTTTTATGTGCCGCAGGATATTTCAGGATTCATCAATTTATTAGGCGGAAAAGATAAATTGGAAGCTCAATTAGATAAGTTATTTATTGCTGAAGCTGAAACTTCTGGTCGTAATCAAGCTGATATTACTGGATTAATTGGACAATATGCACACGGAAACGAACCAAGTCATCATATGGCTTACTTGTATAATTTTGTAAACAAACCACATAAAACACAGGAGAAAGTACATCAAATTTTAACCGAGTTGTACACCAATACGCCAGATGGTATTTCGGGTAATGAAGATTGCGGACAAATGAGCGCATGGTATATATTTTCATCAATGGGATTTTATCCGGTGACACCAGGAAGTAACGAATATATTATTGGAACACCACTATTTAATAAAGCAACTATTAATTTAGAAAATGGAAAGCAATTTACTATTATAGCTGAAAACCTTAGCGATACAAACATATATATCGCCTCTGCAAGTTTAAACGACGTAGCATTAAATCAATCCTTTATTTCTCACGATGATATTATGAATGGTGGAAGGCTTCATTTTAAAATGACAAATTCGGCATCAAATTGGGCGACTAAAGATGCTGAAGTACCAGAAACTTCTATTCAAGAACATCTTATCGTTACACCACCATACATTTCAAAAGGTGATACTGCTTTTAGAGGTGACACTGAAGTTGCACTACAAAGCAATACAAAGGATGCTGTTATTTATTATTCTGAAGATGATTCAGAATTTAAAAAATACGAGAAACCTTTTATAATTTCTGAAGCAAAAACATTGAAAGTCTATTCAGTATTAAACGGAACAAAAAGTAAAACCATAACAACAAAATTCTTTAAAATAGATCCTAATTTGTCTATAAAATTAGAAACTGAATATGCCAACCAATACAACGCTGGCGGCAAAAATGCTCTAATTGATGGTATTTATGGCACTAAAGATTTTAGAACTGGTACCTGGCAAGGTTATTTTGATGAAGATTTAATTGCGACAGTCGATTTAGGAAGCACTAAACCTGTAAATATGGTAAAAGTAAACTTTTTAAAAGACCAGCGGTCTTGGATTTTCTACCCAACAGAAGTAATTTGTTATGGTTCTGTTGATGGTGTAACTTTTTCAAAAATTGATGGAACAAGAAAACCAGAACGTATTAGTCCTTCAGAAAACGTAGACATTTGGACTGCCTATTTTAAGCAAGTTCCCAAAAACATTCGTTACATTAAAATTATAGCCAAAAAACTGGGTGAGCTTCCAGAATGGCATTTAGGCTATAAGGATGATGGCAGAAGCTGGTTGTTTGTAGATGAAATTACTATTCTATAGAATGATATTAGATTGGGTAAAATTGTGCAACAATTTTGTGTCGAGAACTAAAAAAGCATCTCGATACAGTTTTGATAAAAATCAAAATCACTCGATGTAACAAAAAATATAAATTTTTCTTGTTACTTTAGGCGCACTTAAAACTAACTAAATGAATAATCAAAATAACAAATCTGCTTTAACAACCTTAGTCACAGTCTTCTTTTTTTGGGGATTTATTGCAGCATCAAACGGTGTATTTATTCCGTTTTGTAAAACGTATTTTAATATCGATCAATTTCAATCGCAATTGGTGGATTTTGCCTTTTATGGTGCCTATTACATTGGTGCTTTATTACTTTTTATAATTTCCAGTGCAGTAAAAAAGGACATCTTAAATAAATGGGGCTATAAAAACGGAATTATTTATGGTTTACTCTTATCTGCCATTGGAGCATTCGCCATGTATCCTGCAACAGCAGGTGCAGAACAAGGACAGACGGCAGTATTTTACTTTGTACTTATTGCATTATTTATTGTTGGTTTGGGTTTTTCATTACAACAAACAACGGCCAATCCATTTGCCATTGCGCTTGGCGATCCTGCAACAGGATCGCATCGTTTAAATTTAGCTGGTGGTATTAATTCTTTTGGCACAACCATTGGACCAGTAGTTGTTGCTTTAGTCATCTTCGGTACTGCTTCTGTTAGTCCGGAAGAATTGGTAACAATGATTAAAAATAATGAAATCACCTTAAGCACTGTTCAAATACTTTATTTAGGTGTAGGAGTCCTTTTTTTATTGGCAGCTGCATTATTCTTTTTTTCAAAAAAATTACCAGCATTAAAATCGGATACCGTTTTCGAACCTGCTAATAAAGCCCGCAATTTATTAATACTATTAACAATTATTATTGTTGCTTGTTTTGGTTATATATTTAGCACCTATACTGAAGGCAGCATAACCACAGAAGCAATAGAACACACGCGTTTAATCGTTCTTTTTGTGGCTTTATTTGCGGTTGTTGCTACAGTGTTTATCGCGAATTCAAGTGCGTCTAAAAATGCTGTTGGTTGGGGCGCGATGAAATACCCACAACTGGTTTTAGGGATGTTGGCTATTTTTTGCTACGTTGGTGTGGAAGTTACAATACAAAGTAATTTAGGCGAACTGCTAAAACAAGTCGCAGATAAAGTTGCAAATCTAAATCCGTTAGGATTGCCAGTTTTAAATGACGCTGAAATAGCACCATTTATTTCCCTTTATTGGGGCGGATTAATGATTGGTCGTTGGGTTGGTGCCATTACGGTTTTTAACCCGAGTAAAGGCTTAAAAAAATGGTTATTAATCATTGTACCTTATGTCGCTTTTGGCGTGATATTATTGGTAAATTATGGAAAATACTCAAGCAACCAAATTCTGTTTTTCTGTGTTTGTATTGCTGTACAAATAATAGGATTTTTTATGGCTAAAGACAACCCTGTTAAAACCCTAAAAATATTTGCTTTTTTAGGAGTTTTAGGGATGTTAATTGGTTTATTTACAACAGGAAATTTAGCATTATTTGCTTTTTTATCTGGTGGTTTATTCTGTTCTATTATGTGGCCTTGTATTTTTACTTTAAGTATCGCAGGTTTAGGAAAATATACTTCTCAAGGCTCAGCTTTCTTAATCATGATGATTCTTGGTGGTGCAATTATTCCGCCATTACAAGGTAAGATAGCCGATATTTTTAGTATTCAATCGTCATATTGGGTAGCAGTAATGTGTTTTGTTTATTTGCTTTTCTATGCTTTTAGAACCAAAACGGTTTTAGACAAACAGGGTGTTCCTTATTAAAAACATAAAATTACAATGATAAAAGGCTTACCTAACAGTAAGCCTCTTTTGTTTCTTCAAAATAATTAATAAGGAAAATATTATATTGTGGCATTAGAGATTAATTAAAGATTTTCGCTCTCGCGGAATTAAAAATATATTCTTTCATGAAACGCAGACAATTTTTAAAAAATGCCACATTATCAACCGCAGGATTAGCTATTGGAAGCGCAATAGTGAGTTGTACTGAAAACACTAAAACTGAAAAAGTAGTGAGTGTAGATAAATCTGTGGCCTCACTCCCATTAGTTATTGCAACGTGGAATGTACCTAATGCAACAACGGAAGCTTATAAAATTCTTGAAAATGGTGGCAGTGCTTTAGATGCCGTAGAAGCTGGTTGCAAAGTTGAAGAAGCAGATGTTACTAATCAATCTGTTGGCAAAGGTGGTTTGCCAGATCGTGAAGGTAACGTTACGCTCGATGCGTGCATTATGGATAAAAATGGTAATTGTGGTTCTGTTGTGTATCTTCAAAATATAACACATGCTATTACTGTAGCACGCAATGTGATGGAAAAAACACCACACGTTATGCTTGCAGGAAAAGGTGCTGAACAATATGCATACGAATTAGGTTTAAAAAAAGAAAATCTTTTAACCGAAGCGTCTAAAAAAGCTTGGGAAACATGGAAGATAGAATCTAAATATAAACCCATAATCAACATAGAAAACCATGATACTATAGGCATACTTGCTATAGATAAAAATGGTGATATTTCGGGTGCCTGTACCACAAGTGGCTTGGCTTATAAAATGGCTGGACGCGTTGGCGATTCGCCTATAATTGGCTCTGGATTGTTTGTGGATAACGAAGTTGGTGGTTGCGTAGCCACAGGATTGGGAGAAGAAGTAGTAAAAACGGTTGGTAGTTTTTTAGTGGTGGAGTTAATGCGACAAGGCAAATCGCCTCAAGCAGCATGCGAAGAAGCAATAAAACGCATTGTAAACAAACCAAATAGCGATTATAAAAATTTTCAAGTTGGTTATATTGCTGTTAATAAGCAAGGCGAAACTGGCAGTTTTGCCATTCACCAATGGTTTAGTATGACCAAATTTCAGGAGGGGAAGAATGAGAATTTACAGTCTGAATTTGTACTAAAAGCTAAGTAACCAAAATAGAATTAAAAACAACCTGCCATACAAAAAACAAGTTTAGATGTTAAAAAAATACTTAAATTAGATAACTATTAATCATTAAAAATCAACGACTTGAAACTAAAATATATTGTTCTTTTTTTTGTTTCTATGTGCTGTTTTTCACAGGAAAACACCTTTTATCATTATGGTTTAGAGGAAGGCCTGTCTCAAGAAACGGTGCTTTCACTTTTAAAAGATTCCAGCGGGTTTTTATGGATTGGTACACAAGATGGCTTAAACCGGTTTGATGGTAATTCTTTTACAGTTTATAAAAATAGCCAAGGAGACACTGCAAGTATTGTTGATAATTACATTAATGCTTTATTAGAGCATGACAATAACACGATTTGGATAGGAACTGCTACCAATGGTGTTTGCTACTATAACCCACAATTAAACATTTTTAATAAAGTTGGAAAGAAAAGATTAAACTGTACAGGCATTGCAAAAGATAAAAAAGGTCGTGTTTATGCTACATATTTAGATTCTGGTCTTTCGGTATTTTCAATAAAGAATGAGGCCATAGAAGAATTTGATGTAAGCTATTTTAAATCTCAACATTTAAAACTTTCAACATTAGCTATTAGCGACTCTCAAATGCTATATGTTGGTTCTAAAGATGGACGTTTATTTCATTCAAACTTAAACGTAAGCCCTTTAGCGGTTAACGAAATAATACTCAACAAAAATCCTGGTCCCATTAATAAAATTTTTATTGAAGATTCTAAACTTTGGTTAGGCACATCGACTGGATTATATATCTATCATACAGAAACTAACAAATTAACTGCTTGTAACATTGAAAAATTAATTTCTAATAATACAGAAAAAATAACTGTTAATAACATCATTACAAAAGGTGATATTTATTATATATCCACAGACAATGGACTATTTGAACTAACAGATTTTGACGTTAAATCATTAAGTTTTAAATCCTTTAATTTTTTTAAAGGTGATAGTGATAATTTAAATTCTATTACTTCAAGTCGTGTGTATACGGTCCTGCCTGATACCAACAAATTATTTATTGGAACCAATAAATTAGATGTAAAACCATTAACAAAAAAAGTATTTAAAACCATAAATACAAAAAGTGAAAGCCCTCTAAATAATAACCATGTGTATTCCATTTTAAAAGATGAAAACTATGTGTTTGTTGGCACAAGAGGTGGATTAAATTGCATTGATAGAAACGGAACAGTGTTACTTATTACTAAAGAAAATACCAATCAAAAATTAGCAAGCAATGTTGTTAGAGGGATTTCAAAAGACAAGGAAAATAATCTATGGTTAACGACTACAAAAGGTGTTTCGGTAATAAACTTAAATCAATTTAATCCTGAAAACCCACAAATAAAGACAATCTATTCTGAAGAAAACAATCCGTCTTCTTTAAGCTTTAATAACACAAGAAGCACCTACATAGATCACAATAATACGGTCTGGATTTGCACGTATGGTGGTGGATTAAGCCGGTTTACTGGTGATTTAAAAACCAATACTTTTACGTTTCAAAATTACAGGCATGACGCTAATACTAATTCATTAAGTTCGGATTTTGTATTTAGCATTACTCAAGATGAACATCTCAATTACTGGATTGCTACTGGAAATGGTTTAAACAAACTTCAATTTAAAAACAACGACTACAACCAACCTACTTTTACATCATTCTACAGAGATAACGAGTTACCAAACGCTTTAAATAACAATACTATTCTATCCACTTTTCACGATAAAAATACAACGCTTTGGGTAGCCAGCCAGGATGGTTTACATCAATTTAATGAGTCCACAAACACCTTTAAACACTATGGTAAAAATGAAGGTTTAAACAACACTTTTGTCTACGGTATGCTTGAAGATGACCACGATAATTTATGGCTTACCACGAATAGCGGCATATTTAAATTTAACAAAGAGACTGAAATCTTTACAAATTATAATACTAAAGATGGTGTACAAAGCTCAGAATTTAATTTAGGCCCTATTTTTAAAGATGAAAAAACCAATACTTTTTATTTTGGCGGTGTTAATGGCTTTAATTATTTTAATCCAGACGATGTTGATAAATTAGATGTTGAAGGTGATTTAATTTTTACATCACTTAAAATAAAAGGCGAGGAAATTAACCCAATTAAATCTCCAGATATTATCTCGGAAAATATTACAAAAGCATCAGAAATTAGTTTAAAATATAACGAATTCCCGAGTGCCATTAGTTTTTCGGAACTGGATTTTAGAAAGACAAAAAACAATCAATTTGTTTATAAATTATTACCAAATAATGATGTCTGGAACGAACTTAATGATACTAAAGAAATTCAGCTTTTAGATTTACCTAAAGGAAATTTTACACTATTAGTTCAGGGCAAAACAAGAAACAAATTATGGCAAAAAGAACCGTTACAAATTAGACTAAATGTATTGCCTCCTTGGTATAAAAGCAATCTTGCTTATGCCTTGTATGCGCTTTTAGGGCTAAGTGTTTTCTTCTTATTTTACAGATTTCAAATTCAAAGAAAATTAGCACATCAAGAAGCAAGTAGATTAAGAGAACTAAACGATTTGCGAAACAAACTCTACACCAATATTACGCATGAGTTTAGAACACCTATTACTGTAATTTCTGGGATGGCAGAAAATCTTAAAGAAAAGCTTAGTAAAACAACACCAGACATAAATGCGGCTCTTGAAATGATTGAAAGAAATAGTAATAATTTACTTAATCTGGTGAATCAAATGTTAGATTTAGCTAAACTTGAAAAGGGTAAATTAAAACTTAATTTAGAACAAAACGACATTGTTGCACACGCACGCTATTTAACAGAAAGCCTGGTTTCTTATGCGCAAGAAAAAGAAGTGTCGTTAGTTTTTTACAATGAGGATGAACATATTATAATGGATTACGACGCCAATAAGGTGACACAAATTATTTCTAATCTCATTTCTAACGCTATTAAGTTTTGTGATAAAAAGAGTAAAGTTATCGTCCATGTAAGTAACGATTACAAAAACGAACAATTAATATTAAAGGTAAAAGATAGTGGGAAAGGCATTACTGAAGAAGATTTGCCTTTTATTTTCGACCGGTTTTATCAAGCCGAATTTTCTAAAGCAGAGGGTTCTGGCATTGGCTTGGCGCTTACTAAAGAACTTGTAGAATTAATGAATGGAAGCATAAAAGTAGAAAGTAAACCCAATATAGGCACCACATTTACTATCCTGTTACCTATTACCAATACTGCCGAAATAACCACAAAAACCAATATTAAATCACCTGTTTTTAAACCGCTTCAAAAACTAAGCCCAAATTTAATTGATGAGACATTAAACCTGCCCATTGCTTTAATTGTTGAAGACAATAAAGATGTGGCCTCGTACATTAATTTGTGTCTGCAGGACACGTATCAAATTATAAATGCCTATAACGGTGAAGACGGGATTAATATGGCAATTGAACACATTCCAGATATAATTGTTAGTGATATTATGATGCCTAAAAAAAATGGCTTTGAGTTGTGTGAAACTTTAAAGCAGGATATTAAAACCAATCATATTCCAATTATTCTACTCACTGCAAAAGCATCACAACAAGATAAAATTTCAGGACTATCTATTGGAGCAGATGCCTATTTAACGAAACCCTTTAATAAAGAGGAATTACTTATAAGAATAAACCAACTTATAGAACTGCGTAAAACATTACAGCATAAATATAAATTAGATGCTAATTTTTCCATACCTCATAGCAAAGCTATTGATAACGTAAACGATACATTTATTAACAACGTTATACAAAGTATTAATAAAAATATAGAAGATTCTAACTTTAATGCGTTCTACCTGGCAAGAGCGATGCATTTAAGCGAATCGCAACTGTACAGAAAACTAAAGGCTTTAACCAATACCTCAACAGCAGTTTATATTCGAAAAATCCGATTATTAAAAGCCAAAGAATTACTCCAAACAACTACGTTATCGGTCTCAGAAATTGCCTATGCCACTGGGTTTAACGACCCAAGCTGGTTTAGTAAGGCGTTTAAGGAGGAATTTAATGTTGCACCAAGCGACATACGCAATTAATTGATAATTAGTTTATTACAATTTTCTATGCATTAAAAATGCAAAAATACTACATGCTTTTTTAAACAGTAATTAAATACTACACAGGTTTGATTAAATACTGCAACCTTTAAATAGGATTCTGCTATAATTTTGGTTTCGAACAATAAAGCTATTAGTCATGAAATCGATTATTCACTTAAATTATTCTTCAGATAGAGACGACAGTACGCTTAGTATAGAAAATATGCCATCTCTGTTTGTTAAAGAATATATACGAGAACAAACACCAGAACCAAGTTTTCTATCAAGGGCAAAAAGCACTTTAAACAAATTAAAACCAACACGTTGGTTTGATGATATTTGGGATGATATTTCTATAGAAATGTAAATCCTCAACAATGAACAATGCAATAATATATATAGTTATAGGTGCTGTTTGCGATACATTTGGCGATTTACTCATGAAAAATTGGGTGCTCAATAGCAGTAAACTTTATTTTATTGCAGGCATGTGTTTTTATGTGGTTGGACTTGGATTTCTGGCTTTCAGTTTTACCACCAAAAATATGGTTGTTGCATCCGTTTTATTTTTAATTTTTAATATCGTGCTACTAACATTAATAAATTGCTTTTGGTTTAATGAAGCACTTACCAGTAAACAAATTGTAGCTATAATGTTTGGTATAACTGCTGTTATCCTTTTTGAATTCAACTAATTAATAAATTATATATATAATATAAAAGATTATAAAGGTGCTATTAATCACGTTAGAAATGGGAAGCAGTAATAACGTTAACATTTATTGTTTCCCTATTTCTAATAAATTACAGCATTACCAACTGTAGCGCAGCATATACCTGCCACACATAAATTAAGGCAATTCTTACAATTCACCATTAAAATAACACCTAATCCTTTTACCTTTAACACTTAAATCCATTGATTATGAAACAAATTTACTTCTTTTTTACAATTCTCTTAATCACCCAGCAAGTATTTGCACAGCCCGCAAATGATGATTGCTCGAATGCAGAGATAATAACTATAAGCGCAACATCTATAACGATTCCGTTCGATATTAATACTGCAACGCTAAACAATGAAACGATTTGTACTACAACTACAGATTTTGCAGATGTTTGGTATGAATTTACTATGCCTTATAACGGAAATGTTTATGTAGACGGCACTTTAGCCTGGAATAATTTTGCCCTTTATAACGCTTGTGGAGGCACAGCAATTGAATGCGAAAATTCAAATGTTTTATTTACAAATTTAATATCGGGAAACACTTATTTTTTAAGGGTTTACAGAACATTTGCAACGAACACAAATACGGCTTATCAAAGTTTTTCTATAAAAGCATTTGCTGAAGCCACAAATGATGATTGTACAACTGCCGAAAACATCACTGTCTCCACAAATGATACCACGGTAAATTTTGAAATTGGAGGCGCCACAGTCAACAACGAAATTGGTTGTGAAGGAGGTACCGCCCAAGATTATGTAGATATCTGGTACGATTTTACAATGCCTGTTACTGGCAATTTATACGTAGATGGTGTTATAGGCTGGAACAATTTTGCCCTATACGATGCATGCGGTAGTGCGCAAATTCAATGTGGTAGTACGAGTGAGTTATTTACAGGCTTAACGGCAGGCACTAATTATAAATTAAGATTATTTAGAACAGAGTCGAATGCAGATAACAGCTATTTAAGTTTTACCATTAAGGCGTTTCCTGAAGTTACCAATGACGATTGTGCTACATCAGAAAACATTGTAGTTTCCGAAACCAATACAACGGTTAATTTTAATATTGGTGGAGCCACAGTTAATAACGAACTGGGTTGCGATGATGGTATAACTCAGGATTATGTAGACATCTGGTACGACTTCACATTGCCTTTTAATGGTAATGTTTATGTAGATGGCGTTATTGGATGGAATAATTTTGCATTATTTGATGCCTGCTCTGGTACCGAAATTCAATGTGGTAATGCCAATGAATTTTTTACAGGATTAGCTTCGGGAACCAACTATAAACTTCGATTGTTTAGAACACGAGCGAATGCAGATAACAGCTACCTAAGTTTTACAATAAAAGCTTTTCAGGAAGCTACAAACGATGATTGTGCTTCAGCTGAAAACATAACCGTTAGCACAGATCTTTCTACAGTAAACTTCGCTATTGGTGGTGCTTCTGTTAACAGCGAAATTGGTTGCGCTGGTGGTAATACTGAAGAAGTTGTAGATATTTGGTACGATTTCACGATGCCTGTAAATGGAAACCTGTATGTAGATGGTGTTATAGGCTGGAACAATTTTGCTTTATTTGATGCCTGCTCTGGCACCGAAATTCAATGCGGAAGTACAAATCAATTATTTACTGGATTAACAGCAACAACAAATTACAAATTACGATTATTTAGAACTGCAGCTAATGCAGACAACAGTTATTTAAGCTTTACCACGCAGGCTTTTGAGATAATTAATAACGACGATTGTAGTGCTGCAGAACCAATAACATTATCGCCTTCAACACCAATCTCCGTTAGCTTTGGTATTGCTGGTGCTGCAATTAATAATGAAATAGGCTGTTCTGGCACGACAGTTCAGGATTATGCCGATGTTTGGTACGATGTTACTATGCCTCAGGACGGCTTTTTATTAATAGATGGCGATATTAGTTGGAATAATTTTGCGCTTTACGATAGTTGTGGTGGCACAGAGTTAGGATGCTTTGATACCACAGGAAATATAGGCGGATTAACAAATGGTACTACGTATAAACTAAGGGTATTTAGAACCTTGGCTCTTGTAGATAATTCTTCGTATAAAAGTTTTACAATTGAAAGTGCTTCTACTTTAAGTACCACCTCTCTTGAGTTAGAAAAATCCGTGAGCCTGTATCCAAATCCAACTTTAAATAAAGTAACCGTTTCAAGCAAGCATAAAATAAATAACCTTGAGGTGTTTAATTTATTAGGACAGCGAATTTTACAAAACACAAGCCAAAATACAATAGATTTATCTCATTTTAAATCAGGAGTTTATCTTGTAAAAATTAAAACCGATAAAGGAGAGGTTACTAAAAAAATATTAAAACATTAATTACGCTATTACCATATTCTTTTTAGAAGCTAAAAAGCCGAAAACTTGAGTTTTCGGCTTTTCTGTTTTATAAATTGAGTTTAATCTGCAAACGTTAATTCGCCTCGCGATTCTAGTTCCTTAAATTTCTTTACCAAATCTAATGCATCAGGTATGACATCGCTACACAGGATAATTAGCGATCCTTTTTTAGCATTTTTTACAGCATAGGTTATAGCTTCTTTTTCTGAAGGGATAATAGTAGTTTTCTTATTCGGGTCTCTCATTTTTATCCCATCATTAAGCATTTTAATAAGTTCCTCCTCTGTTTTTCCGCGTAAGCGTTTGTCCTGACGAATAATAATTTCATCAAACATATCGGCCGCAATGGCTCCCATCTCGTTATTATCTTCCTCTCTTCTATCTCCAATACCTGCAATAATACCAACCTTAACTGTGGCATCTAATTCCTCTGTAAATTTCTGTAATGCACGCATTCCAGCAGGATTGTGTGCATAATCTAAGAGTATGGTAAAGTTTTCAAATTCAAATAAATTTAAGCGCCCTGGAGTTTGTGCTGCCGAAGGAATAAAAGTTTCCAATCCTACTTTCATATCCTCAATTCTAATACCTTGAACATGTGCAGCTAAAACTGCTGCCAAAACATTCTGAATCATAAATTTCGCTTTCCCGCCATAGGTTAGCGGTATATCTTCTACTTGCATAATACGCATTTTCCACTCGCCTCTACAAATAGTTACGTACCCATTTTCGAAAACTGCAGTAATTCCGTTTAAGCGTTGTAAAGCTTTAATTCTCGGGTTATTTTCATCCATAGAAAACAGTGCCACATTACATTCTACAGTACGTCTCATATCGTAAACCAAATCATCATCTGCATTTAAAATGGCGTAACCATCTGGTAAAACAGTTTCTGGTATTACGCCTTTAACTTTTGCTAATTGCTCTATGGTGTGAATGCCTTTTAAACCTAAATGATCTGCTGCAACATTGGTAACAACGCCTACATCGCACTTTTTAAAACCCAGTCCTGCGCGTAAAAGCCCACCACGAGCACTCTCTAAAACCGCAAAATTTACCGTTGGATCTTTAAGTACAAATTCTGCACTGGCTGGTCCTGTACAATCACCTGTCATTAATAATCGGTTTTGTATATAAACACCATCGCTGGTGGTATAACCTACACGATAGCCTTTCATTTTTGCTATGTGTGCTATTAATCGGGTGGTGGTTGTTTTTCCATTAGTACCAGAGATAGCAATTATAGGAATACGTCCTGTGTCACCATGGATAGGAAATAGCTTATCGATTACTGGAGCTGCCACGTTTCTTGGAAGCCCTTTTGTTGGCGCCAGATGCATTCTAAAACCAGGACCTGCATTTACTTCAAGTACTGCACCACCAGTTTCAGATAATGGTTTAGAAATATCTGTTGTCATAATATCTATACCACAAATATCTAAATCTATAATTTTAGAAATACGCTCTGCCATAGACACATTTGCCGGATGTACAATATCTGTAACATCCTCTGCAGTTCCACCAGTACTTAAATTAGCTGTATCCTTCAAGACAAGCATTTCGCCTTCTTTTAAAACAGACTCTAAGGTATAACCAGCATCTTTAATGATGGTTTCGGTGAGTTCGTTTACCGTTATTTGAGTTAGTACATTTTCGTGTCCGTAACCACGTCTTGGATCTCTATTTACTATATCTATTAAACGCTGGATATTAGACTCTCCATCACCTATTACATGAGCTGGAGTACGTTTAGCCGCAGCCACTAATTGATTGTTTATAACTAATAACCTGTAATCTTCACCGGTAATAAATTTTTCAACGATAATAGCACCACTACGGGAGCTGTCTTTTGCATGATGAAATGCTTTTAAAGCATCTTCATAATTTTGTATATCTACAGTAATACCACGTCCGTGGTTACCATCTATAGGCTTAATAACCAAAGGATAGCCAACATATCTGCAAGCGTCTTCAAGGCTTCTTTCGCGTCTAATAATATCACCTCGTGGCACTTCTACCTCAGCTTGTTCTAAAAGGTATTTTGTATCCTCTTTATCGCAAGCTAGTTCCACACCAATACTACTGGTTTCACTTGTAACAGTTGCCTGAATTCTTTTTTGGTTAGCACCATAACCCAATTGGCATAACGAATATTTATTTAGTCTAATCCATGGAATACCACGTGATTCGGCTTCTTCAACAATAGAACCTGTACTTGGACCTAAACGCGATGCTTCACGTAATTCTCGCATTTTTTGAATGTCTGCATCTAAATCGTAGTCCTCTGCCGCTATTAATGCATTACAAATATCAAAAGCAGATTGTGCTGCAAAGCGTCCAACATTTTCTTCAAGATAAGAAAACACCACATTATAAACTCCTTTTTCTCCATAACCACGTGTTCTCCCAAAGCCCGTGTCCATTCCTGCGAGTGTTTGTATTTCTAATGCAATGTGTTCTATTACGTGTCCCATCCAGGTGCCTTCATCAACACGCATAAAAAAACCACCTTCGCAACCTTCAGAACAACGATGAGAATACATAGAAGGAAACATGGCCTTTAAACGTTCAGAAAATCCAGAAACTTTATTTGTTGGATAGTCCTCCATTTTTTCCAAATCTAGAACCATAACAATAAGCTTATGTCTTCTTACAGACCAATAGTTAGGACCTCGCATGGCATTTATCTCGCGTATTTTCATTTGTATATGGTTTTGTTAGTTACTTATGTGAAAGATTATAAATATATACATTTTTCTCTTAAAAATTTAGTTTATTTTTGCCGTAATAAAATAATTGCAAGCCCAGATTTATGCTGAAGAATAAAGGAACACTAATCCCTATTGGTGGAAATGAAGACAAAGGAATAGAAGAAAGCGAACAATATACTTTAGAGTTTATTGACGAAGGTATTCTATATCACGTAGTTAGAGAAGCAGGAGGAACAGACGCTAATATTGTTGTGATACCAACGGCATCAAGCATACCTGTAGAAGTTGGGCAAAATTATCTTGAAGCTTTTTCAACGTTAGGTTGCAATAATGTTACTGTTTTAGACATTAGAAGTAAGGCCGATTCTAAAAAACAATCCTCTATAGACTTAATAAAAGCTGCAAATTGTGTGATGTTTTCAGGTGGAAATCAATCCAAAATAACCAATAAAATTGGTGACACAGAAATTCATGAGATTTTAAAACACCGTTATAAAACTGAAAAAGGCTTTGTTGTTGCTGGTACAAGTGCTGGTGCAATGATGATGTCTCAGGAAATGATTGCTGGCGGAAGCGCAGCCGAATCGTTTATAAAAGGTGCTGTTAAAATGTATAAAGGCTTAGGGTTGGTGCCCAACTTAATAATAGACACCCATTTTATTAAACGTGGTCGTTTTGGGAGAATTGCAGAAGCGGTAGCACAGTTTCCAGATTTAATTGGTATTGGTTTGGCAGAAGATACAGGCATGATAATTAAAAACAGAACCTGCCAGGTTATTGGCTCTGGAATGGTTATTATTTTTGATGGCAGACGCATTAAACACAATAAACACAAACAATTGTCTATTGGCACACCAATGTCACTTACAAACCTGCGCACTCATATCTTATCGAATGGAGACCGTTTTCACATAGAAAAGAAGAAGGTTAAAGTATTGGCCATTGAAGCGCCATTCATTTAAATATCAGTTTACCACACCACTTTTCTTATAAAAAACACGGTAATCTATTTTATTTATAAATTTTCAATTCCTCTCTACCATTTGAAGATTTACAGGCACGATACATACCTTCTGTATTAAAAGGCATCGCAATATTTCCTTTTGTATCTACCGCAATTAAGCCACCATCACCATTAATTTCAAGAATACGTTTGTGTATTACTTCGTTAGACGCCTCTTCAAGAGACATATTTTTATGCTCCATTAAGCAAGCCACATCATAAGCCACAACACCACGTATAAAAAACTCGCCACTTCCTGTACAGGAAATTGCACATGTTTTATTATTTGCATAATTTCCGGCACCAATCATTGGGCTATCGCCTACTCGTCCCCATTTTTTATTGGTCATACCTCCTGTTGAGGTTGCTGCTGCTATATTGCCATTCTGGTCGCAAGCCACTGCTCCAACAGTACCAAATTTCCCATCCTTTTTAACGCTATGGTCTAATTGAAAGCCATCAGAATCTTTAATACCTTGCCATTGCTGGTAACGTACCTCATCGTAAAAATAGTCTGGCGATGCCACCTCGTAGCCTTGCGTTTTTGCAAATTGCATGGCACCTTCACCGGCTAAAAATACATGATAACTGTTATCCATAACATCTCGAGCCAAGCTTACCGGGTTTTTAATTCCGGTTATTAAAGACACGGCTCCTGCTTCTAAATTTTCACCGTTCATTATCGCTGCATCCATTTCATGCGTGCCTTGATTGGTAAATACCGATCCTTTTCCTGCATTAAAAAGCGGAGAATCTTCCAAAGCTTTTACAGCTGTTTCAACTGCATCTAAAGCGGTTCCGCCTTGCTCTAAAACAGCATAACCTTTAGTTCTTGCAATGGTTAAAGCGTCTTTATATTTAGCCTCTAATGCAGGTGTCATTAAACCTTTTACCAAAGTTCCTGCTCCACCGTGTATAGCGATTGAAAATGTATTCATACTTATAGAAATTATGGATGCAAAAATACGTTGAGATTTTTTAATAACTTTCTTTAATTCGAGGTTCTTTAGTTTTTAAAGATATTGTAATTTGCGTGTTGTCCGTTCCAGCGCAGTCGGAAACTAATTTTCGAATTGTAAAGCAACCTCTCGATTGCGCTTGAGGAGACAATAATTTTTAAATTAATATTCGATGTCAGACAATAAACGCGTCTTTTTAGTTGATGCTTACGCTTTAATCTTTCGTGGCTATTATGCCTTTATAAAAAACCCAAGAATAAACAGTAAAGGTCAAGATACCTCTGCTATTATGGGTTTCATGAACTCACTGTTAGATGTTATTAAACGCGAGCGACCAAACTTGTTAGCCGTTTGTTTCGATAAAGGTGGCAGTACAGATCGTGTGGAAATGTTTGACGCCTATAAAGCTAACAGAGACGAAACACCTGAAGGTATTAAAACAGCAATTCCTTATATCTGCCAAATTTTAGAAGCCATGCATATTCCTATAATGGTTAAAGAAGGTTTTGAAGCAGATGATGTTATAGGAACGCTATCTAAGCAAGCTGAAAAAGAAGGTTACCAGACGTTTATGGTAACTCCAGATAAGGATTTCGCGCAATTGGTTAGTGAAAACATATTTATGTACAGACCTGTTTTTGGTGGAGGTTACGAAACTTGGGGCATTCCAGAAGTAAAGAAAAAATTTGAAGTGAACGATCCCTTACAGGTCATCGACTTTTTAGGTATGATGGGAGATAGTAGCGATAATATTCCAGGCCTACCAGGTGTTGGCGAAAAAACGGCAAAGAAATTTATTGCCCAATTTGGTAGTATGGAAGGTCTACTGGCAAACACAGACCAGCTAAAAGGTAAAATGAGAGAAAAAGTAGAGGCCAATGCAGAATTGGGACTGTTGTCTAAAAAATTAGCAACAATTATGTTAGATGTGCCTGTAGAATTTCATGCTAAAGATTTTGAATTAGATCCACCAGATGTTGAAAAGGTGAAAGCTATTTTTCAGGAATTGGAATTTAGACGTCTCACCGATAATTTTGTTAAGACCTTTACCTCTGGAGACGAAGCCACTTCAGTACCATATAATGCTTCAGGTGTAACCAAACCCAAAGCAACACCCACGGAAAACGCAAGCGCTGGTGCTGGGCAATTTAGTTTGTTTGGTGGTGCAAGTCCTTCAGCAGAAGCTACAACAGAAAATACTTACCAAAGAAAAACCATAGAAAACACATCACACTTTTACCAAAGTGTTGCGCCAGGCATGGCTACAAAATTGTTTATTAAAAATCTAATGAACCAGACTGCAGTGTGTTTCGATACGGAAACCACAGGTTTAAACCCATTAACCGCAGAACTTGTTGGCATTGCCTTTTCATGGGAAGTTGGCAAAGGCTTTTATTTACCTTTTCCAGAAGACAAGCAGGAAGCACAAGCTATCATCGAAGAATTACGATGTTTTTTTGAAGCAGAACACATTCAGAAAATCGGTCAGAATTTAAAATACGATATCAAGGTATTAGCAAAATATAACGTAGAGGTTAAAGGCAAATTATTCGATACCATGTTGGCACACTATTTAATAAATGCCGATATGCGCCACAATATGGATGTGTTAGCCGAAACCTATTTAAATTACACACCTGTTTCTATTACAGAACTCATTGGTAAAAAAGGAAAAAACCAATTATCGATGCGCGATGTGCCTTTAGAGAAACAAACAGAATACGCGGTTGAAGATGCTGATGTTACCCTGCAATTAAAAGAACACTTTGAAAAAGAATTGGGCGAAGCCAATACCCAAAAATTGTTCGACGATATCGAAATACCACTGCTTCGTGTCTTGGCTGCCATGGAGCTGGAAGGCATTAATTTAGACGAAGCCTTTTTAAAATCTTTATCAGAGGAGTTAAACAACGACATTGCTACGTTAGAGGCTAAAATCTACGAGGTGGCAGGCGAAGAGTTTAATATTGCCTCACCAAAGCAGTTAGGCATTGTTTTATTCGAAAAGTTAAAATTAGTCGAAAAGCCTAAAAAAACCAAAACCGGACAATACGCAACAGGTGAAGATATTTTGTCATACCTGGCTAAAGACCACCAGATTATTCAGGATATTTTAGAGTATCGCGGACTTTCGAAACTAAAAAGCACCTATGTAGATGCCTTGCCAACACAAGTGGAAACAGCTACAGGTCGTGTGCATACAGATTATATGCAAACCGTTGCTGCCACTGGACGTTTAAGTAGCAATAACCCTAACTTACAAAACATTCCTATTCGTACCGAACGTGGTCGACAGGTTAGAAAAGCGTTTATTCCGCGTAACGCAGATTATGTATTATTAGCTGCCGATTATAGCCAGATAGAATTGCGTATTATCGCTGCTTTGAGTAAAGAGGAAACCATGATGGAAGCCTTTAGAAATGGTGAGGATATTCATGCCAGTACGGCTGCAAAAGTATTTGGTGTGGATATAAAAGAGGTCACACGCGAGCAACGTAGCAACGCAAAAACCGTTAATTTTGGCATAATTTATGGTGTTTCTGCTTTTGGATTAAGTAACCAGACCGATTTATCCCGAAGTGAAGCCAAAGAGCTCATAGATACTTACTACGCCACCTACCCAAACCTAAAAGCTTACATGGGTGAGCTTGTCGATTTCGCACGCGATAATGGTTATGTGCAGACCGTTTTAGGAAGACGCAGGTATTTAAAAGATATTAATTCCAGAAATGCTGTGGTACGTGGTGCTGCAGAGCGTAATGCGGTAAACGCACCTATACAAGGTAGTGCTGCAGATATTATTAAACTGGCCATGATTAATATTTATAACAAACTCGAAAAAGACCATTATAAAACCAAAATGCTACTGCAGGTACATGACGAATTGGTCTTCGATGTGTATAAACCAGAATTGGAAGACATGAAAGCCTTAATTAAAACCGAAATGGAAAATGCCTTTAAAATGGATGTACCACTTGATGTTGAAGTTGGTGTTGGTGCAGATTGGTTGGAGGCGCATTAAATTAAAATCATGACGAGGCAAGCCACAAATAGAATTATCTACAAAGAGGAAGAGTATTCCTTAGAGTGTCTTTTTGATTTTAATCATGATATAGAAACTTATGGGCTAAAATATTATCGTAATAGTACTGCTGGTGGTGAATTTTATCAATGTTTTGAAATAATTAAAAATGAGCTCAGGCTTAATAATGTAAAAGCAGTAGACTTAGATTTTAAAGAACAACATAAAAAACAGTATATTCCTAAACCCATTAATGGTGTTTTACCTCATACTTTAAACAGCTTGAATGATTTATGCTATGAAAATATTAATCTCAAAATACCATATTCTGGAGATGTATTAATTATGAATGATTTTATTGCAGAGACTTGTTCTATTATTGATATTTTACGACCATGGCACTATAAAAAAGTTTTAAAACTTAGTTTTAAAAAAGGTATAGTAATTAACGAAAGAATGCTATCAAGACAGCAAATAGCTAATTTGAAAACTGAGAGTGGTATTGCGATGAAAAAATTAATTGATGATATTAAAAGAGGTGCTTTTAGATATTAAGTAAATATTGACTTGGATTGGCTGGAGACGGATTAATTTTTAAATGATATGAATAAGCATGAAAATTATGAAATTTTAAATTTAATAGGCTATGGCCTATCAAAATTTAGTAATAATTTTATTAAAGAATTTGGCTTCAAAACTAAGACCTCATTTTATGAATATTTAGTAAAAATTGGTGTAGCTGAAACAACTGGAACTATTAAAAATAGAATGGATTTATTCGATCCTTTTTTTGAAAACAATAGAAAAGGTTGGTGGCAAAAGGGTGATGCTTACATCCATAGAAAGCTTTTAATTGATAATTTATTTGGTGATGAAAAAGTAGGTCCATATTCAAATATCGTAAAACTATTTCTCAAGGAGAATTTAAAAGTTGAAGATATATTCGTAGAAGTAAATCCAATACAAAAGTCAAGGTTTAAAAAACTTCAAGAAACTGGATTAGAGGCAGAATTATATTTTATCAATAATTATAATAATATTGATATTTTTAAAAATGGCATCATTGAAGATGCTCGTCTTTATGGAGATGGATATGATTTTCAAGTCAATGTAAATGAGAATTCTTATTTAGCAGAAATTAAAGGAATAAGAGCAAAAAAAGGCAAATTTAGATTGACTCAAAATGAATATGTTAAAGCAAAGGAGTATCAAAAAGATTATATAATTACTTTAGTATTAAACTTAGATGATATACCTACATTTTTGACAATAGATAACCCTTTGAAAAATTTAAAATTTGAAGAAAAAATAATCAATTCAAAAAAATCTAAAGAATACCATTTAATTTCTGATATCCATTAAAACAATTACAATAAATGTTAAATTATTCTATTCTAGATATTCCAACTGTACTCCACCCTCCTTTTAAACTTAAAGATGTTATTTACAATTGTCCTATATGTGACAATGAAATTTTTATGGATATAGTTGTTTTTGATAATACTTCTGTTAAATGTGAAAACTGTAATCACAAAATCATATTAAAAATAAAATCAATATAATTAGTCAGGCAATATTACATTGACATAATAAAAGTAAACCGATAAAATAATATTTAAAATTAGATGTGTTAATATTAAAAAATATTAGAGAAAACTATGCAGAAATTTTCAAAACAGATATTCATTATTTAATATGAGAATTTAATTTTCTTTTATAATTCTATATATGAAGAAGAAATAACTACTTGGATAAATAATTTGCCTATAAGAATTGTAATGAAATTCAATGAAGAGACTGAGACTGAGAGTATTTATGATTTTATTAAACTTGACTAATTTTTAAAAATTAATATTTTTAAGTAAAACAATCCAACGCAAAATTTACTCTTTCAAGTTAATTCCTAATCAAACTAATAACTATCTTGTACTTCTTTTAAAAAGTTATATATGATTATTACAAAAATATTAGGTCTTTCAACTGTATTTACAAAAAGCAAAAAAGTAAAAATTGCTATTTTACTTATTGAAATTGTTATTTTAATGTATGCTATTGCAGCCAGTGAGGAAGCCTCAGAAAACAATAAAAGATTAGAGCAATAACATAAAAATTATTGCCCTATTTCGAATTAAAATATTGCTTACACTTAATCGCAGGATTTGTTTTTCGGTTTTTAAAAGCATGAAAAGTACTGCTCAAAAACAATATAATAGCAGCTACCATTGCGGTATAAGCCACAGTGGTGTTAACATCACTATTGGCAACATAGATTGCAAATAATGCCCACGCACCAACAAGCGCAAATTCTCTCATGTTGCGTTTCCAAGTTACCAACAGGTTAATTACTGTTGCAATACCTATAAGTAATACGGTCCAAACGGTTGCAGAAATTCCAAAACCATCCCAATTGTATTTTACCAAAACTGCCGAAACATTGGCAATACTCGCCACTGTTATCCAGCCACTATATATTACAAATGGCCACCATAAAAATGCGATTACCGATATGGGAGCATCAAACAACTCCATGTTGTTTTTAAGTACAATTTGCAGTAATGAGAACAATATAATAAAAATAAATACCGACGATAGAACCGTATAACCATAAATCCACGTTACAATCCATAAGCAATTGGCAATGCAGGACACAATAAACCACAAACCTGTTTTTAGAATAAATTGGTCGTCTCTTACATTTACAAAAAGACTTCTGCCTTGATAAACTACAAACCCTAAAAGCAGTAAATATATTAGTCCCCAAATTGAGAACGCATAACCAGCAGGCGTAAATAGAGTGTTGTATGTTTTAGAGACTTCTCCTATAGTGGTGTTGTTTAACAAACCTGTATTAGATAAGTAGTTCATTACTATAACACATACAAAGGCAAAGCCATTTGCAATTTGAAGGGTTTTTTTCATATTAAAGGGATTGGAATAATAGTATCAACGACGCTTATTCTTACTCTTAAATTTAGCCTTATTTTTTCTCTGGTTAAAGGGAACTGCATCGTTAAACGTATTTTTAGCTTCTCCTGTAGGCTTGTTTTTACGCCATTTTTCGTCTTTTTTAGGCAATAACACACTTAATAAATCTTGACGACCTAACTTGTTTAAGGTGTTTTTTATCCACGCTTTGTTTTCGTCTTTATACCAAAAGAAAAAACGGTGCTGCTCGTCTTTTTCTTTTCTTGTTTTTGGTGTGTTTACTTTTTTAAGGGTATAAGGATGATAACCACTATAGTAAATTACCGTTGCAACCGTCATTGGTGTTGGTGTAAAACCTTGTACCTGCTCCAACTGGAAACCCATATCTTTAGTTTCGGCAGCTAAGTTTGCCATGTCTTCCACTTCGCATGCTGGATGATTGGATATAAAATAAGGAATTAACTGAAGTTTTAAATTCTTCTTAATATTAATTTTATCGAAACGCTCTTTAAATTTATGAAAGTACGTAAACGAGGGTTTACGCATGAGTTTTAACACAGGATCACTGGTGTGCTCTGGTGCCACTTTAAGTCGGCCAGACACGTGTTTGGTCATGACTTCTTCGGTATAATCGTCCAATTCTTTTGGGTCTGCATTTTTATTAAATTCCGGCACTAACATATCATGACGAATCCCACTTCCAATAAACGATTTTTTTACTTTTGGATGGCTGTCCACAGCCTTATATAACTCCGTTAATGGTTTGTGCGACGTATCTAAATTACTACATATTACAGGCGAAATACAACTTGGTGCCACACACTTATCGCATATAGACTGTACTTTACCTTTCATTTTATACATATTCGCACTTGGACCTCCAATATCGCTTAAATAGCCTTTAAAATCTGGCATGTTTGCCACAGTATCGACTTCTCGCAATATCGATTCCTGACTTCGCGAAGCAATAAATTTACCTTGGTGTGCCGAAATTGTGCAGAAGCTACAACCACCAAAACAACCTCTGTGAATATTAATCGAGAACTTAATCATTTCGAACGCAGGAATTGGTCCGCGTTTGTTATATTTTGGATGCGGCAATCTGGTGTAAGGCAACTCGAAAGACGCATCAATTTCTTCTTCGGTCATGGTTGGATAAGGCGGATTTATCATCAACGTTTTATCTCCAACTTTTTGAAAAATACGTCGAGCTGCCAGTTTATTAGACTCCTGCTCTATCACTTTAAAGTTAGAAGCATACTTTTTCTTGTCCTTTAAACAGGTTTCGTGAGAGGCGATTTCTACATCTTCCCAATTACTATTTTTGGGAATTTTTTCATTTTTATTTAAAAGCACAGCAGTTTGTAAAACTGTATTTATACTGTTAAACGGTACACCTTTTTCAAGCAAACGTATAATTTCCCGCAAGGGTTGTTCTCCCATGCCATACACCAACATATCGGCTTTAGAGGTTTCTAAAATGGTAGGCATAAGTTGGTCGCTCCAAAAATCGTAATGTGTAACACGACGCAAAGAACCTTCAATACCACCAATTAAAACTGGTGTGTCTGGCCATTTTTCTTTTAAAATTTTACTGTAAACGGTCGATGCATAATCCGGACGAAATCCTATATCACCATTAGGCGTGTAGGCATCTTTATCGCGACGCTTTTTATTAGCATTATAATTACTAATCATAGGATCCATGCAACCACCAGTAACGCCAAAAAACAATCTTGGCTTTCCTAATTTTACAAAATCCTGAAGATTATCGTTTACATTAGGCTGTGGTACAATAGCAACGCGTAAGCCAAAACTTTCTAATAAACGTCCAATAACGGCAGGCCCAAACGTAGGATGATCTACATAGGCGTCACCACTAAAAAGTATCACGTCCAGTTCTTGCCAACCGCGTATTTTAACCTCTTTGTTTGTGGTAGGTAACCAACTAGAAAGTTTTAATTCTTGCATAACGCTGCAAAAATAGATAAAAAAAGACTCTTAACTATTATTATTAAAGGCTTTAGCATTTATTTTAACATGTTAATTATTAAATATGAAGTACTTTATAATCCGTTTTAAGAGTTTAAGTATTCATTTTATAAAGGATATAAACAAAATAAGCTGGATGTAAACAGTTGATTTGAAGAATTTAGGAGGTAATTGACAAAAGTCCAAAACATATCAACAAAGTTATCAAATAAAATACTGCATACTATTTGGTAATCAAGAAGATTGTCGTAAATTTGCAAACTCTTTTTGAGAGAGGAATGTTTAATAATAAAATTTAGAAATTGTGGATACACTAAGCTACAAAACCATTTCGGCTAACAAAGCAACTGCAGATAAGCAGTGGGTTTTAGTTGATGCCGATGGTCAAACTTTAGGCCGTATGTGCTCCCAAGTTGCAAAACTTTTAAGAGGAAAGCACAAGCCAAGCTTCACACCACACGTTGATTGTGGCGATAACGTAATTGTTATCAATGCAGAAAAAATCAACCTTTCTGGAAACAAGTGGAATGACAAAACTTACATTCGTCACACAGGTTATCCAGGTGGTCAAAGAAGTTTAACTGCTACTGAATTGTTCGGAAAAGATCCGTCAAGATTAGTAGAGAAATCTGTAAAAGGAATGTTACCTAAAAATAAATTAGGAGCAGCACTTTTTAGAAACTTAACTGTTGTTAACGGTACAGAGCATGCTCACGAAGCTCAAAAACCTAAAACAATTAACTTAAACGAATTCAAGTAATGGAAGTATTACACAAAATTGGTCGTCGTAAAACGGCTGTTGCTCGTGTTTACCTTAAAGAAGGTAAAGGAAACATCACGGTTAACAAAAAAGATTTAAAAGACTACTTCGATACAGCTACTTTACAGTACAAAGTAAACCAACCGTTAGCATTAACTAACAATGAAGGTAACTTTGATATCTCTGTAAATGTATTTGGAGGTGGTATTACTGGACAAGCAGAAGCAATCCGTTTAGCAATTTCTCGTGCAATGTGTGAGTTAAATGACGAAAACAGAGGCATCCTTAAACCAGAAGGTTTATTAACAAGAGATCCAAGAATGGTGGAGCGTAAAAAATTCGGACAGAAGAAAGCGCGTAAAAAATTCCAATTCTCGAAACGTTAATTTTATCCTTCAGCAGTATTGGCTATTATCAATACTGTTGAAAATTACAAAACAAAAAATTAAAAACAGTTATTGTTGCTCATAACGGTAAAACGTTAGAGTTTAGTTTAGCATCTAAATGCAGCCAAGCGCTAAAGCTATAAGCCAAAAGCCAAATGGAACATTGCTAATTCAACAGAACGTAAACTATTACAAAATGGCAGTAGAAGTAAAAGAATTACTTGAAGCAGGTGTACACTTCGGTCACCTTACACGTAAGTGGGATCCAAACATGGCTCCTTACGTATATATGGAGCGTAACGGCATCCATATTATCAATTTATACAAAACAGCAGCTAAGATGGACGAAGCTGGAGATGCATTAGCAAAAATTGCAGCCTCTGGACGTAAAATCTTATTTGTTGCTACAAAAAAACAAGCAAAAGACATCGTCGCTGAAAAAGCAGGAAACATTAACATGCCTTACATTACAGAAAGATGGCCAGGCGGAATGTTAACTAACTTTGTTACTATTAGAAAAGCTATTAAAAAAATGGCTACTATTGATAGAATGAAGAAAGATGGAACCTTTTTAACTTTATCTAAAAAAGAGCGTTTACAAGTTGATCGTTTAAGAGCGAAGTTAGAAAAAAACTTAGGTTCTATTGTAGATATGACACGTCTTCCAGGAGCTTTGTTTGTTGTAGATATTAAACGTGAGCATATCGCGATTAAAGAAGCACAGAAATTAAACATTCCTATTTTTGCAATGGTAGATACTAACTCTGATCCTCGTCAGGTAGATTACGTAATACCAGCAAACGATGATGCTTCTAAATCGATCGATAAAATTTTAACGCACGTTACAGAGGCTATTACAGCTGGATTAAACGAGCGTAAAGCTGAAAAAGCTGAAAAGGCAGAAGGTAAAGCTGAGAAAAAAGCTGCTCCTGCAAAGAAAGCGAAAGCAGCAAAAGAAGAGGAAGAATAAAACATTAAATTATTACTAATAAAGTCGTTTAATTCTTTCTATACAGAAATTAATTAAACGACTTTTTTAAAATATACTTATCATGAGTGAAGTAAAAATTTCGGCAGCAGAAGTAAACAAATTAAGAAAAGCAACTGGTGCAGGTATGATGGATTGTAAAAAAGCCTTAGTGGAAGCTGGAGGTGATTTTGATGCAGCTATCGATGTATTACGTAAAAAAGGACAAAAAGTAGCAGAAAAAAGAGCCGACAGAGAGTCTTCTGAAGGTGCTGCTGCAATAAAAATTAATGATGATAATACTGTTGGTGTTGCCATTGTATTAGGATGTGAAACAGATTTCGTTGGTAAAAACGAGAACTTTTTAGCATTAGCTAATCAATTAGCCGAAAAAGCAATCAACTTTGATAACAAAGAAGATTTCTTAGCATCTGATTTTGGTGGTATGACTGTAGCTGAAAAATTAGTTGAGCAAACTGGCGTTATTGGTGAGAAATTAGAAATTAATGCGTTCGAAAAATTAGAAGCACCTTATGTTGGTTCTTACGTTCACATTAATAAAATTGGTGCTTTAGTTGGTTTATCTAAAGAAGATGAAACCGTTGCTAAAGATGTGGCCATGCAAGTTGCTTCTATGGGAGCAACCTCTTTATCTTACAAAGGTTTTGATGCAGATTATATTGCTAACGAAACGGAAGCAAGAATTGCTGTTATAGAAAAAGATAATATCGAGTTAGGCCGTTTAGGTAAAACATTAAAAAATGTACCACAGTACATTTCTATGGCTCAATTAACTCCAGAAGTTATGGCTAAAGCTGAAGCAGATGCAAAAGCAGAATTAAAAGCTGAAGGTAAACCAGAACAAATCTGGGATAAAATTTTACCAGGTAAAATGGATCGTTTCATTAGTGATAACACAACTTTAGATCAGGAGCAATGTTTATTGGACCAGAAGTTTATTAAAGACGAAAAGCAAACCGTTGCAGACTACGTAGCGTCTAAAGACGTTGAAGTAACTGCTTTTAAACGTGTTTCTTTAGGATAAAAAAATCTTTTTTCCATTTCTGTGTAAACGGAAATCTTTTAAAAAGAAATTAAATACATAAAACCACTACTCTATTTTTAGAGTTAGTGGTTTTTTTTATGCTTAAAAACACTTAGTTTTGCGTAACCTTCAACACAACCCTTATGAAATATAAAAGAATCCTCCTTAAACTCTCTGGCGAAGCCTTAATGGGTAATCGTCAATACGGTATTGATCCCGAACGTTTGACAGAATATGCCGAAGATATTAAAGCCGTAACAGAGAAAGGTATCGAAGTTGCCATTGTTATTGGTGGCGGTAATATTTTTAGAGGTGTAGCTGGTGCGATGAACGGAATGGACCGAGTACAAGGTGACCATATGGGTATGCTGGCCACAGTTATTAATGGCTTGGCTTTGCAAAATGCACTTGAAGACTCTGGTGTTAAAACACGTTTACAAACAGCTATTAAAATTAACGAAGTGGCAGAGCCTTTTATTAGAAGAAAAGCCATGAGCCATTTAAGAAAAGGTCGTGTGGTGATTTTTGGTGGTGGTACCGGAAACCCATACTTTACTACAGATTCGGCAGCAGTGTTAAGAGCCATCGAGATTCAAGCTGATGTTATTTTAAAAGGAACTCGTGTAGATGGTATTTATAATACAGATCCTGAAAAAGATAATACCGCTGTAAAATTCGATCACATAACATTTGACGATGTGTTACGTAAAGGTTTAAAAGTAATGGACACCACAGCGTTTACACTAAGCCAAGAAAACGATTTACCAATTATAGTGTTCGATATGAATACGAGAGGTAATTTAATGAAAGTGGTTTCTGGAGAAAATATTGGAACTCAGGTAAGCTTATTACCTACTTCTGCAAAATAGACTTAACGTTTCTATCTCATTAAATTTTGCTCAATTTTTAAAATTGATTACATTAGTATTGAGAATAAAAATGTGATCAGGCAAAAGGTAATGTAGCGACTAAAATTTGGTTTCATGGTATCCAATTTTGGCTTAATTATTGAATAGAGCCTAAGTAATATAACAAAATTAACAATGAACGACGACATTCAATTTATAATAGACAGCGCAAAAGAATCTATGGATGCTGCTATAGAACACTTAAAAAAGCAATTTTTAAACATACGTGCAGGTAAAGCAAATCCGGCAATGTTAGGTAGTGTAGTTGTAGATTATTATGGCTCTCAAACACCGTTAAGCCAGGTGGCAAATGTAAATACACCAGATGGTAGAACCATAACCATTCAGCCATGGGAAAAAAGCATGATTCAAGAAATTGAAAAGGCAATACAAGTTGCAAACTTAGGTTTTAACCCAATGAATAATGGTGAAAGCTTAATTATAAACGTACCACCTTTAACAGAAGAACGCCGTTTACAATTAGGGAAACAAGCAAAGGCCGAAGCAGAAGATGCTAAAGTTGGTGTTAGAAATGCGCGTAAAGATGCTAATAACGAAATTAAAAAATTGGAAGATGCATCAGAAGATTTACAGAAAAATGCCGAAGCAGATGTTCAGGAATTAACAGACAGGTCCGTAAAAAAAATTGATGAACTTTTAGCCAACAAAGATTCAGAAATTATGACAGTTTAAGTGTTAAAAGCGACTTAATAGTCGCTTTTTTTATATCTTAAAGAAATACCTTTAACGAGAAACAAAATGCATCAAAAAAAATACTTCTTTCTATTGCTTACGCTTTTGCTATTCTCGTGGAGTTTCGCTCAGGAGTATAAATTTATTCCCGAATCCCAACACGCCTTATCAGAGGAGCAAGTAAAAACAATGCAAATTGTAATTACACCAGACGTTCTACTATTTAACGAACAAGGTAAAATTTTACCAATGTCTAAAATGGAACTTATGGCGAATCCGGATTACAAACCGCTGTTTTATGCCAATAACGAAGGGAAAATTAAGTCTGTAATATTTTTAAAAAAAAGTAACCATCCCGTTTTAATTGAAAAAAATCCTGAAGCCGCTTTTACCAAAGGTGAAAAGGCCTTAGATTTTATAGTTACAGATATGGATGGTAAAACCATAAAACTATCAGAATTAAAAGGTAAAGTTGTTGTCTTAAATTTTTGGTTTACTAAATGTGGACCATGTATTCAGGAAATGCCAAGTTTAAATGCTTTAGTAAAAGATTATAAAAACAAAAACGTTATATTTTTAGCTATTACTTTTAATAAAAAAGGCGTAGTAGAAAATTTTCTTGATGAACATAAATTTAATTATACTATCGCAGCTAACGCCAACGATGTTATTTCCATGTATGGTGTACAAAGTTATCCCACAAGTATTGTAATTAACCAGAAAGGAGAAATAATCCTTAAAGAATTAGGCTATAGAACCAATATAAAAAATGTACTCTCTAAGACTATTAAATCGCTATTAAAATAATTTATGCCTAAACAATGGATTTATTTACTGTTCTTTTTATTGGTGTGTTTTACCAATGCTCAAACACCAGAAAAAGAAACAGAACAAGTGCAGGACTCTACAAAATCAAGTGCGCTTTTAAAACAAATAGGTAATGGATTTTTTCCAACTAAAATCTGGAATTTCGACCTGCGCTATCTTTTAAAATTTAATCAATACGAAGGATTAAGAACCGGATTAGGCGGAGTGACTAACGACAGGTTTTCAAAAAAATTCAGAATAGATTCTTATGGTGTTTACGGTTTTAGAGACCATAGATTTAAATATAAAGTTGGTGGAGGTGTGTTGTTAAATAAAGACACTAAAAGTTGGTTTAATGTTTCTTACATTGATGATTTAATGGAAACTGGAAGCTCTAATTTTTTAACCGATGGTCGTACATTTTCATTTTTCGAGCCGCGTTTACTTAACATTAGTTTGTTTCATAAACATATTACTTCGGCAGTTTCTCTTGAACATGAATTTAACCCTAAACTCATTACCGAAACAGAATTTGCCATTAGTAATATTCGTCCAACCTACGATTATAATTATGTGTTAGACGATACCTCTTATGGCTCCTTTGAAACCAGTACAGCTAAAATTGCTGTACAGTGGAATCCTTTTACCAAATATGAAGTTATTGATGGAAAAACGAAAACAACAGTAGATGGTTATCCGAAATTTACATTGCAATACAGTAAAAGTTTTAGAAACGTTTTCGCGGCAGATTTTAATTTTTCTAAATTAGATTTCAGAACCATTCATAAAATCGTTCATAATAAAGAGTCGCACAGTATCGCAACATTTTCTATGGGTTTAGCGCATGGAGATACGCCATTAACACATTTATACCACGCCTATCCTAATAATATTAATAAAGAAACAATTTTAAATCGTTTCTCGGTAGCAGGTATCAATAGCTTTGAAACCATGTATTTTAACGAATTCTTCTCTGATAGATTCGCAACATTAGTATTAAAACACTACGTTAAACCGTTTCATATTTCTAAGCATTTTAATCCGCAATTAGTACTCATTTCCCGTTACGCTATTGGAAACATGAACAATGTTTCAAGACACCAAAACGTTACTTTTAGTACACTTAAAAATGGTTACACAGAGTCTGGGTTAGAGCTTAACAAACTTCTTTTTGGCTTTGGTTTAAGTTTTACCTACAGATATGGTCCGTACCACTTACCAAATGAAGAAGATAATCTGGCGCTTAAATTCACTTTTAATATTACATTATAATTTTCTTTTCTTCGATAAATATATAGGTTTTCCATACCTTTGCGCCTACTTTTAAGGCATCATGGCGAAACAAATAAAATCCAAATTTTGGGATATCGTGGCAAGGCTGATTTTACGTAATAAAATCGGCATTCTTTTAGGTATTATAGTAATCACCATTTTGTTTAGTACGCAGTGGAAATACATGCGTTTTACATATACTGAAGCTAACTTATTACCAGACGACCACGAAGTAAATATTGAATACAATGATTTTCTCGAAATTTTTGGAGAAGAAGGAAACCTTATTGTTTTAGGTGTAAAAGACACCTCTCTTTTTACAGTTAAAAACCTAAATGCCTGGAATGCCCTTTCCGACAGTTTTAGAACTTCTAAAGAAGTGGAAACTGTTGTTTCTATTAAAGATTTACAAAAGTTAGTAAAGAATACTTCAAAAGAAAAGTTTGACTTAGAGCCTTTTATCACAGATTCTGTTAAATCTTTAGCCGAAATAAAATTACTGCAGGACGAGCTTTTTAACAAATATCCATTTTACGATAATTTCTTATTTAATAAAGAAACAAAAACAGTTAGAACAGCAATTTACCTTAAAAAGGAACTGGTAAATACCGCAGCCAGAAAAGATTTTGTGGTAAAAACATTATTAGAAAAGGTTAAGGTTTTTGAAGACACCTATAATCTCGATGTTCGTGTCTCTGGGATGCCATACATTAGAACACTAAATGCTCAAAATATTGTTGATGAAATTGGCTTGTTTGTTGGTGCCGCCTTATTTATAACCTCGCTTATTTTCTTTTTCTTTTTCAGGTCCTTACGTGCTACAATTATTTCTTTAATAGTGGTTTGTGTTGGTGTTATGTGGACTTTAGGAATCTTAGGTCTTCTTGGGTATGAAATTACGGTACTCACCGCTTTAATACCTCCACTAATTATTGTTATTGGAATTCCCAACTGTATCTTTTTAATAAATAAGTACCAGCACGAAGTAAAATTACACGGAAACAAAGTGAAATCGCTGCAACGTGTTATTACTAAAGTGGGAAATGCCACGTTAATGACCAACGTAACAACCGCTTCTGGTTTTGCGACCTTTATAATAACAGAAAGCACATTACTTAAAGAGTTTGGTGTGGTGGCATCTTTAAGTATACTGGCTATTTTTATTCTCTGCTTATTAATAATTCCTATAATTTATACCTTTTTACCTTATCCAAAAGAGCGCCATTTAGAACATTTAAATAAACGATGGATTGGTGGTTTTGTAAACTGGATGGAGCGTATGGTTAGAGAAAAACGCATTGCAATTTACATTGTATCGTTGGGCTTATTAATAGTTTGCATTATTGGTATTTACAAAATAAAAATTTCTGGCAGTCTCATAGAGGACATGCCACAAAACACAGAATTCTTTAGCGATATTCGCTTTTTTGAAGAAGAATTTAATGGTATTATGCCAGTGGAAATAATGGTGGATACCAAACGAAAAAAAGGGGTAATGAAATCTACTACTTTAAAGCGCATGAATCAATTGGAAGATTTAATTATAGAAACTCCAGAATTATCCCGACCTATTTCGGTGGTGAGCCTGGTTAAATATTCTAAACAAGCTTTCTATAATGGTAACCCAAAATACTACCAGCTGCCAACAAAACAGGAAGAGGCTTTTATTTTGCCCTATGCAAGAAATTCTGCCTCTGATGATGTCGATTTGTTAAAAAACTTTGTCGATTCTACTGGTCAATACGCGCGTATAACTACGTTTATGAAGGATATTGGCACTGATAAAATGGAGCGTATAGAAGAGAATCTCTTAACTAAAATTAATAATCTATTTCCAAAGGAAAAATACGATGTTACCATAACAGGTAAAGCATTAGTGTTTCAAAAAGGGACTAAGTATCTGGTTAAAAATTTAGCACTATCCCTTTCTTTAGCCATTGTATTGATTTCGTTATTTATGGCCTACATGTTTCGTTCGTTTAGAATGATTATTGTATCGCTAATTCCAAACTTACTTCCATTAGTTGTAACAGCCGGTTTAATGGGCTTTTTAGGCGTGCCAATAAAACCTTCAACCATATTGGTGTTTAGTATTGCTTTTGGGATTTCGGTAGACGACACCATTCACTTTTTAGCCAAATACCGTCAGGAATTACAGGCCAATAACTGGAAAATTAAAAAATCGGTTTATGCGGCTTTACGCGAAACCGGAGTAAGTATGTTTTATACCTCTATTGTGCTATTCTTTGGATTCTCGGTATTTACCATTTCAAGCTTTGGAGGCACAGTTGCACTTGGCGCATTGGTATCTATAACCTTGTTGTTTGCCATGCTCTCAAACTTGTTATTACTCCCTTCATTACTACTTTCTTTAGAACGTAGTATTGCTAACAAGGAGACGCTTAAAAAACCTTCTATAAATATCATTCCTCTTGAAAATGATGCTGATGACATTTTGGAAGATACTACAGACAGTTAAAAACAATTAATTTTGTAGTAAATTCATCCTAATAATCACTTAAAAAATTTATATTACCATTTAAGCAATCCTAACTGTTTAATGATAAATAAAAAATTATTAATAAAAATCTTTGCAATAACTGTTTTTTTTAATTCAGAATTAATCGCCCAAACCAATGATAATAGTAGCTGTAAGGTATATCAAGCTATAAATATTGAAGAATTACTCATGTCGTCAGACATTTTTATTGAACACAATTTACCAACAATAGATGCTCCTGAAAGAAAAGTTAGGAAAATATTACTAGAGAATTATAACTATTTAAAAACGACTTTTTCAAAAAAAGATGTTATAAAAAATAGTATTATTGAAAAGGAATTTAATGCCATAGTAAATAATATTGTTAAGGCAAACCCTAAATTGCAAGACCAACAGTTCAACATGTTATATGCTATAGATTACAAGGCAAATGCTGCATCTTTAGGCAATAATATTTATTTTATCTATCCAGGTCTATTTGAAATTTTAGAAAACGACGAACAGCTAACTTTTGTCATCTGCCACGAAATTGCACACCAGTTATTAAATCATTTTCAGAATAATATTGAAGAACGTATTGGTCTTGGAAAAACAGAGGTGTCCAACGAAAAAGCATTTAATATTTATAGAGACAAAAGAGCGCTGGAGTTAAATGCAGATGCCCTTGGTTTTGAACTTTATTCAAACTTAAAATATCCAAAATCGGAAGCCATAAAGGCACTAAAAAACCTTAAGAATTCTGATAGTATTTTATTCTCTAAGTCTATTAACATTAAATCACAGTTTAATTTTAAAGATTATCCTTTTAAATCCTTTTGGCTAACCGAAAAAGAACAGCTATTAAAACTTGACAAGTACACAAGTGATTACAGAAATTTAGATTCTTTAAGAACACATCCTAATATCGATTTACGAGTAGAAGCCATTAATAACAAAGCCCAACTACAGACTATTGTTAATACTACGGTCTCCAAAAAACATATCGAACAATTAAAATCGTGGCAAGAAACCAACTATTTATGCCTAATAAAAGATAATGATAGATATGACCTGAATTTATTTTTTGCATTAGAGAAACTTTATAAAAATCCAGATCATATTCTTGCTGCAGAAGTCGTTGCAGCCACACTACTTAAAATTTATAAGGCAAAAAAAGAAAAACAATTCAGTAAATACATTCCACCGCCCAATGCTTTTGCAGCCAATACCACTTTTTCAGAATTGAAAATGTTTTTAAAAAATACTGAGGCTAGAGAAATTAGAAAAATAGGATTGGCGTTCTGCAATTCATTAACTGAAAAATCTGAAAAACTTATCAAAATTCAAGAAAAATTTAATCGTTTAAACAAATGAAAAACATCGCTATACTATTTACTATTCTATTATCATGCATGAGTGTTGCTCAAACCTCTAAAGCCGAGTTTGGCTCTAAAGTTTTTTCATCTACAGGTGTTTTTACAAATGATTATAATGAAGCCGTTGGTTATTATAATATAAGTCGTTCAGAAAATAAAAATGAAGATAAAACTTACGATTATATTGTAATTATAAGGGATAATAATTTTAATCCCATTGCAGAAAAAACAATAAGCTTTAGCAGAAATTCACTATTTATTGGCTCTGCGTACAATGGCGACTATTTAGCTCTTTGTATTTACGATATGAAAGCAGGCGCATATAAAATTAAAATTTTTGACAGACAATCTAATGCATCCATAGACAAAACAGTCGCATACGAAACTAAAAAGGAAATAAATAAAACACAAAAGAATATTTATTTAGGAGAATTCGCTCAATCAGTAGATTTTGTTGCCTTAAAAAACCAAGGCTTTTTACTTACCTATCCAGGAGATTATGGGGTGGTTTCAGGAGGTGGTTTTAATACCAAGGCAGCAATAATTAAAACAGATCAAGCTACCTCTAAAAACACGCTAACACTGCCTGTAGAGAGAAAACATTTAAAGAGAGGAACCATTTTAAGATTGGAAATTTTAGCCTCAAATAATAAACATGTGGCATTTAAAAAATTAGATGGTTCATATTCTTTAAATATTTTCGACGCTAATAGTGGCAATTTAAATTTTAGTACAAAGGATAAGGAATTAGACTCTGTATATATTAATAAAGCTTTCTTTAAAGATTCTGGTAATTTAGTGGTTATTGGCAACTATTTTAAAGATAAAAAAGATCGACACAATAATAAATCTTTAGGTTTTTTCTATCAGGAAATTACACCAAATGGAAAAATAATTAAGTTCCATAAAAACAACTGGGATGATGTCTTATCTAAATTTTCAAACGTCAAAAAAAATAATAAATTGAAAGATGTAGGTTATTTATACTTACACAATGTATTAGAGCATAACAACGGTTACTTAGCAATTTTTGAAACTTATAAACTTACAAGAAGCGCAAAAAAAATCTTACTGTCTAACAGTTACGATAATAAACAACTCACTACAAATGATGCCTTTATTTTTAATTTTGATAAAGACTTTAATGTAATCAATGTTAAACGTGTAGAAAAGCAAATAAGCAGATGGCAGGGAGCAAGTTCAAGCTATACTGCCAGGTATAATGCAGAACGCGCTGCGCGTTATGGTGGATTTGATTTCTTATACCACCAAAAAGATGTAAACAGAAATAGGTATTACTTTTATTTCTATGATTACGAACGTAAAAAAAAGGAAAAAAACGGGTTTGCCATTAAAACTGCCATTTTTGAAGATGGTGAATTTTTTGAAGATAAACTTAACATAGCCTCTATATCTTCTGAGCATAAAGTATTACCTGCCGAAATTGGAGAAATTTTGGTTTTAGAATTTTTTAAAAAAGAAGAGAAATTTAATATACGTAAAGAACGGTTTTCATTAGATTAATAGCAACAAAAAATAAAAATTTAAGCACCTAACCGTTTTACAATATTTAAGCTAATAAGGCAACAAAACAGTACAACTTAGTTACAATAGTTTTTAGCTTTAAATCTCTTAATCTACATAACCTTTACTATATTTGTTTGCTAAATTTTACAATATTATTTTATGGTTAAGAATACTATCGCACAATTATTAAAACAAACATCACTTCAGGAAGTTGAAATTAAAGGTTGGGTTCGCACCTTTAGAGCCAATAGATTTATTGCTTTAAATGATGGTTCTACACTTAATAATATACAATGTGTTGTTGATTTTGAAAACACCGACGAAGACATTCTAAAACGTATTACAACTGGTGCTGCCGTGCATATTAAAGGCGAGTTGGTAGAGAGTCAAGGTAAGGGACAACATGTGGAAATAGTTGTTTCTTCTATCCAAATATTAGGAGATAGCGATCCTGAAACCTATCCTATTCAGCCTAAAAAACACTCTTTCGAATTTTTAAGAGAGAATGCACATTTACGTACCCGCACAAGTACATTTAGCGCTGTTATGCGTTTACGTTCGGCATTGTCTTTTGCTATACATAAATATTTTAACGATAACGGTTTTTACTACATGCATACACCAATAATTACTGGAAGTGATGCAGAGGGTGCTGGCGAAATGTTTCGTGTTACTGGTTTAGATGCTAAAAACCCACCTTTAACAGAGGATGGCAAAGTAAATTATAAAGAAGACTTCTTTGGTAAAGAAACCAATCTTACCGTTTCTGGTCAATTAGAAGCCGAAACTTATGCCATGTCTCTTGGTAAAGTATATACTTTTGGGCCAACATTTAGAGCAGAAAATTCTAATACTTCTCGTCATTTATCTGAGTTTTGGATGATTGAACCCGAAGTAGCTTTCATGGATTTAGCAGGTAATATGGATTTGGCAGAAGATTTTATGAAATCTGTTATTTCATACATTTTAGAGCACAATGCTGAGGATTTAGAATTTTTAGATAAGCGTTTATTAGACGAAGAAAAAACAAAACCACAAGCAGAGCGTAGCGAATTATCACTAATTGGAAAATTAAAGTTCGTAACCGAAAATAATTTTAAACGTGTAAGCTATACCGAAGCCATAGATATTCTTAGAAACTCTAAGCCAAATAAAAAGAAAAAATTTAATTATATCATAGAAGAATGGGGAGCCGATTTACAGTCGGAACACGAACGCTTTTTAGTAGAAAAGCACTTTAAATGTCCTGTTATTTTATTTGATTATCCAGCAAATATTAAGGCCTTTTATATGCGTTTAAATGAAGATGGAAAAACGGTTCGTGCAATGGATATTTTATTTCCAGGTATTGGAGAAATTGTTGGAGGTTCGCAACGTGAGGAACGTTTAGAAGTATTAAAAGAAAAAATGGCTGTATTAGATATCCCTGAAGAAGAACTTTGGTGGTACTTAGATTTACGTAAGTATGGAACTTCTGTACACTCTGGTTTTGGCTTAGGTTTCGAACGCTTGGTTATGTTTGCTACAGGAATGGGTAACATTCGCGACGTGATACCTTACCCAAGAACACCACAAAATGCTGAATTTTAAAAGCGTTAAACCATAAATAATTATTAAAACAATCTACTAACTTCCATATTGTAGATTGTTTTTTTTATTTTAGTAATAATCTTAAATCAAATTATGCTTAAACAATATTTACAGTTTAAATTATCGCAGAAATTGTCTCCGCAACAAATTCAATTAATGAAATTGATACAGTTGCCTACACAAGCTTTTGAGCAACGTTTAAAGCAAGAATTAGAAGAAAATCCTGCACTCGATACTGGAAAAGAAGAAAAAGCAGATGAGTATGAAGACATGGATAATAGTCAGGATGATTATGAAGACAGTGAGATTATAGGAAATGACGAAATTAATGTCGACGATTATTTAAGCGACGACGAAATACCAGACTATAGAACAAGTGTTAATAATTACAGTGCAGACGATGATGAAAAAAGTATCCCATATGCTTCTGGCACGTCGTTTACACAACATCTTAAAACGCAATTAAACACCTACAGACTTAGTGACGAAGAACGTGACATCGCAGAGTTTTTAGTTGGTAGCGTAGATGAAAGTGGATACATACGTCGAGATTTAAGCGATATTATGGACGATCTGGCATTTACACAAAACGTTTACACGACCGAGGATAAAATTGAAAAAGTACTTAAAATCGTACATCAACTAGATCCTGCAGGTGTTGGTGCTAGAAATTTACAGGAATGTTTAAGTATTCAGCTTGGTAGAAAAGAACAAACGCCAGATGTTGCATTGGCATCAGAAATAATTAATAAAGGTTTCGAGCAGTTTACTAAAAAACACTATAAAAAGTTGATGGCTAAATTCGATATTAGCGAAATTCAGCTTAAAGATGCTGTTCATGAAATAGAACGCTTAAACCCAAAACCTGGTGGTAGTTATTCTGGTAACACACGTATGATAGAACATGTGGTTCCAGACTTTGCCATTAAAATAGTTGATGGCGAATTAGAATTGACTTTAAATGGTAGAAATGCTCCAGAATTACACGTTTCTCGTGAGTATAATAATATGCTAAAAGGGTATAAGGAATCTAAGGAGAAATCTAAAGCTCAAAAAGATGCAGTAATGTTTATTAAGCAGAAACTGGATGCAGCAAAGTGGTTTATAGAAGCTATAAAACAGCGCCAGCAAACCCTTTTTGTTACCATGAGTTCGATTATGCATTATCAGAAAGAATACTTTTTAACTGGCGATGAGCGTAATTTAAAACCAATGATTTTAAAAGACATTGCAGACGAGATAGAAATGGATGTTTCTACGGTTTCACGTGTAGCCAACAGTAAATATGTAGATACACCTTACGGTACAAAATTAATTAAAGAGTTCTTTTCTGAGTCGATGACCAACGATCAAGGTGAAGAAGTGTCTACTAGAGAAATTAAAAAAATCTTAGAAACGGTTATAGAAGAAGAATCTAAAAAGAAACCGCTTACCGATGAAGCTTTAGCTAAAATATTAAAAGAAAAAGGCTACCCTATTGCCAGAAGAACTGTAGCTAAATACCGAGAACAACTGGATATTCCTGTGGCACGTTTACGTAAAGAATTATAAAAACCAATTAAATATGAATTGGTTGCTAAAAAGTATATCCTTTATTTTTCATCCTATAATAATGCCACTTTTAGGCGTTATTTTTTATTTCTCGAAATCGCCTCGTTATTTTCCAAGAGAAGTGGTGGAAGCTAAAATAATTTCGCTTACCATTCTCACCATTATTCTACCTATCCTGCTCTATTTTCTGTTAAAGACAATTGGTAAAACAGACTCCATATACCTTAAAACTTCTAAAGAGCGCATTATCCCTTTATCGCTTAACATAATTATATGTATTTTAATTATACTACGTGTCTTACCTGCAAACCAAATTATTGAACTTTACTATTTCTTTTTGGGTATTTTAATCTCTACAATAGTGTGTTTGGTATTGGCAATTTTTAAATTTAAAGCGAGTATTCACATGATTGCTATTGCAGGTGTATTTATGTTTGCTATTGGCATTTCGCTTCATTTTGGAAAGAATTTAAATGGGTCTTTAGCGCTGTTTTGCTTGATTGCTGGAGCCATTGCAACTTCAAGATTACATTTAAAAGCGCATACAAACGTCGAGCTTATTTTTGGATTCTGTATTGGGCTATTTCCGCAATTGCTATTACTAAGCTACTGGTTATAAAATGTAGAACATTAAACCAAGTTTAATGGCATTGGCATCTATTACTTTACCGTCGATAGATGCACTATCGTTAAACAGTGGATTAAGTGCATAGTACAAATAAAAATTCCATGTATTATAGCCTGCTCCAAGTGTTAAACCATATTGAAAATCGTTTATTGCACTTATATTAGTTAGTTTTATATCTTCTGGTGTGCCTTCAAACTTCGAGCTGTTTGTAAACACATAACCCAACTTAAAACCTGTATAAATGCGCCAAAATTTATAATCTGTTGCTGTAGAAGTTCGCCATCTAAACTCTATAGGTAACTCGACCATATAAGTTGAAAATTTGTTTTTTGTAAAAGATATTTCATTTTCATCAATAATTTGAAAATTCTCATTCTTTACATCACTTTCTGAAATTTGTATGTTTTGGTTAAACGAATTTAACGACACACCTAAACCAACACCAATGGCCTTATTACGTCTTTTATTTATTGGCATGTCTTTAATATAACCAAAATGGAACCCTCCGGAAAAGCCATTCTGTGACAATCCTGTTGGCTTTTTACCAATGAGATTGTAGGTGACTCCAAAATAAAACTGATCTTCCTTATATAAAGAGTCTATTTCCTGAAGTCTGTTTACTAATGCTTCTTGAGAAGAAGCGATGGTAGTGAAAAAACAAAGACTAAAAATGAGTATTATAAATTTCATATTCACAAGATAAATAGTTATAATGTAAAAGGCGTTTTGAATGATCAAAACGCCTTTATATAAAATTAAGAATATTAATTACTAATTAGAAACTGCATCACCTTTCTTAGTGGTGTAGTTAATTTTAAGTGCATTGGTTTTACGTAATTCCTGCTTAACATCTGTTAGCACACCCATTTTGGCATCTTTATCTACTTTAAGAGATACTGTTAATTGTGGTACTAATTCTTCGGCTAATGCAGCGCGTTCTGCAGCAATAAATGCCTGAACCTGCTCTACACTTTGCAACTTATCGTTTAATTGTATTCTATCCTCTGTACCATAAGTATCTACATAATTAGCACTTGGCTTTCCAATATAAATATAGCTTATTGGTTTCTTTTTATCTAATTTTTCAATTTGATTTGCTTTAGGTAACTGGTTTTTAATTTTTAAATTATCTTCCTTAATTACCGTCGCAACCATAAAGAAAAACAGAAGCATAAATACAATATCTGGTAAAGATGCTGTTGAAATTGGAGGTAAACCTCCATCTTTTTTCTTTTTAAATTTAGACATAGTGTTTATGTTATCTTGTTAATCTCTTTTTGCTTCTGCTTCAGAGAATTTTTGAGGTACAATTAATTTAATCGCTTCTAGTTTATCTTTCAAATTCTCTCTAACCTTAGCATCTGTTGCAGGATCTTGATACATTTCTGTAGCTTCAACAAAGTTCATTTCTAAATTAGGATATTCTCTAACAAATTCGCGATTTCTAATTACGTTATAAGCACCGAGTATTTCATTTTGAACAGAAATATACGTGTTATAATTTGTTAACCTATCGTTAGCTAAAGAAATGACTGCTTTTTGTAAATTATCTGAAGATGATGGGTCTTTAGCGCCTTTACATCTTGGGCAGGCATCTTTTCCGGTACCACCTCCATTATCAAGAAACTCAACTGCTTTTGCTCTCAAATCTGTAATGGCAATTCGCTCTGAATCTCCTCCTGATGTTAAAAGAATTTCGTTATTACTGTTTAAAGTTAAAGCAAAAATATTTTTTTCCTTAATAACTACCGGCTCATCTGTTGGCGGCTCCCATGGTGGAAGCTTTCTACTTAAACCAGAATCTGTTGCAATATCTGTTGTAACCAGAAAGAATATAAGTAATAAGAAGGCAATGTCAGCCATAGAGCCTGCATTAACTTCTGGTGCTGATCTTTTTGCCATAATTATCTAATCATTTTTTTAATTCCTGTAAATAGCATCGCTCCTCCTGCAACTATAGCAAGAATATAGAACGTATATAAACCTGCACCAACCCATTTAGAGCCAGAAGCAGATAGCATCTCACCATCTTGCATAGGTGTTTCTACACCTGTAGCTAATACATAGCCTATTATAACTACCAGGACAAATGCGCCTATACTTATAAGTGTGTTTTTTAATGTTGCTGTATTAGAAAATAGCCCTTTAAGTACAAATAATAGTACTAAAATTACGGTTACTGCTAACACAAAGTAAGCGATGTATGCTAACGGCTCGAACATAGAAGACGTTCCGGCTGCTGCCATTGCTTTTATCTCGTCGTCACCAGTCATAACTATTCTTCCTAAAAAGAAGAGTGCTAATACACCAATTACTATTAAAACTATTTTTAAAATCTTTTGCATAATCTGTTGTTTTAAAATTAGTTATTAATTATTTCTTATATCTCGATAACATATCCATTAAAGTGATAGAAGAATCTTCCATATCATTAACAATACTATCAATTTTAGCTACGATGTAATTGTAAAAAATTTGAAGTATAATCGCTACAATAAGACCAAATACAGTTGTTAATAAGGCTACTTTAATACCACCTGCTACTAACGTTGCATCCATTCCACCTGCAGATTGAATTTTATCGAAAGCCTGAATCATACCTATTACTGTTCCCATGAACCCAAGCATTGGTGCTAATGCGATAAATAATGATATCCAAGATACGTTTTTCTCTAATTGTCCCATTTGTACTCCACCGTAAGCTACAACAGCTTTTTCGGCAGATTCTAAACTATCGTCTGCTCGGTCTAAACCTTGATAGAAAATAGAAGCTACAGGCCCTTTTGTGTTTCTACAAACTTCTTTTGCTGCTTCAATACCACCAGATTGCAGTGCATCTTCAACATTTTGAGTTAACTTTTTAGTGTTAGTTGTAGAAAGGTTTAAAAAGATAATTCTCTCGATAGCAATTGCCAACCCAAGAATTAAACACAATAATACAATTCCCATAAATGCTGGACCACCTTCAATAAAACGCTTTTTAAGCTCTTGGTGGAACGTTAAATCTTCTTCTGCAGGTTCTTCTGTTGCTGCATCTTGAGTGGTAACAACTGTAGTAGCAACTGTTGCTGCGTTGGTAGTTGCATTAGCTGTGCCAAATGCCATTAAAAACACTATGGCTAGGATAGAAAATAATCTTTTCATTTGTTTTGATCTTAATTTTATTAATTAGTTAAAGTGTTAAAGATATAAAAAAAAAGGAATTAAAAATAAAATACGTTATGGATTTAGAAATTTCTTACGTTGCTGCACCCCTAACTTTTTAGTTTCCCGATTTTCAAATTAAACGAAAAAAAATTGAAGGCTCAAATTTTCATCGTTAATTTTAAGCCATTTCTCCTCTTAAAGCGGTTTCATATATGGTTTTAAACAAGTTAGGCGCAATATTTAATCCTAACAAATACATTAATTTACTAATTGCCGCTTCGGTAGTTATGTCTTTTCCAGAAATAACTCCTATTTTTTTAAGCTTTTCACTGGTTTCATATTGTCCCATCATTACACTACCTCCAGAACATTGTGTGACATTAATAATATGTATGCCCTTTTTAATGGTTTCTTTTAATAAGGAAACAAACCACTCTTCGGTGGAGCAGTTTCCTGCACCATAAGTTTCTAAAATGACACCTTTTAAATTTGGTGTGTTAAATATACAGCTCAATAATTGTTCCGAAATTCCCGGAAATAATTTTACCAGAGCAATATTCTTATCTAAATTTTTATGAACAATTAAGTTTTTTCGTGCATTGGGTTTAAACAAATATTCATGATTAACTTTTAAATGCACTCCTGACTCGGCTAAATCTGGATAGTTTAAACTATCGAATGCTTCAAAATGTTCAGCATTAATTTTGGTTGTTCTGTTTGCTCTATATAATTTATATTCAAAATACAAACACACCTCTTTTACAACTGGCTTATTATAATATTGTAAAGAGGCCACTTGAATGGAGGTTATTAAATTTTCTTTGGCATCTGTTCGCAAATCACCTATTGGTAATTGCGATCCTGTAAAAACCACAGGTTTTGCTAAATGCTCTAACATAAAACTTAGTGCCGAGGCTGTGTAACTCATGGTATCACTACCGTGTAATACCACGAAACCATCAAATTGTTCGTAACGCTCTTCTATAACCTCTGCAATTGCAACCCAGTATTTTGGTTGCATGTTACTTGAATCTATTGGTTCTTTAAACGCGAAGGTTTCAATATTACAGTCTAATAATTTAAGCTCTGGAATACGTACCAGTATATTATCGAAATCGAAAGCGCGTAAGGCTCCGGTTTCTGCATCTTTCATCATACCAATAGTGCCACCAGTATATATAAGGAGTATGTTTGGGATGGTTTTTGTCATATTTTAGCTATTGACTTTGACGCTTAGCAATGCGCTAAACACCAAAAACGGCTTTTGAGTTTTCTGTTGTAATATCGGCAATTTTTTCTTCGGAAAGATTATAGAGTTGAGAAAGCTTTTCTACTACCTTTAAAATATAACTACTTTCATTTCTTTTTCCGCGGAAAGGCTTTGGCGCCAAATAAGGAGAATCGGTTTCTAAGACAATATGCTTTAAATCGATAGTATTTAAAAACTGATCTATTTTTCCGTTCTTAAAGGTGGCCACACCACCAATTCCTAATTTCATATTATAAGAAATGGCTTGATGGGCTTGCTCTAATGTGCCTGTAAAACAATGAAAAATCCCATATAAATTGTCACTTTTTTCTTCTTCTAAAATATCGAAAATTTCATCGAATGCTTCACGACAATGAATAACTATTGGTAACTTATGTTTTTTCGCTAATTGAATTTGATGTCTAAATGCTTCCTGCTGAATAGGCAACGTGCTTTTATCCCAATATAAATCGATGCCAATCTCGCCAACTGCATAAAATTTATGCGTGTTTAGCATCGCTTCCACGTGGGCTAATTCTTCTTTAAAGTTTTCTTTTACGTGTGTTGGGTGTAAACCCATCATTAAAAAAACATTTTCTGGATAGTCTTTTTCCAACCGGAGCATAGATGCTGTGTAAGTTGAATCTATTGCCGGAATAAACAGTCTGGAAATATTTGCGTCTAATGTGCGTTGCATCATTTCTGCTCTGTCCTCATCGAATGCTTCACTATATAAATGAGTATGTGTATCTGTAATAATCATGGTGTAAAAATAAAAAAGTCATCGGGTTATTGATGACTTTATTCAATTCAATTTTTAAGAACCCTTAAGAGTGACCGTTGATGGATTGATTTAAACCGGTAATAGATTACCCATTGCCAAATAATTATCTCTGCAATACTTTTAAAATATTATTAATCTTTAAATTATTGAATTATGGCAGAATTTCCACCAAGATGGTTAAAAAACGCATGGAGATGGGTGCAAAAAAATATTTATTGGATTGTTGTTCCCTTAGGATTCGGAATCACGATTTTATTTCTCATCTAATGTGTTTACTTGTTTAACCATTTTATTAATAGATAAAATGGTTAAACAATTTTTGTATACAGATTGGTTAAAAAATGACCCAACTATTTACTCCAACTTACCCAACAATTTCTGCGCTTGCCTGTAATCGTCTGCTTCTTCTGGAATTTGTTTTAATAATGCAATGGAAGCATTACTATCTTTTTGCTTTAATTTACTTAAAGCCAAATACCACATGGCTCTATATTTATATGCAGACTGTCCGCTAGTAATTTTATTTAATTCTGTATCGGCAACTTTAAAATTATCCAATTCAAGATGAGTAATGGCGTAATACAATTGCAGCTCTTTATTATTAGGGTCTTTTTCAAGTACTGTTTTTAAAAGCTTGTTTGCTTTTTCGTAATCTTTACTATTAAAGGCTTTTGTTGCTTCTATTAATTCTTGTACGTTGCCTTCGCCACGAACAACCGTCATTGGTTCATGCGAGTTATAATCGGAATACGTAGGATTTGAAAACTGATTAAAAGCAAATATGCCAAAAAACAAAGCAACACACGCTGCAGCCAAATATTTAATTAAGGTAAACGTTTTGGTTTTTTCACCAGCTACTGCAACTGTTTCTGCTTCATTTTTATTAAAATGCTTATTTGAAATGGTTTCTAAATTCTGTTTAAAAGCATCCGTTTCAGCTTCATTTTCAAATTTATGTTCCAAAAAACTTGATATGTCTTTATAAGTGTCAAAACTCTTTTTTAATGCTGCATCACTTTCAAGGCGTTTTTCGAAAGCCAGGCGTTCTTCAGCAGATAATTCCTCTAAAAGATATTGATCGAATATAATATAATCTTGTTCTTCCATAATCGCTAATAATTAAGTTGGTTAAATTTAGGCGACTCTTGAACCAGCTTTGTTAGTTGGCCAATACATAAGGACTTTTTCTTTCGTGCGTAGGCGTACGTAACACCCAAACTTGCTGCTACTTCTTCCATAGATTTTATTTTAAAAGTAGCTTTAATTAAGTCTTTACACGCTGTTCCTAATTTTTGAAACATCTCGTTAAATAAGGCTTGTTTTTCTCCATATAACGAGGTTTCGAAAGCGAGTTCTTGTGCGTCGTCATCTATAGATAAAATTTCCTCATTAATTGTTACCTCTTTATTTTTATTTTTCTTGAGTGCGTTTAACCATTTGCGTTTACAGAGTAAAAAAAAGTAAGCATCAAAAGGACAAGTTAGTTTTAAACCTTTCTCTTTGACTTGGTTATATATTGTGACAATGGTTTCTTGAATAATGTCTTGTGCCTGGTCTGCGTCTCCACTATTCTGTTTAATATAGTTTACTACTTTAGGCACAAACTTATCGTAAATGGCCTGTATAATAAAGGAGTTATTATGTAATAAGCCATCGACATATTTTTGGTCTTCGTGAATTTTTTTTTCACTCATAATCCCTTGTTTGTCGGTTAGTTTCCCACGAATTTATAAAAACTTTACAAAAAAAGGGTAACAATTTATAAATGGTTTTGATATAAGGTTGTAAAAGGCAAAATGCCAATTACACTTAAACAGATATTAAACTTTAAACATTTAGAAATTATGAAAACTTCAATTTTAATTATCGCAGCAGTAGTCTTTAGTTTTTTAAACTTAAACGCTACCAATGACAAAACAGACTTTAACACAACAACAACTTTAGAAATCACCACAGATGATTTGGTTGAGATTTTCGACTGGTCTGTTAAAACAACAACAGGAGAATTTTCTGGAACGGCTTCAACATTATTCGACGCTAAACGAAGAGCTAATATGGTAGGTCAAGGCGCTATAGTCTTAGAACAAAAAATTACAACCTATTATATGTTAAGAAGCGACATGCAGTCTAAATCCAACAGAGTCTATTTCTGGGAAGTTAAAAGTGAAAAAGGGTATGCTAAAGGATTTTCGGCTACTGAGTTTTCAGCTAAAAGAATAATACACTTAATAGCTAAGGGTGACATTATTACTTATAGAATTATTGAAAGCAGAGACAGAAAATAAAATTATTAACCAAATTGGGTAACAAAAGTGTTGCCCAGTTTATATAAAGATGTATAACATTAAATTTTAGAAATCATGAAAAATTCAAAAAGAGTATTAGCAAGTTTATTTATTACAGCAATAACGTTTTTATCGAGCTGTGAAATTAACGACGATGCAGATGTTGATTCTAACAATAACCCAGCACCAACAGCTGCCCAATTTAAAAACATTAGAACTCAGGCCTTAGATGACCAAACACAAACGTTTCAATTTGATGGAAACGATGGGAATATTACTTTAACTTCAGATCATGGCGTACTAATTAATATAAACACCAATTGCTTAACGTTAAACGGAAACCCTGTTTCTGGAACTGTGGATCTTAAATATGTAGAATTATTCGAGAAAGGCAATATGCTAACAACCCACAAACCTACAATGGGAGCATTACCAAATGGCGACAAAGCCTTATTAATTTCTGGTGGGGAATTTCTTTTAGAAGCCACACAAAGCGGAATGGCTTTAGATACTAATTGCGATATACAGTTAGTTGTCCCTAATAGCTTAACTGGTGGTGCAGATCCAGCCATGACACTTTGGGAAGGCACTATCGATGCAGAAGAAAATTTAACATGGGACGAAGTGGACGATGCCACAGGACAAGGTGGTGTATTTGTTGAAGGTGGAGAATATTATGCGTTTTTAGGCCAGTTTGGCTGGTCTAATATCGATCGTTTTTACAATGATCCAAGATCAAAAACATTAATTAAAGCACAAGCTCCAGTAGGTTACAACTTTACTAACAGTGCTATATATTTATCGTATGATGGTGAAGATTCTGGGTTAGCATCTTTAGACACCTACGATGGTTCTTTAAACCTATTTAGCGAGCATTACGGGCAAATACCAATAGGCTTAGAGTGTCATGTTATTTTTGCAACCGAAGATAATGGCATCTGGAGATACGCTGTTAAAGCCGTAACGATAGTAGCAGACGATATTATATCGTTTGATTTTAGCGAAACTGCTCTTGCCACAGAAGTCCAATTTGTAAACATCATTAATGCGCTACCATAATTACTATTTCCTACTTTAAAGGGTCAGATCTATTATTTCTGACCCTTTTTTTTTAAAAAAAATCAAAAAAAAGAGGTAACAAAATAATACTTGTGTTGATATAAAGGTGAAGAACAATAAAACACAAGATTATGAAAAATGCAGAATTAATTCAGGAACAGGTTTTTTACTTTAGTATTCGCCTGGTTATTTTATTAAGTGTATTAGCTTCAATCGCATAAAACCTATAGAAAAAAGTTAGGATTCTACTTCTAACTTTTTTGTTTTAAAACTGAAAACAGCAGATCATGCATTAGAAACCACAGATAGTGGAATCTGCTTTTTACAATTATCGATATTCGTTTAACTTGGCTAATAACATTAAAAAGTAGATTTAAAATATCAGTTTTTGTATCTTTAAAACTATTAATCCTATCGCTATTATGAAAAACCCAACGATCCTTTTTGTTTTAATTTTATTATCGCAAATGGTCTTTAGTCAAGAGTCACAGGTGATTGATACCACACGCAGAGAGGCTAAGATTGCCTATAATAAAAATGGAAGCGAAGTAAAGTTTACTCCAGAAACACCTCCATTAAATCAAATAGCCGGAGCTCCAAAGGCGTTTTACAAGCATTTTTGGGAATTTGGCGATGGCGATTACAGTAAACAAGAAGCGCCAGTAAAACAATATAACCACTCAGGCGACTATGAAGTTAAATATTGGGCTACTAATGTTTACGATACTGGAAAACCACCAACCTCAAGACCAAAAAAAATTAAAGTTGATGATGCTAATGATACTGCAGAAGCCTCCTCTTCTATGGTAGAAGATCTTTCGCTTATTCGCAATCGGGAACCCATGCCAAGCGAGGAAATGGTTGTAGTAATGAGCTATAAAAACTATAAAGATTATGCCACTAATGGCACGCTTCACTTATACTTTAATGAGCAAAAATACAGAGCAGATAATTTTGAATTGGCAGACACAAGACTCTATAATAACGAACAAATAATAGACAACGAAAATTTTGTTTTCACTCAGGATGTTGATGATGCCTCTGTTTTTTATGCTTCGGCAAAAGGTGATAATAATATGCTAAGAGCGCGTTTTACAGATTCTACCGAAAAAGAAAATCTGGAATTAACCTTAGCCGAAACAAAAACAACCTATAAAAAATCGAGTACAATAACGTTCGATAATATGAAACCAAACGAGGAACGCAATATCTTTTATACCTTTAAAACAACTCCAGAAATGCTTAAGGATACTAGTGCTATTATCTCGGTTAGAAGTATTTACATTCCAGATAACAATTACAAAACGCACAAAGTTAAAGATATGGAAATGGAGATTGTAACCTCTCACGACCCTAATAAAATGTCCTCTAACGCTACATTTCTAAACTATAGATTAGTCCGTTTTAAAAGACCAAAATTCAAAATTAGGTTTCAAAATAATGGAGAAGGTCCTGCTAATACCATTCGTTTGGAAACCGATATTCCAGATATGTTTGATAAAAGCACAATTAGAGTTGAGGATATGTATCCTAAGGTTAAAATTTGTCCGAAACAGGAGGTGCAGTATAGCTGCTTAGATACAACATACACTGCCAAACAAGCCATTTTTACTTTTAAGAATATTTATTTGCCTGGCAGTGAACAAAAAAATGTAAAAGATTACGATTCTACTCAGGGTTTTGTAAAATACAGTTTAAAATTTGGCAAAAATTTTCACAAGCAAAAAACCAAATCGAAAACGGCTATTATTTTCGATAAAAACGAACCTATAATCACCAATTACTCGACTACTCGTTTTCTGCCAGGCATTTCTATTGGTGCCAAAGCTGGTTACAATTCGTTTAGTAATCTTAACGATTCTAAAAGTTATTTTATAGGCGCAACAGTTTCACCTTACAAATCTTACAGGTGGTATTGGCAGGTTGAGTTACTTAACAGTTTTCATCAATTTAATGGAAACACGACAGTTACAGAACGCGTGGAAGATGGTCCTGCGGGATTTAACTTTACACGCACTACCACCACGACAACGTTTAATAATGTGGATTGGGAAATACCCGTTTTAGCACGTTACAATATTAATAATTACATAGGTTTAGGTGCAGGTTTGCAAGGCACAATTTCCATTAGTGAGAAAGAGACAAAAAATATATTCGTAGAAACTTTTGAAGGACAAAGTACAACGCCTCCTGGACCGCTTTTATTCACCTTAGAAGAGAGTGAGGAGAATAAAACCTCTTTCTCAAATTTTAGAACTGGTTTCTTAATAGAAGCTACTGCTGGCTTTGCCAGAATTGGACCAAGCCTTGGTGCTCGCTATGTATTTAATTTTAAAGAGAACTATAATTACATGCAGTTCTACGCTATTTGGAAATTCTAACGTAAAATGTCCTTAAACATTTTCTTGTACTATTATTTTAAATGAAAAACGCTATAATCATTCTTTGTCTATTATACTTCGGAAGTGTTTTTTCGCAGCGTATCGAGGATGATATTTATAATGCTACAGAAACATTTAACAATAAAAAATCTGCGGAAGCATTAGCACAACTAAATAAAGATATGGTAGAGTTTGAAGATAAACTTACCTCAATAGACGACTACATGGCTTTTATTTATCTTTTAGTAAATAAAGCACACTATTTAGAAAAACAAAACAAAAACAGCGCTGCCATTACGGCCTATGAAAAAGCGTGGACACTTTACAAAGACAAAAATATTGCCAAAGCATACGATTTTGATGTTATAGAAAATTGTATGAAACCCTTAGGTATACTATATAATAGAGTTGGAGATTATACCAGCTCAGAAAATATTACAAAAAACTACATTACATTAGCCAAAGAAAGTAATAACAATAAACAACTTATTGCTGGAAGCATTAATCTATCGAGGCTATACCAAACCTTAGGAAGATATAAGCAGTCTATTGCTATTGCAAACTACGGCCTAAGCATAAAAGGAATTCATCCTCAACAAAAAAAAATGCTACAAACCTCAATATCGAGAAGCGAAATAAGGTTAAACCAAAAAGTAACGGTTATAGATAAAATTATTGTAAAAAATCCAACGTTAGGCTCAATTGAAGATACAGAATTGGCTTACGAATTGGCGATGCAAAAAAAAGATTATTCGCAGGCTTTAAAATCTTTTAAAAGGCTTAAAAACTTAAAGAAAGACAATTTATCTTCTGCCAGTGTGTTATCTAAATTATATTTTCAAGAAGCACAGCTTTATTATTTTCTAAATGATCGAGATTTATCTAACAAAACACTCAAAAAAGCATTAAAAATTTTATTACCAGATGTCGATGTTAATACATTACCAACGGAAGAGAATCTTTATCCCGAAAATGCTTTTATTGAAATATTCGATTTATTTGCGGCTTTGCAAACAAAACCTAATAATGCTCTAACATATTATAACTTGAGTTTTTATGTAAGCGATATGTTGGCTGAAAACACAACCTCTCAAGAAAGCAAATTAATATTGCTAAATGAACAAAGAAAACGAAGCGAAAAGTGTTTAAATTTACTTTATACCCTTCAAAATACTAATAATACATCTGAATTTACTTTAGAAGCCTTAAAGTTATCTGAGCGCTATAAATCAACTTTATTAAAAGAAACCGTTAGCAACAAAGATTTAATAAAATTACACCCAAAAGATTCTTTATTAATTGAACAACAAGCGTATTTAAACAAACAAGAAACGCTTACTAACAGGTTAATTAGAACTCCTTTTGGCACAAACACTAATCAAAAAGACACCATTAGAGCAGAACTTTCCGCTATAAATATTAAGCTAAAAGACTTGAAATTTAAGATTGAAAATAAATATGCTATATCAACAAACACTTCTTTTAATATCGCAAAACTAAATGCAAAATTAATCGAAGACGATGCTACCTTAGTGCATTTTTTTTATGGTAAAAAGGCAATATACCAGATTATCGTTTCAGGGACTGCTACAGCGTTTAATAAAATTGTTTTAAACGATTTACATATTGAAACAATCGCTAATTTTATTAATTATTTCGATAGTCCTTCAGCAATTAATAATAATATTTTAAAATTCACTGAAGACGCTTTTAAGCTCTATAAAATATTACAACTAAATGAAATAAAAGATAAAACTAATTTACTCATTATTCCAGATGGATTATTGCACTTTGTTCCTTTTGATGCCCTGCTAACTGAAGAAACACAGCAACTAACTTATGAAAAAATGCCTTTCTTTTTAAAGAAACATACTTCGGTTTTTAATGCAAGCGTATCTTTATATTTAAAAGAAAATCAACTTACAAAAGAGCCAGAAGTTTTAGGCGTATTTCCAGTTTTTAAAAATACAACCGCAGTGTTAAAATATTCGGTTAACGAAGCAAAGAGTATAAACGATGAAATAAAAACTACATTACTAATGGAGGAAGATGCGACTAAGACTTCGTTTTTAAAAAACGCTTCCCGTTACTCTATTCTTCACTTATCCACACATGGTAAAAGTGGTGATTTTTTCGAGCCCGCTCAAATCGCTTTTCACGATGAAGCTTTGGCTGTTAATGAGTTATACAGCATGAATTTAAATCCAGATTTAGTGGTTTTAAGTGCCTGCGAAACCGGAATTGGTAGATTACAAAAGGGAGAAGGAGCAATGAGTATTGCACGTGGTTTTCAATATGCTGGTGCAAAAAGAGTGTTATTTTCGTTATGGCAAATAAGCGATTTATCGACCTCGCAAATTATGGCATCCTTTTACAAAATTTTAAACAACAACAATTCAATTAGTCATGCAAACCACCAATCGAAACTCGATTATTTAAATAATAAAAACATTAAAAACCTTAAAAAATCACCTTATTACTGGAGTGCTTTTACGCTTTATGGAGGCTTTGACAAGGTTACCACTAATCGATTTTATATCTGGATAATTCTTGGAGTTTCAGTGCTAATTATACTACTTTTACTGTGGTTATTTAAACAAAAAAATGGAAAACACACTTTGGGAATTTCTTTTTGAAAAGAACTATAAAAAAATAAAAATTAAGCTAACCAAAACTAATCATTTTGAGGTTAAAGCAACCATTAATGGTGTTAAAGGCTTGTTTATTTTAGACACTGGAGCCTCAAGTAGTTGCATTGGCTTTGAGGATGTAGAACTATTTAAACTTATTGCAAAAGCATCAGACATAAAAGCTGCAGGTGCAGGCGCCTCGAATATGCTAACCCAGACTGCATCTAATAATAGTATAAAAATTGGACGATGGAAAACCAGTAAGTTAACCTTAGTATTATTCGATTTAACTCATGTTAATACTGCTCTGGTTTTACATGACTCTAAACCTGTAAATGGCATTATTGGTGCCGATGTCCTTAAAAAAGGTAAGGCTATAATTGATTACGATAAGAAATACCTCTATTTAAAATCGTTATAGCCTATTAAATTTCTTACTTTTATAGTGCTATAATTTTTCTAAAAATAAAACTCCCTAAAAAATGAGTACCTCAATTGTAATTGCGGACGATCATCCATTAATGCTACGTGGTCTAAGCGACTTATTATCCTCTAAAGGTTATAACATTCTTGGCAAAGCCGAAGATGGACAAGCCGCATACAACCTTATTATTAAGGAAAAACCAGAAATTGCAATTTTAGATATTAGAATGCCGTATTTAACCGGCCTCGAAGTGGCTAAGCAATGCCAAAAATATGAGTTAGATACAAAGGTGATATTAATTACTTTCGATAATGAAGAAGAGCTTTTTGACCAAGCCAAAGAATATAACGTCTATGGTTATATTTTAAAAGAATTTGCTATTGAAGAAATTGAAATCTGTATTGACCATGTCAAACAAGGCGAACCGTATTTTAGCGAGGAGATAGCATCTTATTTAAACTCTAAAATAAAATATACAAACGACCATATATTAGAAGTGCTTACAAAAACTGAATTAAAAGTGGTTAGCCTATTAGCTAAAAACAACTCTAACGAAGATATTAGTGAAACTTTGCAATGTTCTATTAGAACAATAGAAAAACACAGAAGTAATATTGTTAAAAAGTTGAAATTGCAAAAATCTCATAATGCCTTAGTACTTTGGGCTAATTTAAATAAGGATTTATTTTAACACATTTAAGGTTAAAGTGAGATTTTAGCGTTTTTAACTACTAATTATTTTTTATAAAAACTATGTCCTTTTTTTTAAAATTGGGTCTAAAACCAATAATAGCATTGCATAGCACCGTTTTTTCAGAATAAATACCATTAAAAAAAATACGTAATTCTACGTATTTTTTTTATCGTTTATTCGTGTTATATTTACAATGCTATTAATCAATTACTAAGGAGATATTTAAGTGCTCTACATTATAACCTAATGTAGAGCTTCTCTTTTTTAAAGTAATTTCTTCTGCAAGCCTAATTGGCACTTAAATACAGTTTGAGATAAAAAAATTGACAATAAATTTTCTATAAATCTTAAAATTAGCGTTTTATACAGCTTAATAAAATTGATAAAAACATTTATAAAATTACACGAAAACGCTCAAAACACCTCTAAATATTGATGTTTTAAGCGTTTTTATTGCTTTTTAGAACTAAAAAAAAATACGTAATTCTACGTATTTTTTTTAACGTTTATAGTAGTTATCTTTATAATGCTATTAATTAGTTCTTAGGGAGAATTATTTAAAAAAAGACTCTGTATCGTAATGGTGCAGAGTTTTTAATTAAAATCAAAAAAACTTATGGAAGATGTACAAAACTCAAGGAATAAGAAATTTATTATTGGGATTGTTACAATTGCTATTATAGTTATAGCCATTAATATAGTTGTAGCTTTTTATTAATAATAAAAAACTTATATCCCATTAAACATAAAAGCACAGCTAATCCAGCTGTGCTTTTGTTATTTATATAATTATTATTATAGCTCTAAAGCTCTCTTAACATCATTATCCATTAATAATTCGGTTGGGTTTTCTAAAGCTTCTTTTACAGCAACTAAGAAACCAACACTCTCCTTACCATCAATAATTCTATGGTCGTAAGATAACGCAACGTACATAATTGGTCTAATTTCCACATGACCATCAATAGCTACTGGACGCTCTACAATATTATGCATTCCTAAAATTCCACTTTGAGGAGGATTTATAATTGGTGTTGATAACATCGAGCCAAACACTCCGCCATTAGAGATGGTAAATGTCCCTCCTGTCATTTCATCTACAGTTATTTGTCCGTCGCGAGCACGAATAGCCAAACGTTTTACTTCTGCCTCAACGCCTCTAAACGAAAGATTTTCGGCATTTCTAATTACGGGCACCATTAATCCTTTTGGTCCAGATACTGCAATACTAACATCAACAAAATCGTAAGTAAGCATTTCTTTTCCATCAATCATGGAGTTTACCGCAGGATACATTTTTAATGCTCTCACAACAGCTAAAGTAAAGAAAGACATAAAGCCTAAACTTACGCCGTGTTTAGATTTAAAGGTTTCTTTGTACTCTTTTCTAAGTGCAAAAATTGGCGACATGTCTACTTCGTTAAACGTCGTTAACATTGCCGTTGTATTTTTTGCCTCAACCAAACGTTCTGCTACTTTTCTGCGTAGCATAGACATTTTACTTTTAGAAGAACCTCTATTTCCTCCAGTTGGAGTACCCATGGATGGTTTAGCATTTACCGCATCATCTTTAGTAATACGTCCATCTTTTCCTGTTCCAGAAATAGATGAAGCATCCATATCTTTTTCAGCTAGAATTTTCTTAGCTGCTGGACTTGCTACACCAGATGCATAACTCCCTTTTGCTGGATTTGGTGCTTTCTCGTGGTTTTCTTTATTTGGTACAGCCTTTTGATCTTTAGCTAATTCTTCTGCCGCATTTTCATTACCACCTTCATCACCACCTTCGTAAGTAGATTTTTCTGGTGCTTTAGCTTCTGTATCGATTAAACAAACTACCTGCCCAACTGCTACCGCATCGCCTTCTTCTGCTTTAAGGGTAATGGTACCGCTGGCTTCAGCTGGTAATTCTAAAGTTGCTTTATCGCTATCTACTTCTGCGATAGCTTGATCTTTTTCTACATAATCACCGTCTTGAACTAACCATTCTGCTATTTCAACTTCTGTAATAGATTCGCCTGGCGAAGGTACTTTCATTTCTAAAATCATATATCTTAATCTTTTATATAAAATTATTTGTAGTAATTACAATCAAAATATATACAAAAACAATTAAACATAATATCCACCAATATTTTTTAAACATTGATTTAGTCCAATTATTTCCTCCCCACATTGGGAAATTGTTTTTTTTTGACATAAAATTTACTTTATCTACTAATTCAAAACTTTATTTTGTTCAATTTATAAATCAACCTTATATTAATACTGACAATATCTTAACATATAATATTGTTTTAGTAATTTTTGTTGATTGTTGTTGTTAATTTTTTAAAGGATACATTTGTAATCCACTAATTTTATTGTTGTCGTCTAATAGGAAAAACGCCTCTCCAACTCCATTTTCGAAGGTTAACTTATAGTTGTGCCCTTCTCTTATAATGTCTGTTAATTCTACGGCTTTTATTTGCCCTAAAGCTGCTGCGTTAACATTCGTTTTAAAAAATGCTTTCGTTTTTTCTAAAGTTAGGGTCTTTTGAAAATTCGCATTCAACATGTTGTAAATATTTTCAAAATCGCCATTATTATAATTAGTCTGAAATTCTGAAACCGCTTTTTTATAATTTGCTTTTTCTGTTTGTGCAAAACCTAATGAAAGGCTTAAAACTGCAACAATTACTAATACTATTTTTTTCATGATTATATGTTTTATAGCTTAACGCTGATTATTTTTAGTTTTATCGAAAACGAAATCAATAACTTCCTGATGACGTTTTTTGGATCGAGTACTACTTCCAGCTGCTGGTGCACCATAAGCACGACGTGATGCAACTCTAAATGTTTTCGCTTCATCTAAGTGCATTAACATATGGCTGTAAGCGCCCATATTTCTTGGTTCCTCTTGCGCCCAGACAATCTCATCTGTATTTTTATATTTTTTAATGGCTTTTCTTATTTCTTCAACTGGTAATGGAAATAATTGCTCAATTCTTACAAAGGCAATATCTTCTCTACCAAGTTTCTCGCGCTCCTCGTCTAAATCATAATAAAATTTACCCGTAAGTAATACTAACGATTTTACTTTACTTGCCGTGACTTCACTGTCATCAATAACAGTTTTGAAACTGCCGTTTGCAAATTCTTCGACTGTTGATACACATTTTGGATGACGCAATAAACTCTTTGGAGTAAATACAATTAATGGTTTTCTAAAATTCACTTTCATTTGTCTTCTTAACAAATGAAAAAAGTTTGCAGGCGTTGTACAATCTGCTACATACATGTTATCTTTTGCACATAACTGTAAGTAACGTTCCATTCTTGCTGAAGAGTGCTCGGCTCCTTGACCTTCGTAACCGTGTGGTAACAACATTACTAAGCCGTTTTGTGTTTTCCATTTATCTTCTCCAGCCGATATGTATTGGTCCAGCATAATTTGTGCACCATTACTAAAATCACCAAACTGCGCTTCCCAGATAGTTAATGTTTTTGGGCTTGCCATGGCATAACCATAATCGAAACCTACAACACCATATTCTGATAAAAGTGAGTTATATATATAAAATTGACCTTGTGTGTCGCTAATATTATTATGTAAGATAATTTCTTCTTCGCTGTCTTCAACCTTTACAACAGCGTGCCTGTGTGAAAATGTACCACGTTCTACATCTTGTCCAGAAATACGCACGTAATAACCTTCTTCTAAAAGCGTCCCATAAGCCAAATGTTCTGCCATGGCCCAATCTAATTGGTTGTCGTCGAACATTGTTTGTCGCGACTGTATCAATCTTTCAATTTTGCGAATAAACTTTTTGCCTTCTGGCAGGTTTGAAAGTACTTTGGTAATTTTGGCTAATTCTTTTTTAGATACTGTTGTATCCACCGTTTTCATCATCTCTACTTCATCTGCTGGAGAAAAATGTTCCCAGGTAGATTCCATAAATTCTGTTATAATGGTTTTGTCTTCTTTTCTCGAAGCGTCTAACTTTTCTTCAAGCGTATTTTTATATGCCTTTTCTAATTCTTTAACATGACCTTTATCTATAACGCCTTGAGCCAGTAATTTATCTGCATAAATATTTCTTGGATTCGCATGTTTAGCTATCGCTTTGTAAAGTTTAGGCTGCGTAAAACGTGGTTCATCTCCTTCGTTGTGACCATATTTTCTATAGCCTAACATGTCTATAAAAACATCGCGTTTAAACTGCATTCTAAAATCTAATGCAAATAAGGTTGCATGTACAACAGCTTCAGCATCATCTGCATTAACATGTAAAACAGGCGATAACGTTACTTTTCCAACATCTGTACAGTAAGTGCTTGATCTGGCATCTAAATAATTTGTAGTAAAACCAACTTGATTATTTACTACAATATGAATGGTTCCATTAGTTTTATAACCCTCTAATTGAGCCATCTGTACTACTTCGTAAACCAGCCCTTGACCTGCAATAGCAGCATCTCCATGAACAATTATTGGTAATACTTTACTAAAATTATCTTTATAGAATCTATCTTGTTTTGCTCTCGAAATACCCTCTACAACGGCACCAACAGTTTCCAAATGTGATGGGTTTGGTGCAATGCTTAGTCTAATTTCTTTTCCTGAGTCTGATTTTCTTTTACTCGTCCAGCCTAAGTGATACTTTACATCACCATCGAAAATTTCCTCTTCATAGTCTTTACCATCAAACTCGCTAAAAATATCTTTTGCACTTTTACCAAAAATGTTTGTAAGCGTACTTAAACGGCCTCTGTGTGCCATTCCCATTACAAATTCCTCGACACCTAAATCTGCTGCTTTTTCAATCATTGCATCTAGCGCTGGAATGAGGGCTTCTCCTCCTTCAAGCGAAAAACGTTTTTGCCCTACATATTTTGTATGCAAGAAGCTCTCGAAAGACACAGCTTCGTTAAGCTTTTTTAAGATATGTTTTTTTTGATCTGAAGAAAATTGAGGCTGATTATCGTTAATATTCAGTTTGTTTTGAATCCATTGGATTTCTTCAGGTTTTCTTATGTACATGTATTCTATACCAATAGAATCGCAATAAATACTTTCAAGATGGTTTATAATTTCCTGAAGTGTTTGTGCTCCAATTCCTAAAATTTCACCAGCATTAAAAACAGTGCCTAAGTCATTTTGAGATAATCCAAAATTTTCAATATCTAACGTAGGTTCGTATTTTCTGCGCTCACGTACAGGATTTGTTTTGGTAAATAAATGACCTCGATTTCTATAACCATCAATTAATTTTACTACTTGAAATTCTTTTTGAACATGTTCCGGAATTTGTGACGAAACGCCTTCAACAATTTCTCCATCCATGCCATAATTTTCGCTACCAAAATCGTAGCCCTGAAAAAAGGCTCTCCAACTTGGTTCTACAGAATCAGGATTCTTTAAGTATTGGTCGTATAAATCAGCAAAGTATGCTGTATGTGCTGCGTTTAAAAAGGAGTATTTATCCATTATTAAGTATAAGAAGTGTTCTCTTCAACAAAATTTAAATCAAAAATACAACTTTCTCTAAAAATAGCTATGCTTTTATTATATTTATGTCATTCTTAACATATAACAAATCTAAGCATGAAATTAAAATCTTCAATTACATTAAAAACAGCTGTTTTTATTGCATTATTCCTATTTGGTTTTTTTAATCTTTTTGCTCAAGAGAATGAGCAAAAAAGCAATTTTTGGGAACACGTACGTTTTGGTGGCGGCATAGGGCTTAGCACTGGTAATAACGTATTTAGTGCTACTTTAGCACCAAGTGCCATTTACGATTTTAATACACAATTCTCTTTAGGATTAGGCTTAAACGGAACTTATTTTAGCCAGAAGAATGTTGCAAAATCTACCATTTTAGGAGCGAGTATTATAAGTTTATTTAACCCGATTCAAGAAATACAACTATCTGGAGAATTTGAACAAAACCATGTGAGTAGAAATTTTGATAATCCAGCATTTATAGATGATAATTATTGGATTCCTGCATTATTTGTTGGTGCTGGTTACAGAACCAGAAATGTAACTATTGGTGTGCGATACGATCTTTTATATGATGATAACAAAAGTATTTACGCTAATGCTTGGGCACCATTTATAAGGGTTTATTTTTAAGAATATGTATGCCTGAACCATACTTTTTGCCACTCGCGTTTTAAAATTAAAAACGAAACTTGCTCTGCTAATTTCAGGGTATCGCTACCATCTAATTTTTTTATATTAATTTCTGAAACATCAATTATATAAAGCAGGTTGAGATAATCGGTAAATTTTTCCTGTATTAATTTATATACAATTTCGTGTAGCAACAGTTTTAAACTTGAGGGTAATATATCCTCATGGAAATCTAAGTTGATATTGGCATACAAAAAGTCTTTATTAAGCTGATGGATGAGCTTATTATATAAAGCTAATTGATTTGCTTTATCCACTAAATCTTCGAATGTTGCGGGTAACTTCATGCGTATTTTTCCTGTCAAACCAGGATATTACTTATTAAATTATTATGGTGTAATAATATTATTAATTAAAAAAAATAAAGCTACACATTTCGTGTCATTAGTGTTTTGCCAAATTGTTTTAAAAGTTCTTTTTTATTTTCTGTAATATCTAAGGTTTCTAAAATGGAAAAGGCCTTATTGGTATAATTTTCAATTTCTTTTTTGGTTGCATCTGCAGATCCACTTGTAACAAAATACTGTTTTACCGTTTCAATTTTATCATTATTCTCTCCAAGGTTAACCGAAAATAACTGTTCTAATTGTTGTTTATCAGAAGCATTTAAAAAAGCCAGTGCTTTTAAATAGAGGTACGTTTTTTTATTTTCAATGATATCTCCTCCAACTTGTTTTCCAAAAGTTTCAGGATTACCAAAAGCGTCTAAATAATCGTCTTGAAGTTGAAAAGCAATACCCAATAACCGACCAAATTCATATATTCCATCCTGGTCTTTGTTGGAGGCTTTTGCAACAATTGCTCCCATTTTCATAGCTGCACCAACCAAAACTGCCGTTTTGTATTCAATCATTTTTAAATATTCATCTATGGTAACATCATCGCGAGTTTCAAAATCCACATCGTATTGTTGTCCTTCGCAAACCTCTAAAGCCGTTTTACTAAACAATTTTGCCAAAGCCTGAAAAATCTCTACATCGTAATTTTCAAACAAGCGATAAGCCATAATAAGCATAGCATCTCCAGATAAAATACCTGTATTAACATCCCATCGCTCATGTACTGTTTGCTTTCCTCTTCTTAATGGTGCATCGTCCATAATGTCGTCATGAACTAAGGAAAAATTATGAAACACCTCAATGCTTAATGCTGCATCCATTGCTTTTTTATAATCGCAGTCAAAAACCTCAGCACTCATAAGTGTTAAAACCGGACGTAAGCGTTTGCCTCCTAATTTTAGAATATAATTAATGGGCTCGTATAAGTTTTTTGGTTCGCGCACCTTCAAAAATTCCTCCAAATAGTCTACAAATGCGTTTTGATAATCTTGAGTGTTTTGCATCGCACAAAAATAATGCAATTGAAACTATTTTAGTAAAGAAATTGTGCAATGTTAAAAAAATAATAAAACTTTGGAAACTTTTTTTGTTTTTAAAGTTTCCGTACGTATATTTGCAGCTCAATTATGAGAGATAAGATAATACATAAATCGGCCGACCTTTTCTTAAATCTGGGATTTAAGAGTGTGACAATGGATGACATTGCCAATGAAATGGGTATTAGTAAAAAAACCATATACCAACATTTTGATAATAAGACAAAGCTAGTTGAGGCTACTACTTTACAAATGTTTGAGACCATATCTCATGGAATTGATTGTATTTGTGCCCTCAATAAAAACCCAATTGAAGAGATTTACGATATTAAAAAATTTGTGATGTTGCATTTAAAGGACGAAAAATCCTCACCACAATATCAACTTCAAAAATATTATCCAAAAATATATTCGAGCCTTAAGAAAAAACAGTTTGAAATGATGCTTGGCTGTGTTAAAGACAATTTAGTAAAAGGGGTAAAACTCGGACTGTACAGAGGTACAATTAATATAGATTTTATAACCAGAGTTTATTTTAACGGTATGACTTCATTAAAAGATCAGGATATTTTTCCATTAACTAATTTCTCTATGAACGACTTAATGGAAAATTATTTAGAGTATCATTTACATGGTATTTGCACACCAAAAGGTCTTGAAATCGCATTAAAATATAGTAATACCATTCAACCAACAAATTAATGAAAAATATAGTTTATTTAGTAGTTTTTCTAATATCAGGTTTTAGTTTTTCGCAAGAAGAAAAAACAAATTTCACCTTGCAAGAAGCGATAGATTATGCATTAGAAAATAATCGTACGGCAATAAATGCCGAGCGTGATATTGATGCTGCCATAAAACAAAAATGGGAGACAACAGCAAGTGGCTTACCACAATTAAGTGCAAGCATAGATTATCAAAATTTTTTAAAGCAACAAGTATCTGTTATCCCTTCAGAATTTTTTGGTGGTAATTCTGGCGAGTTTACAGAGGTTGTATTTAATACTAAACAAAGTGCAACTGCCTTTGCTACATTAAATCAGAAAATATTTGATGGGTCTTACATTGTAGGATTGCAATCTGCCAAGGTGTTTTTAGAAATTTCTAAAAATGCTAAAATAAAAACAGATTTGGAAGTTAGAAAAGCAGTAATTGAAGCTTACGGCAATGTGCTTTTAGCAGAGGAAAGCATTAAAATTTTTGAAAGAAATATTGAAGTTTTAGAAAAAAACCTTTTCGAAACACAAAAAATCTTTGAGAATGGATTAGGAGAAGAAGAAAGTGTTGAGCAATTACAGATTACACTGTCTGGGGTAGAAAGCAACTTAAATAATGTAGAACGTTTAAAAACTCTGGCGTACCAAATGTTAAATATCACTATGGGATTAGATGTTTATAACACGCTTGTGTTAACAGATAATTTAAGAACATTGACGCAGGAAAATATATCGCTATCTATATTTAACGTTGACAATAACCCAGCAGCAACTATCGATTATCTTATTGCAGAAAACGATACGAGAGCCAAAGAATTAATGGTAAAGCTTGAAAAAAGCAAAGCCTTACCAACATTTAATGCTTTTTTAAATGGTGGTTATTCGGCTTTTGACGATGAATTTACTTTTTTTAATAAAGACCAACGTTGGTTTGGCTCTTCGTTATTTGGTGTTAGCCTTAATATCCCAATATTTAGTTCTGGAATGCGAAGTGCTGCGACACAACGTGCAGAAATAAATTTTGAAAAAGCCCAAACCGAATTAACAGAAACCGAGCAACGCATAAAATTAGAAATTGCTTCTGCTAAGAGTGATTATCAATTTGCAATAGAAGATTATGAAAACAAACAAGAAAATCTTCAATTAGCAGAACGTATAGAAAAAAAGAACCAAACCAAGTTTTTTGAAGGTATAGGCTCCAGTTTTGAACTTAGACAAGCACAAACTCAATTATATACAGCACAGCAGGAATTACTGCAAGCAATGTTAAACGTAATTAACTCTAAAGCTGCTTTAGAAACAGTATTAAACACAACAATTACCAACTAAAAATTACTAAAAAATGAAATACTTATTTCCAATATTAATCTTAGCCATTTTTACCGTATCCTGTTCTAACGACAAGAAGAATTCTGTAGAAAGCGTGATCGAAAATGGTAATCTCGAAGCAATAAGAGCAAAAAGAGGTGAACTTGTTGGAGAACAGCAAGCTATAAATGATAAAATAAAGCTTTTAGATGATAAAATAAAAACGCTTGATACAACAAAGAATATTCCTCTAATAACCACAATTAAAACCGAAACTGAAGTTTTTAATCATGTTTTAGAACTTCAAGGTAATGTTACTACTAAAGATTTACTTACTATCACACCAGAGTATAATGGTATATTAACTCGTGTCTATGTAAAAGAAGGACAAAAGGTTAGTAAAGGACAAATACTTGCAAAAATTGATGATGGAGGATTAAGCCAGCAATTAGCACAATTAAAAATTCAAGCTGATTTAGCAAAAACAACTTACGAGCGCCAAAAACGTCTTTGGGATCAAAATATTGGTAGCGAAATTCAGTTTTTACAATCAAAATCTACTTACCAATCGCAACAAGAAGCCGTAAACCAATTAAATCAGCAAATTTCTAAAACAACAGTAAGAGCGCCATTTTCTGGGACTATAGACGATATTATTACAGAACAAGGGAGTGTTGTTGGTGCAGGACAAACACCATTAATGCGTATTGTAAATTTAGATAATATGTACATTGAAACCGAAGTGCCAGAGCGTTATGTTTCAGATGTAACAAAGGGTAAAAGTGTTTCTGTTACAATTCCTGTTTTAGGAAAAACTATTGAAACAAAAATTCGTCAGGCAGGCGATTTTATTAATCCTGCAAACCGTACATTTAAAGTAGAAGTAGAAATTCCTAATAAGGATAAATCTATAAAGCCAAATCTAACCGCACGTCTAAAAATTAACGATTATACTAATGAAAAGGCAGTGTTAATACCACAAAGTGTGGTTTCTGAAAACGCAGAAGGCAATCAATACATATATATCGTAACAGATAAAAATACCAAAGGTATTGGTACTGCAAAACGTGTAATTATTGAAACAGGGAAAACTCAAGATGATGTGATAGAAGTTATTGAAGGCTTAGAATCAGGCTCCGAAATTATTAAAGAAGGCGCACGTAGTGTAAGAGATGGGCAATCTGTAGAAGTTATTAACTATGAAACTAAAGACTAATGGCTAAAAATATTAAAAAAAATACCGAAAAGGAATTTGGCTGGTCGTCGTGGGCAATTAACAACAAAACCACAATGTATGTGCTTATTGCCGTGTTTTTCTACTTGGGAATTTCGGCATTCTTTAGTATGCCACGAGAATCTTTCCCAGAGGTTAACGAAACTAAAATTTACGTTAGTACCATTTTTCCGGGAAATACAGCCGAAGACATCGAGAAACTTGTTACAGATCCTATTGAAGACAAGCTAAAAACCGTAAGTAATGTTGTAGAGATCACCTCTACATCTCAGGAAGACTATTCTATGGTTATTATAGAATTTGATGAAAATATAACCGTAGAACAAGCCAAACAAAAAGTTAAAGACGAAATAGATTCTGAAACCGCTGGTGAGGATTGGCCTACATTTAATGGTGCTAAAGTAGAACCAGATGTTTTCGAGTTAAGCCTATCGGAAGAAATGCCAATTTTAAACATTAACATTTCTGGTGATTATCCTGTTGAAAAATTAAAAGATTATGCTGAATACCTTCAAGATGAAATTGAAGATTTACAAGAAATTAAAAAGGCCGACATTCGTGGAGCTCAGGAAAAAGAAGTTGAAGTCGCCGTAGACATCTATAAAATGATGGCAGCAAAAGTGACCTTTAACGATATTCTTGGCGCCATTGGAAACGGAAATATTACCCAATCTGCTGGAAATTTAAAAGCAAGTGGGCAAAGGCGAACAATTAGAATTATAGGAGAAATTACACAACCTTCCGAATTGGAAAATTTTGTGGTAAAATCAGAAAACGGAAACCCTATTTACTTAAAGGATGTTGCAAGTGTTTCTTTTAAAGAAGAAGACAAAACCACATTTGCACGTAAATCTGGTAAACCGGTAGTCATGCTAGACGTTAAAAAACGTGCTGGTAAAAATATGGTTGCTGCGGCAGAGCAAATTCAACTTATTGTTCAAGATGCTATTGACAACCAATTTCCTCAAGATGTTGAAGTCTCCATTACCAACGACCAATCTTCTGTAACCATAGGGCAAGTTGACGATTTGGTAAACAACATTATTTTTGGTGTTATTCTGGTAGTAACGGTTTTAATGTTCTTTTTAGGCTTTAAAAATGCCCTCTTTGTAGGTTTCGCTATTCCTATGTCTATGTTTATGTCACTCATGATTTTAAACCTAATTGGCTATAGTTTAAACACCATGGTACTTTTCGGGCTAATTATGGGACTGGGAATGCTGGTAGATAATGGTATTGTGGTTGTAGAAAACGTATATCGTTTAATGGAAGATGAAGGTATGAGTCGTATTAAGGCGGCAAAAAAAGGAATTGGAGAAATTGCCTTTCCTATAATTATATCTACAGCCACAACAGTTGCAGCGTTTATTCCATTAGGGCTTTGGCCAGGAATTATGGGTGAATTTATGAAAATATTACCTATCACACTTTCTATTGTATTAGGGTCGTCATTATTTGTGGCTATATTTTTTAATTCGGTATTGGTATCGCGTTACATGACTATTGAAGATAAAAACATGCCTTTAAAACAGATTATTAAAATTACAGTTATTGTTGCTGTTTTAGGCTCGCTTATTCTAATTTTTGGTGGCACGTATCGTGGACTGGGAACTATTATGATTTTTACCGCTATTATGCTTTGGGCCTACCGCTTTTTTATTAGAAACTGGGCGAATAGCTTCCAAAACAAAACGCTGGTTAAATTAGAAAATTGGTACGAGCGCCAACTACGAGGAGCGCTATCTAAAAGACGTCCTTATATTTTAAGTATTGGTACCTTTCTTTTATTAATTGCCGCATTTATTGCCTTCGGTGCTTCTCTTGCAACCCAACGCACCAAGGTAGAGTTCTTTCCAGACAATAAGCCCAACCAGATTATTGTGTATATAGAATATCCGCAAGGTACAGCTATAGAAAAAACAAATACCATTACTAAAGCTATTGAGGAGCGGGTTTACAATGTAATAAACGCCAATCAATACATGGATAACGGTAGAAACTTTTTAGTAGAAAGCGCTGTTTCTCAAGTTGGCGAAGGTGCAGGAAACCCGCAAACAGATATGGGTTCTGGTGCAGAAATGCCACATAAGGCAAAAATTACTGCCTCTATGCGCGAATACAAATTTAGACGTGGTGAAGATAGCGAGCTACTTCGACAAAAAGTACAAGAAGCGTTGGTTGGTATTTATCCAGGTGTTTTAATTTCGGTCGAAAAAAATGCCGATGGCCCACCAGCCGGAGCACCAATAAATATTGAGATAGAAGGCAACGATTATAATGAGTTAATTGCCACAGCAGAACAAATGCGTGCCTTTATAAACTCTAAAAATATTGCTGGTATAGATGAGCTTAAAATAGATGTTAACAAAGATAAACCTACCATGCAGGTTGCTATAGATCGTGAAAAGGCTGGTGAATTAGGTGTTTCTGCAAAACAAATTGGAGACCAGTTACGTAATTCTATTTTTGGTTCTAAGGCAGGAATTTATAAAGAAGATGGAGACGATTTTGACATATACGTACGTTTTAACGAAGACATTCGTTACGACAAAAGTGCGCTTTTCAATCAAAATATTACCTTTAGAGATAATACTGGGCAGATAAAAGAAATTCCACTATCTGCAGTTGCCAAACAGAAAAACAATTCTGGTTTTAGTGCAATTAAACACAAAGATACCAAACGTGTGGTAACCGTTTACTCGGCACTGTCACCAGGCTATACCGATGCTGGAGCAATTGTGGCTCAGGTTCAAAATGAAATGAGGAGCTACGAGGGATTATCAGAGGATATTCATATTGATTATACAGGACAAATTGAAGAACAAAACAAGCAAATGGCGTTTTTAATGGGTGCCTTTTTCACTGGACTTGGTTTAATTTTCTTCATTTTAATATTTCAATTTAATTCTATTTCTAAACCTACCATTATTATGATTGCTATTTTCTTAAGCTTCATTGGTGTATTTGGAGGTATTGTAATTTCAGGCAGTGCGTTTGTTATCATGATGACCATGGTTGGTATTATCTCACTGGCGGGAATTGTAGTTAACAATGGTGTTGTACTTTTAGATTATGCGCAACTGCTAATAGATAGAAAGAAAAATGAGTTAGATCTTGAAGAAGATCACTATTTAACGAGCGAAGATCTTTTTGAGAGTGTTGTAAAGGCAGGTAAAGCACGTTTAAGACCTGTTTTATTAACCGCCATTACCACTATTTTAGGTTTAATTCCTCTAGCTATTGGTTTAAACATTAACTTCTTTACGCTATTTGCAGATTTTAATCCTAATATTTATATGGGTGGAGACAATGTTGTGTTTTGGGGACCACTAGCATGGACTGTTATTTACGGTTTGCTTGTGGCCACGTTTTTAACCCTAATTGTTGTTCCTATTTTATTCTTTTTAAGTATTAAACTTAAAATGTGGATGCGTGTAAAGTTCACTTCAGAACCTTTAAGGCCCTCAGAGGTTGAAAACACTAATTTAATTGGCGAAACCCAATTGGTAATTGACAAATAATCTTAATATGATATTTTAGATAGAAAAATCCGAAGTCTTTACTTCGGATTTTTTATTTTTGCAACTTATAAAATACACTATGTACAGAAGTCATACTTGCGGCGAATTAACTGCAAAGCATATAAATACAGAAGTTACCCTATCTGGTTGGGTACAAAAATCAAGAGATAAAGGATTTATTATTTGGGTAGATTTACGCGACCGTTACGGTATTACGCAATTGGTTTTTGATGAAGACCGCACGAGTAAAGATGTCTTAGAACGCGCACAAAAGTTAGGACGCGAGTTTGTTATTCAAGTTAAAGGAAAAGTGGTTGAGCGCGATTCTAAAAATCCAAATATGCCAACAGGTGATATCGAAATTTTAGTGTCTCAACTAACCATTTTAAACGAAGCATTGTTACCACCTTTTACTATTGAAGATAAAACCGATGGTGGCGAAGACATACGTATGAAATATCGCTACTTAGATATAAGACGTAATCCTGTTAAGAACAGCTTGATTTTTAGAGCTAAAGTAACTCAGGAAGTAAGAAACTATTTGTCTAATGATGGTTTTATAGAAGTTGAAACACCTTATTTAATAAAATCTACTCCAGAAGGAGCACGTGATTTTGTTGTGCCTTCTCGTATGAATGAAGGTGAATTTTATGCACTCCCACAATCGCCACAAACCTTTAAGCAATTGCTTATGGTAGGCGGCATGGATAAATATTTTCAAATTGTAAAATGTTTTAGAGATGAAGATTTACGTGCCGACAGACAACCAGAATTCACACAAATTGACTGCGAGATGGCATTTGTGGAACAAGAAGATATTTTAAATGTTTTTGAAGGGTTAACGCGCCATTTACTTAAAGAGGTAAACGGTGTTGACGTTAAAAAATTCCCACGTATGCTGTATGATGATGCCATGCGATTATATGGAAACGACAAACCAGACATACGTTTCGGGATGGAGTTTGGCGAATTAAACCAGGTCGCACAACATAAAGATTTTGGTGTTTTTAATAATGCAGAATTAGTTGTTGGTATTGCTGTTCCTGGCGGAAACACTTATACAAGAAAAGAAATAGATAAATTAATCGATTGGGTTAAGCGTCCTCAAGTTGGTGCTTTAGGTATGGTTTATTGCCGCGTAAATGATGATGGTACTTTTAAATCATCGGTAGATAAGTTTTATGATCAAGATGATTTAGCAAAATGGGCAGAAGCTACTGGTGCTAAAGCAGGCGATTTAATTTGTGTACTATCTGGTGAAACCAATAAAGTTCGAGCACAATTAAGTGCTTTACGAATGGAATTAGCAGAGCGTTTAGGCTTACGTAACCCTAAGGAATTTGCACCGCTTTGGGTAATCGATTTTCCTTTATTGGAGTTAGATGAAGAAACCGGACATTACCACGCTATGCACCATCCGTTTACCTCACCTAAACCAGGACAAATAGAATTATTAGATACTAAACCTGGCGAAGTAAAAGCGAACGCTTACGATTTAGTATTAAACGGAAACGAAATTGGTGGTGGATCGATAAGAATTCACGATAAAGCAACGCAAGCCATCATGTTAAAACACTTAGGGTTCTCTGAAGAAGAAGCAAGAGCGCAATTTGGATTCTTAATGGATGCCTTTGAATATGGCGCACCACCACATGGTGGCTTAGCTTTTGGTTTAGATAGATTGGTTGCCATACTTGGTGGACAGGAAACTATTAGAGATTTTATTGCTTTCCCAAAAAACAATTCTGGTCGTGATGTCATGATAGATGCTCCTGCTCCTATAGATGATGAACAATTAAAAGAATTAAATTTGAAATTAGATATTCAATCTTAAATAAAAAAATCCTGCTTCTCGCAGGATTTTTTGTTATTTTGATATAAGTAATATAACATGCCAAAAAAAACGCTTCTAAAACGCTTACTTATATGGAGATACAAGCATATCTCGCAAAAAAACTTTGTCTATTTATTAAGTGTATTGGTTGGTCTTTTTGCTGGTATTGCTTCAGTCTCACTCAAAAACTTAACTTTTACAATACAAGCTGCATTAGAAAAAGGTATTGTTTTTTCTCAAAAACAACTTTATTTTATTTTGCCTTTTGTTGGTTTACTTTCGGTGTATTTAATAAAAAAGTATTTTTTTAAAAAAGCACTGCAACCTGCTACTCCAGCATTTATAAAGAGAGCTATTCCCTCTTTATTATATTCATTGTTGAGACAAAAAGGCTTGTTATCTTATAAATTAATATATCATCCACTAATTCTGGCACCTTTAACGGTTGGTTTTGGTGGTTCGGTTGGTCTATTAGGTCCCGCAATTACATCTGGTTCTGCAATAAGTTCTAACCTTAGTAGATTGCTTCATATCGACAAAAAAACACGCACACTACTAATTGCTTGTGCAACAGCTGGAGCTGTAGCCTCCATGTTTAAATCGCCAATTGCTGCCATTGTTTTTGCTGTAGAAGTATTTAGCTTAGATTTAACTTTCGCCTCCCTATTACCGCTTTTAATAGCTTCGATATCTTCGGTATTAACCTCCTACTTTTTTTTAGGAGACGAGGTACTTTTTAATTTTACAATTACAGATAAATTTACTATTAACGACACCTTATTTTATATCGCATTAGGCATTGGTACAGGGGTTGCTTCATTATATTTTACAAAAATATATTTTGCTATTTATGCGTTTTTCGATCGGTTTAAAACCCGCTTCTTAAGATTGCTGGTTGGTGGCTTTGCCATTGGTGTTATGCTTTACTTTATTCCGCCTTTATATGGTGAAGGTTTAAGTTTTACAAAAGATTTATTTGAAGGTAACCATTTGCATGCACTAGGCTCGTCGTTTTTTGATGATTATTTAGATAATATTTGGGTTGTTATTGCATTGCTTATTGGCTTTACTATTTTTAAAGCTATCGCTATGACCACCACTTTTGCTGCTGGAGGTGTTGGTGGTGTTATTGTACCAACAATGGTTATGGGAAGTGCCTTAGGGAACGTAGCGGCAAAAATTATTAATAATATTGGCTTTGGCTATCAGGTGTCTGAAGCCAACTTTACATTAGTTGGTATGGCAGGCTTAATTGCTGGTGTGATTCATGCACCTTTAACGGCTATCTTTTTAATTGCTGAAATTACTGGAGGTTACGAGTTATTTATACCATTAATGATAACTGTGGCCATTTCTTACATGATTACCAAAAATTACATGGAGCACACCATTTACACCAGAGAATTGGCAGAAAGAGGTGATTTATTAACAGATGATAAGGATCAGAATGTATTAACTTTAATGCGCATAGACACCATTATCGAAACTAATTTTGTTCAATTGCATCCAGAAATGTCATTAGGCGAAATGTTACACGAAGGCGTATCTAAATCGAGTAGAAATCTGTTTCCTGTTACTAATGCTAAAAGTGAACTTGTAGGGATTATTCTTTTAGATGATATAAGAACAGTAATGTTCGATCAGGATTTATACGCCTCTACAAGTGCAGAAACATTTATGCATAATCCTCCAGACTATATTATATACGAAAAAGATAATATGCACCAGGTGATGAAGAAATTTCAAAGCTCTAATGCGTGGAACTTGCCTGTTATAAAAAACGGAAAATACATTGGCTTTGTTTCAAAATCTAAATTACTCACTGCATACCGAAGACAATTAATTAATGCCTCCTCATAATATAAATTTAATTAGTTTTGTTATATGAAATATTTAATTTGGTTTTTCTTTATAGCATCTGTAGTTTCTGTAATATGTGGTTACGCTTTAGATGTTGCCTATTCACAAAAATTAATTGGTTTTGGTGTTTTAGCCTTTTTCTTTGTTGTAATTCCGTTATTTTCTTGGTACAGATGGAAAGATAAAAACCCAAAAGACTATCTTTTAAATAAAGAAAATCTTGATAAAATGCGTGAACGTGAAGGCGATAAACGTCGCTAATTTAAGTTTCGTTTTTCTATAAAAAAACGCTTTAATAATTTCGAGGCTTCTTCTTCTAATATACCTCCAACAATTGTTGTTTTGGGATGTAGTTTGGTTTCTAAGTTAATACAACCGCGCTTAAGATCTCTCGCACCATATACTATTTTAGAAATCTGGCTCCAGTATAAAGCGCCAGCACACATTTGGCAAGGCTCTAATGTGACATACAATATGCAGTTCTTTAAATATTTCCCACCTAAAAAATTTGCTGCAGCTGTAATGGCCTGCATTTCGGCATGCGCTGTAACATCGTTTAATAATTCAGTAAGATTATGTGCTCTGGCTATAATTCGATCTTCTATAACAATAATTGCACCAACAGGGATTTCGCCTTTCTCGAAGGCAATTTCTGCTTCTTGTAGTGCTTTTTGCATAAAATAGTTGTCGTCGTATGGGTTTATCATTTTATAAAAATAAAAAAGGCAACTATAAAAATAGTTGCCTTTTCAATATTTATTTAAAAACTATTTCTAATTTTTAAGAATCTTATCGTTTGTATTAATATTATCTCCTTTAATAGTAAGAATATACATTCCTGATTGTAACGCCGAAATATTTAATTGAGCATCGTCAATTAAGTTTACCTTTTGGGTCATTACTACTCTACCATTAATATCTGTTATTGTCATTGTAACATTTCCAAAATTCTTCTTCACTTTAATGTTTAAAACATTATTAGCAGGATTAGGATAAATTGAATAGTTAGAGACACTAAACTCGTCTACACTTAAACTCGTACAGTTTTGTAAATTTGGATCTGAAGGATCTGGTTCTGTAAAATCTTCAACTTGGTCTGTTCTTGAACCTGGCGTTCCTTGAGAGGCGTTAACACCAACACCTCTTGCAGCAAAAGTTTCCCATATCATACATTGGTCTGCTCCTCCTGTTAAGGCTATATCTGCAGCTAATATACCGTCTCTTCCTGCAACAAAACCTGCTGTACAACCTTGTAGTTTTAATCCGTCCAGCACTAGTTGCATAATTCTGTTATTACCTCCTGTACCGTTGTAGAAATCAGGATCGAAACCGTATTTGTTTACATAAGCCCAAGTTAAATCCCAAAGGATTGTAGCCCAAACTGTACCTATACCGTGCGGTTGAGATATATTTGCACTATCATTAGTATCTCCATAAGTTAATGGGTTAATACCAAGGTCTGTACTGTAAGGGAACGGTCTTATTCCAGCTCCATCTACAGGTTCACTTACTGAGTATGTTGCGATAGGTCTTCCTGTTTCTGGCAAATCTGTAGCTTTCATAGTTAGCATTAAAGCGAACCAGTCTGACCAACCTTCACCCATTTGCTCTGCATTGTTTAAACATCCTGAAGTAGATGGTCCTCCTGCTAATCTTGTAGAGATTCCATGACCATATTCGTGGGCAACAATACCATTATCGAAACTACCATCTTTTTGATAAGGACCAGCAGAGACTAAAGTAGCATTTACCACTTGATTGTTTTCTAAAGCTGCAATAATAGCATCTCCACTTGCTTGACTAACCATAATCGAAGGAATGGTAACTTGATCACCAACAGCTCCAGGAGCCATATTAATGTATTCTGGATCTGCAACATTATTTACTACAATTACTGCAATTGCACCCTCATTTTCTGCCGCTAGAACCTTTGCTCCAAATTCGCAAACACCTCTTCTTAAAATAACAATTTTCCCATTTAAAGCAGCACCATTTGTAATGGTATTACAAGCATCATTATCATCTGTAGATGCAGGCTGACCTAAATTATCATCAATCACTAATGCGACATCAGATGTGATAGGAGTATTTGGTAATTGAGCTCCAAAAGTTGCTATACCAGCTTCATAATCACCTGCTAAAAAACCATTATTAATTGTTAAGGGCTGACCTGGAGGTCCTACTGCAGACCATAAAAACATTGTCATTCCTGGACTATTACCATCTGGTGGCGTTCCAAAAGTGGCATTATTTATACCACTACCGTCTTGGCCATCAGCAAATACAAAATCATTCTCTGAACCTCCATTTCCGTAGTTATTTTGTTGGAAATTACCAGAAACTTCATCAAAGCCATATTGATACCATACGTCGTGCATGATATTATTCATATAAAATAAATTAGTTAACGAAGCTTCTAAATATCCTATAGGTTGCTGAGCTTGGTTAAACGGAAAATCGAAAGTTAAAGTAGATGTACCTTCTGGCGTCGACCCTAAGTCGTCGTCATTACCATCCAAATCATCTTGTGCCCAAACATTGTTTCCTCTAGTAATAGTATATTCTGGTCCGCTTACTCCATTGGTATCGTGCCACCCAAAAGGTGAAGCAACAATATCCGCTGGTTGCGTTACTATTTGTCTTGGTCCATGATTTGGACTTTCTGTAGGAATTGGAACAACATTGTAACTAGACCCATCAACCATCATAGAAGTTGTTGACTTAAATAAACTTATATTCTCTTCTGCTTTTACATTATGATTTGCATGCTCTGCATGATTGCCATCTCCAAAATTACATTTTAAAATCCAATCTTTAGTGTCTAAAACCTCTCCAGTAACAGCATCAACTCTAACACTATACCAATTTTCTCCATTTAAAGCATGAATACTTAAATCCCAAGCTAAATGTAAAGAACCATCTGTTGTTGGTTGGTATACTAACGTTACAGGAATATCCTTTTTCGAAACGTTCCCGTTAGAAAATACAATATTATTACCCTCTTGACTAACAAGCGTTAAATTAGAAACGTTGCCTAAATTATATTCATTAACTACCGAGTTAATAGCTGCTTGAGCATTAATCGCAGGCGTTACGGTATTTATCTTACTTGCGATGTTAGGAATGAATCCATTATCGTAATAAAAAACATAGTTTTCTTTAACTGCAACACTCGAGATTGCATTATAAATTTTCACATCTTGATATGCCTGATTAACATAAACATGATTGATTCTTGATTTTTTAGAAAAATAAGCGTCACTAACCAAAAGATTGGACAAATCATTTTCAGATAAGTTGTACTTTTCTTTGTTCTTATCCAACCACTCTTGAATTAAAGAACCATACTCATTGCTGGCTAAATTATTTTGTGCTTTACTTGAGTAAGAAGCAAACAAAAACACCACAACAAGTAAATGCAAAATGTAATTTCTTTTCATAATATTGTATAGTTTATTAGAATATAATTAATTATAGGTCACAAATATAGTAACCACCTTACAATTATAATAAAATAATAGGCTTTTTATTACTGATATAATGAGTTTTAACAGTAGTTTTTAATAATTTCACCAACTATTTACACTCAACATGCAAGAAAAACTTTTGAACACTATAAATTCCATTGAGTCGCTTCGAGACCTAAAACAAGCAGATCTTCCTATTTTAGCTCAAGAACTTAGACTGTTTATTATTGAAGCTGTTGCTGCTAAAGCTGGACATTTGGGGGCGAGTTTAGGAGTTGTGGAATTAACTATTGCATTGCATTATGTTTTTAATACGCCAAAGGATGAATTAATTTGGGATGTTGGACATCAAGCCTATGTTCATAAAATTTTAACTGGAAGAAAAGATAAGTTTAATACTAACAGGCAAAAAGATGGTATTAGTGGGTTTCCAAAACGAAACGAAAGCAAATATGATAGTTTTGGAGTTGGTCACTCGTCGACGTCTATTTCTGCCGCATTAGGTATGGCCATTGCTTCAAAACTTCAGGGCGATTTTAGCAAACAACATATAGCTGTAATTGGAGATGCCTCAATTGCCAGCGGCATGGCTTTTGAAGGCCTTAATCATGCTGGTGTTACAGATTGTAATTTATTAGTAATTTTAAATGATAATGCTATTGGTATTGACCCAAGCGTAGGAGCGCTAAAGCAATATTTAACAAATGTAAAAAAAGGAACACAAAAACAGGATAATATATTTGAAGCCTTAAATTTTGATTATTCAGGTCCTGTAGACGGACACAGTTTAGACACATTAATCAAAGAATTAGAGCGCTTAAAATCGGTAAAAGGCCCAAAATTATTACATGTTATTACTACTAAAGGTAAGGGGTTACGTCAAGCTGAAGAAAACCAGATCACTTATCATGCGCCTGGAAAGTTTGATGCTAAAACAGGAGAACTATACAAAAAAGAAGAAACAATTCAACCTCCCAAATTTCAAGATGTTTTTGGGCACACGATTGTAGAGCTCGCTAAAAAGAATAAAAAAATTATAGGTATTACTCCTGCTATGCCAACAGGTAGCTCTTTAAAGTTTATGATGGAGCAAATTCCAGATCGTGCATTCGATGTTGGTATTGCAGAACAACACGCTGTTACCTTAGCTGCAGGCATGGCCACTCAAGGCTTAATACCCTTTTGCAATATTTATTCTACGTTTTTACAACGGGCTTACGATCAGGTTATACATGATGTCGCCTTGCAAAATCTACCAGTAATTTTTTGTCTGGATCGTGCAGGAATAGTTGGCGAAGATGGTGCAACGCACCATGGTGTTTTCGATATTAGCTATTTGCGTTGTATCCCCAACTTAATTATTTGTGCACCACGAAACGAAATAGAGCTTCGCAATATTATGTACACTGTACAGTTTGGTTTAAAACACCCTATTGCTATAAGGTATCCTCGTGGTCGTGGTAGTATTATAGATTGGAGAATTCCATTTTCTGAAATTGAAATTGGAAGTGCTGTAGCCCTAAAACAAGGCAAAAATTTAGCTGTTTTAACTATAGGAACCATGGCGACAACGATAGAAAATGCTATTAAGTTAGACAACCAATTAAAAACAATTTCTCATTACGATATGCGTTTTATAAAACCAATAAATGAACGAATGCTACACTCCATTTTAGAAAAACATAAGACTATAATTACTGTTGAGGATGGTGCTATTGCGGGAGGTTTTGGAAGTGCTGTTTTAGAATTTGCTGCAACGCATAATTATAAAAACAACATTTTCTTAAAAGGCATTCCTGATGCATTTATAGAGCATGGCACTGTAAACGAATTGCATGAATCTATTGGTTTAGATGCTAAAAGCCTTTCAGAATTTATTAAAGAAAAGCTCGTTTAAAAACTAAACCCTTTTATTTTTTTATATTGAATAATCGCTTGGCTATCACTTAATAAAGATATATAATGGCATACACTTAATAAGCGATCATATAAACTTTCTTGATCTATTTTTATGGTTTTTGGCCATCCTTTCAATATTAATTTATCGTAATTGGAAGCCGTGTTATCAAAACAATTATTAACTGCATTTGTATAGGTATCTAACAAAGTACTTAATACACCATAACCTGCAATCTCTTTATCTACAACTTCTGTGGATTGATAAATTTTTTCAACACTTAATTTAATGATATCATTAATTTGCGCTTCGTATTTACTTTTTTCTAATAATGCCGTGTTAAACGTACCTGCTAAGATCGCGTCTTCGTTTTTCATAAACATTTCTATTGCTTCTTCAATTAAAGCACCAATAGCTAATGCTCTTAAGTAGCTAACTCTATCCTCTTTATTAGAAAGCGCGTGGTATTTTTCAGTTTTAATTTTATCTCGAACTAGGTTTATTAAATATTCTAAAGCAAAGGCTTCTGGTATTAATCCTAAGTTGATGCCATCTTCAAAATCAATAATAGTATAACAAATATCATCGGCAGCTTCTACCAAATAAGCCAAAGGGTGACGTGCGTAACTTATATTATTTTTACTACGATTTTCTAATCCTAATTCTTTAGCGACATCTGTAAATGCATCTTTTTCTTTTTGAAAAAACCCATATTTCTTGTCTGCAATATGCTGGGTTGGCTTTTTGGGTAAAGATTCTTTAGGGTATTTTGTAAAGGCACCAAGTGTTGCATAACTTAATCGCAGCCCGCCTTCACGACCCTTTCTACTTTGCGTTACAATTTTGAATCCGTTAGCATTTCCTTCGAAATCGCACAAGTCTTGGTATTCATTTTCGCTTAAACCCGTTTTGTATTTCTTGCCTTTTCCAGACTTAAAAAATTCTCCTATGGCTTTTTCTCCAGAATGTCCAAACGGAGGATTGCCAATATCATGTGCTAAAGCAGCAGCAGCAACAATAGCTCCAAAATCATGTGCTTGATAACCATGAATATTTTGCAAATGCGGATGCTTTTCTAACACCTTTAAACCTACTCGACGTCCTAAAGATCTACCTACTACGCTAACCTCTAAACTATGCGTTAATCGAGTATGAACGAAATCGGTTTTAGATAAAGGTATAACTTGTGTTTTATCCTGAAGACTTCTAAATTCCGACGAAAAGATAATACGATCGTAATCTACTTCGAAGCCTAATCGTGTTTCATCTTGTTCTTTACGTAATCTTTTATTGGTATCGCCAAAACGTTTTAAAGATAACAGTTGTTCCCAGTTCATTTTAAGAATTTAAGTGAATGCAAGATATAAATTTCAATGTTAAATTAAGGTTTCTTAATTATAAAAAACATACTAAATTGATAACATTTATCTAACATTTTATAGACCAAGTTTAACTTGTAGTTAACCTAAGCTTCATTGGTTGGTAGTTTCTTTGCACCTGTAATTTAACTATACTAATGAAACGCATTTTATTTACCCTAACTCTATTAATATCGCTTAATTCTTATGCGCAAAATAACAGTTCTATTTCTGGAAAAATTTTAGATAAAGAATATAATAACGAACCTTTGCCTTTTGCTAATGTTTTAATAAAAGGAACAGATAAAGGAACTTCTTCAAATTTTGATGGGCTTTACACAATTGAAAACTTAGAAGCTGGCACTTATACTGTTGAATTTAGTTTTGTAGGTTACGAAACGCAAACGACTGTTGTAACGTTAAAAGGTGGAGAAAAAAAAGAGTTAAATATAACGCTAAAAGCCAGTGCAGCCGCTTTAGACGAGGTTGTTTTACAAACCACCACTAAACGGGAAAGCGAAACGGCATTGTTATTAGACCAGAAAAAGGCTGTAGAAATTAAACAAAGTATTGGCGCAGACGAGTTATCGCGCAAAGGTGTTAGTGATGCTGCTGGTGCTGTAGCAAAAATTTCTGGTGTTTCTAAACAAGAAGGCTCAAGTAATGTTTACGTTCGTGGTTTGGGTGATAGATATTTAAATACAACTTTAAATGGACTCTCAATGCCTTCTAACGATGTTAACAAAAAAAATATAGATTTAAACTTATTTGCTTCAGATTTAATTGAAAATGTATCGATTAGCAAAGCATACTCCTCAAAATTTTATGGCGATTTTGCCGCTGGAAATGTAGATATTACCTCTAAAAATTACAAAGGTAGTGGTTTCTTTGATGTCACTACAAGCACAGGAATTAACTCGAGAGCTGCTGGGCAAAATTTTGTAAGAAGTGAAGGTACTGGTTATTTTGGATACTATGGAAGATATAACCATAATCCATTTGCTATAGTTTTATCTCATGGTGTAGACCCTGTTGCGGTTAATTCTCCCATAAATGTTAGTTATGGAGCATCCGCAGGGAAATCTTTCGATTTTAAAAATGGTGCTCGCTTAAGTGTTTTCGCTACAGGCTCTTTTGAAAATGATTACGAATACAGAAAGGGAAAACAAACAGATTTTACTTCTGTATTTAAAAAAATATTTCCTGAAACCGAAGAGTTTGAGTATTCAACAACTACTACAGCAATGCTTAATGCTAATTTGAGGGTAGATGACAACAACAAATTTCAGTTTAACTCAATGTTTGTTAACAGCTCCTCGGACGAAGTTGGTTTTTATGGAATAGGTGGTAATGGTTTTAACAGAGATTCGCAGTCTACAATAGATTCAGAAAAAGGTTTTTTTCAAAAGAACATTCAATTTAATCAGGATTTAATTTATGTAAATCAACTAATTGGTAATCATGAATTTAATAAATTAGAATTAGACTGGGCAATTGGCTACAACCGTGTTAACGCACATGAGCCAGACAGAAAGCGTTTTAGTATTGAAAACTACCAGCTTTCTTTAGATAATGATCCTAATACTAATCCTGTGTTTTTCAACAATGTAGTATTCGATAATCAACGCTATTTTCAAGATATTAAAGATGAAGAATTAAACAGTAGAGTTAATTTAGCATATAGTTTAAATGAGCAAACTAAATTTAATATAGGCTTTAACGGAAGATCTAAAACACGAAATTTTGAAAATATTCGCTATGGTTACGACATAGTTGATAATACAACACCCATAACAAACCCTAATAATTTAAATAGTATATTTAATATTGGTAACTTAAACTTAAACAATGATGGCCTTTACGATATTAAAGTCATCAATGCAGCGGTTAGCGAATACGGAAATACTAATGCACCTGGTGACCCAGAAAACACCTATTCTGGAGAATTAAATGTATACGCTGGTTATGCCAATGCAGAATTAAAATTTGGCGAAAAATGGCTTGTAGTTCCTGGAGCGAGATTAGAATCTTTTAAACAAAATATAATTTACGACGTTATAAACTTACCAGCTAACGAGCCAGGATTTAGACAGACACAAAATATATTCTTTTTACCAAGCTTGAGTATTAAATATGCTCTAAGCGATGACCAAAATTTACGTTTCTCTACAAGTAAAACAGTTTCCACTCCAGAGTTTAAAGAAATGGCTCCATTTGTTTACGAAGATGTAACACAACGTATTGGTGGAAACCCAGATTTACTTAATGACCCTTCTTTTTCTTCAATTTACAATGTGGATTTTAAATATGAGTGGTTTATAGATAAAGCAGAATTATTTGCAATATCTGCCTTTGCAAAACAAATAAACAACCCAATAAATTTAGTAATTGCTAACGATGCTACTGGTACACAACGTTATTTTAGAACCGGAGACAAAGCCTCTATTATTGGTGTTGAACTTGAAATTAGAAAGGCATTACTTAAAAATGCAGACGAAGATGCACTAATGTCTATGGGTTTTAATGCTACTTATATGCATACCGAACAAGATTTGAAAAGTTCTTCAGGATTATACACATCTACTTTAAATAGAACAGACGAGTTACAAGGTGCATCTCCATTAATTATAAATGCAGATTTAAGTTACACACCAACCTTTGGAGAGAATTACAAACCTACTGCCAATCTGGTATTTTCTTATTTCTCCGATAGGATTTCGGCATTAGGCTCTGGACAATTAGGGAATATTATAGAGAAAGGTATTCCTACTATTGATTTTGTATTAAAAAATGAGATTAATAAAAACTTAGAAATAAATATAACTGCTAAAAACCTACTGGATCCCAGTATTGAACGTGTAAGAGAAAATACTTCGTTTGGAGACATTACACTTTCAGAATACAAGAGAGGCATGGATTTAGGTCTTCAGCTTAAATATAAATTTTAAATACAATAAACTTAAAAAACTAATTACATGAAACGACAATTTTTATTAGGCTTAACAGCTATAACATTGCTTTTTTCGGCATGCTCTACAGACGATACTTCAGATATTATATTAAATGTTAATAATGAAGATGGTGGACAGCTAACTGGCAATACTATTTCTGGAACTTACACGCAAGATTTAACATTAGAGGCTGGAGTAAATTATACACTAAACGGATCTTTAATCATGGCCGCTGGAACTACTTTAACAATTCCAGCCGGAACAACTATTAGCGCTTTAGCACAAGGGTCTGATGTTTACATCGCCATATCTCAAGGCGCTAGTATTAATGCTAATGGTACTGCAACAAACCCAATAGTATTAACCTCTAATGCTTTAAACCCACAAGCTGGAGATTGGGGAGGGTTAATTATATTAGGAAGAGCACCTATTAACTCTGTGTCAGGATCTGCCACTTCGACTTCTGAAATTGCAAGCTTACCTTATGGTGGTACTAATGTTGCTGATAATTCTGGGAGCATACGTTATATGAGAGTTGAATATTCTGGAGGATCTGCTGATGGACAATCAGAAAATAACGGATTTTCATTTTATGGCGTAGGAAATGGTACTACAGTAGAATATATTCAGGCTTTTGAAGGAAAAGACGATGGCGTGGAATTTTTTGGAGGTACAGTTAACGTGGACTATGTTTCCGTTATTAATGCTCAAGACGATTCTATAGACTGGACAGAAGGTTACTCTGGTACAATTACTAATGCGTATGTAAAACATGGTGTAGACCATGATAAAGGTATTGAAGCAGATGGATTTAATACAGATATTGGTAACAACTCTAATCCAATATTTTTCTCGAAGCCTACAGTTACAAACTTAACTATTGAAGGAAATGGTTCTTCAACAGGAAACGAAGCCATACGCTTAAGAGCCGGAACACAAGGCTTGTTTAACAATGTGTCTATTGTTGGTTTTGCTGAAGGTTTTGATCTCGATGGCGATCAAGGAGATTCGCCAACAGGTGCAGGTGTAATTAGCGACAATTTACAAGTTACAGGTGTACTTTTTACAGATGTGACTTTAAAAATGAAAAACGATACCACTTATACTTTCTCTGAAGCAGATTTTATTTCAGGTGATGGTAATGCAACAGGAACAAATTATACTTCTTGGAGTTCTGGTTGGACAGTACAATAAGCAAACCAAATATAAACAAAAAAGCATCTTCAAATTGAAGATGCTTTTTTTTATTTCTTAGCTTTAGTACACTAATTGGTATCTGCAACAGAAGCTTTTACCTCCCATTCGCTAACACTTACAATAGCACTATTGTTATAATCTACTTCTTTAAGAGTGGTGTCTTTCCAGAAAAACCACTTGCCGACTTTTTTACCATTATCATAATTTGCAGAAACTTGTTTCTTGCCTTCCGTATCATAACTTAACCACTCTCCTTGTAATTTACCATCTGTAGTGTAAGTTCCTGTTTGGCTTACAACTCCATTGTCATGATAATAAACAACTTCTATTAAATTAGTGTCTTTGTTAAGTTTTAAATCTCGCTTTTCTTGAGCGAAAGTTACCACGGTAATTAAAAAGGCAATTGAAAATAAAATTGATTTCTTCATAATTATGGGTTTTAACATTATGACTCAAAGATAAAATTTTAATAACATTAAAACAACAATTACGTAACGTTAATTTAACATTACAACACAAGTTTCTGTTATTCAGCGCTTTAATACGCATTATGCTTTAACAAAAAGCTTAATGATTAGTTAATATTGAGTTTACATTAGCTTTAATTACAATTGTCATATTTGTTATGTCTTAAGACAACCAATTAGTATTTCATATAATCTATTAGTTTTTGTCGACTACATTATTATGATTTCTAACGAGACTGCTTTGGCCAAAGCAGTCTTTTTTATATAATAAAACTTAAAATTTAATCATTTAGAAACATTTAGTTAACATTAGAATTGGTTATTTGCAGCGACAAAAACTAATACTAATGAAATTAAAAATTACGCTTACCGCTATATTACTATGTGCTTACATTTCTACAAGCGCACAAGAAATTAGCGATACTAAATTTGGCAAAGGCTTAATCAATTTTACAGCAAAAGACAGTTCGTTCAGCATTAATTTTGCACCTCGTTTTCAAGTACGCTCCGTATCTTCCTGGGACCACGATGGTGATAATTATGGTAGCCCAGAGCATAATTTTATAGTACGTCGTGCACGTTTAAAATTTGGTGGTTTTGCTTACAGTCCAAAATTAAAATATAAAATTGAGTTAGGGTTGTCTAACAGAGATGTTTCTGGCGCCAATGCGTTTAACCGTAACACACCTCGTATAATTCTGGACGCTGTAATCATGTGGAATTTTGCCGAAAACTTCGAACTTTGGGCAGGACAAACAAAGTTACCTGGTAACGTAGAACGTGTAGTTTCTTCTGGAAACCTTCAATTGGTGGATCGTTCGTTATTAAACAGTCGTTTTAATATTGATCGTGATTTAGGGCTTCAACTACGTCACAAAACTAACTTAGGAGGTCATTTTTTAATGCGTGAAAAACTTTCCATTTCACAAGGAGAAGGTAGAAACGTTACAGAAGGAAACATTGGTGGTTTACAATATACAGGACGTTTAGAACTTTTACCATTTGGCGCATTTAAATCTAAAGGCGATTACGTACAAGCCGATTTAAAACGCGAGCCTACTCCAAAATTAATGGTTGGTTTTACTTATAATTACAATCAAGATGCAGTGAGAGAAAGAAGCGGCTTAGGTTCTTACATGTTTCGTAGCGATGAATCTTTATATGAAACCGACCAAACTACTATATTTGCAGATGCCATGTTTAAATATCAAGGTTTTTCATTTATGGGAGAATATGCAAAGCGAACAGCAGAAAATGCAATTGCAGTAGATTTAGATGGAACTCCAACTGGTGATGTTGTTTTAACTGGTGAGGCTTTAAACTTACAAGCAGGTTATTTGTTTAAAACAAACTATGAAATAGCAGGTAGGTTTACTACTTTAGATTTCGATACAGTAACTGGAAGTCTTCCTCGAGAACAATATACTTTAGGAGCATCAAAATACATAGTTGGCCATAAATTAAAAGTACAAAGTGATTTGAGCTACACTACTTTAGATGGTAATGATGATAATATTACCTTTAGAATAGGATTCGATATCCATTTCTAAACATTATAAATGATAACATTGAGATAACATAATACTCAATAACACTTAAGATATTTGCAAACTTATTTTATATAAAAATTATGGATAATATTTACTTATTTATGTTAATTGCCATCACCATTTTAGCGATTGCTGATATTGTGGTTGGTGTTAGTAATGACGCTATTAATTTCTTAAACTCTGCAATAGGATCTAAAGCAATTTCTATGCGAACAATAATGATTGTTGCCAGTTTAGGAATTTTTATTGGTGCTGTATTTTCTAGCGGCATGATGGAGGTTGCACGTAAAGGCATATTTGTACCTGGCCAATTTTATTTTGATGAAATCATGTACATTTTCATGGCTGTGATGATTACAGATATTCTTTTACTAGACTTTTTTAATACATTAGGTTTACCAACCTCAACTACTGTATCTATTGTATTTAATTTATTAGGTGCTGCAGTTGTAATGTCTTTAATTAAAATAAGTGGGTCTGATGCCAATACCATTGCAGATTTAGAAAAATACATAAACACTAAAAAAGCCATAGAGATAATCACAGGAATTTTAATGTCTGTTTTTATAGCTTTTACCGTTGGTGCCATTGTACAATGGTTATCACGTTTAATTTTTTCGTTTCATTACGAAGGGAAAATTAAAAATTTTGGAGCTCTATTTGGTGGTGTTGCCTTAACAGCAATAACCTATTTTATCTTTCTTAAAGGATTAAAAGGAACACCTTATTACAGCGATTGGAAAGGGTATATTGAAGGTAATGAGTTATTAATTATCATTGGCGGGTTTATAATGTGGACGTTGTTTTCATACCTTTTTCAAAAACTGACTAATAAAAGTGTTTTAATTGTTGTAATTGCAGTGGGTACTTTTGGTTTAGCATTAGCTTTTTCTGGAAACGATTTGGTAAATTTCATAGGTGTCCCAATGGCAGCTTATCATGCTTTTTTAGCTTACAATGATGCTTTTTTAGCTACTGGCATTTTACCTTCAGAATTTTCAATGGGTGTGCTTTCTAAAAAAGTGCCTGCAGAACCTTTACTATTATTTATCTCTGGAGGTATTATGGTATTAACCTTATGGTTTTCTAAAAAAGCTAAAACCGTTGCAGAAACCGAAATAAAATTATCAAGTCAAGGCGATACAAGCGAGAAATTTGAGCCTAATGCACTATCAAGAGCTGTTGTTAAAGGGACTTCTTACATTTCTAATGTAATGGATTCTATAATTCCGGCAGCCATTCAAAATAAAATTAATTTAAGTTTTCAAAAACCAAACGAATCTTTAAGTAAAGTTGAAAGAGCAGACGCTCCTGCTTTCGATATGATTAGAGCATCGGTAAACCTTATGGTTGCTGGTGTATTAATCGCTATAGCAACATCAATGAAATTACCGCTATCTACAACTTACGTTACTTTTATGGTAGCTATGGGAACCTCGTTTGCAGATCGCGCATGGGGAAGAGAAAGTGCTGTCTATAGAGTGGCGGGTGTTTTAAATGTTATTGGTGGCTGGTTTGGTACCGCAATTGGTGCCTTTGTCGCTTCTGGAATTGTAGTATTCTTAATTAACTGGAATCCTATGGTTATGACGCCTATATTACTGTTTGTTACCGTAATATTATTATACAGAAATTACACAGCGCATAAAGAAAGTTCTAATAAAACATTAGATGAAGACAGTTTAACAACCTCAGACTCAAGTTCTGTACAAGGTGTTATTTACGAAAGTGCTAAAAACATCTCTAGCGTTGTAAAACGTGGAAATAAAATTTATACTAATGCCATTAGAGGACTAGCAAAGCAAGACACTTCCTTACTTAAAAAGAATAAAAAACAAGTTACCAAGCTTTCTAAAGAAGTAGATAGTTTGCGTGATAACATCTTCTATTTTATTAAAAATTTAGATGAGTCGAGCTTAAGCGCCAGTAATTTTTACATTAATATTCTTGGATACTTACAAGACATGACACAATCTTTAGAATACATTTCTAAAGTGAGCTATAAACATATAAATAACAATCACAAAAATTTAAAATTTAGCCAGATTAAAGAGTTAAAAGAAGTTGATGATGCCTTAGAGCAATTATTTGGAGATATAAAAATAGCTTTCGATTCTCATTCGTTTGAACAAATTGGAGATATTTTAAGTAGTAAAAAAGAGGTGTTCGACTTGGTAACTTCTAAAATTGTTAAGCAGGTAGCTCGTACAAGAACTGAAGAATCAAGCCCGAAAAACACAACATTATACTTTAGTCTGTTATTAGAAACTAAAGATTTATTAAATGCAACAATGAATCTTTTAGAAGAATATCATGATGCGCATGATAGTTCTGTTAAACCTGCAACTATTCCAGACACAGACGTATAGTTTTTAGTTCATATATAAAGAAACCTCGCTTAGTCGAGGTTTTTTTATGCCCAAAAGTTAAAATAATTATAAAATCTACAATCTAAAAGTCTATATAAATTTTAAACCCGTATAATATAATATAATAACCAAAAACTTAAAAATGAAGAAAATTTCAATACTATTCGTTTCGGCGTTACTATTATCAAGTTGTGTATCTAAAAAAAAGTATGTGGCTTTAGAACAGGAAAACGGAGAAATTAAAAGCGAACTCACAAAAACAAGAGTAGAAAAAGAAGATTTAGAAGCAAAGTTTGCTAAAATAGAAGCTCGTGTGGACGAGTACAATTCAAAAATTAATTCTTTAGTTTCAGACAATGAAAACCTGATGGTTGAAAACGAATCTAAAATAGATATATCTCCAGATGGTACTGTAGCCTCTAAGCTAACTAAGCAACAAATGCGTAACACGCTAACCAAAGTAGATCCATATTTATTAAGTCAAGCAAAAACACTTAAAGATTCTATGAATTTAGCCGTGCAATACAGCTTAAATCGTGTAGTTGATACCAGCTCTTTAAATGAAGACGAAGACATTACAGTAAATATTAACGAGACTGTGGTAATGATTTCTATTAGTGATAAAATGCTTTTTAACACTGGAAGTTATAGATTAAGTAACAAGGCTAATGGTATTTTACAAAAATTAGCTAACGTAATTAACTCTGAGCCAAGTATAGATGTAATGGTAGAAGGGCATACAGATGCAAGATCTATTAATACACCAACTTTAGCAGATAACTGGGATTTAAGTGTAATGAGAGCAACCTCTGTAGTTAGAAAGTTACAAAACGATTTTGGTGTGGCTCCAGAAAAACTAATTGCTTCTGGACGTAGCAGTTACCAACCGCTAACAGATAATGACTCAAACGAAGGGCGTTCTAAAAACAGACGTACAAGAATAATACTCCTCCCTAATATTGATAAGTTTTTTGCTTTAATGGCATCAAATAATTAATATTATAGTCTATATATATATTTTCAAAAAGCATCCTTCATGGGATGCTTTTTTACTGTTTAATATTTAAATAAAGTGTGTCGCTTTTACCTTCCACAAAACTGTATATTATTTTTTCTCCGCCTTGTGTTCCAACGGTTTGAATGGAATCTAAAAGACCAAGCGTTGGCGACTCCACATACAAAAATCTACTTAAACTATTTTTTTCTTTTTTTATTTTAAAGTAGCCTTCTGCATCTGTTATACCATAACTGTTGGTATTGCCTCTTTCATACACTTTTAAATTTTCCATTGGATTTGTATTAGCATCCAAAATATGGCCATGATAATAGTTGACTTCTTGGTTGCATTGTGCAAAAAATAATGTTGCGATTAAAAGTAGCAGTGCTTTCATTCTATTTCCAATTTTGATAACCAAATTAAACTGAGTACATCTTCTTGAGATGCAATAAACTTATCGTAAACAGATAAAGGAACAACATCTGTATAATATGGCATAATATCTATTTCTCCTTTTTTGTTATATCTTTTTGCATCTGAGCTTTGTGATTGAGTAACCACACTAACACTTCCTTTATGTCCATAAGAATAGTTTGTGCCACCATAGGCTTTTAATATGGTATGGCCAATCTCATGCGCAGAGGTCATTTTAAACTCTATATCTTCACTATTAGCATTTACATAACCCCATCCATTGGAGTATTTAATATAACCTACATTATAGCATACAGCTTCTCTGGATACCAAGTTTCCAACTGCAGACACAATACCTTCTACAGTTCCAGGATTACCAGAACGCATCCACTTTCTGTTCGTATTAAAAATGAGATCCACATCATCCATGGCACTTTCTCTCGTGTTTATGGCATTTACAAAAATTTGATATTCCTCTCCGTCTATAGTGACGTTTTTTGCTTCGCTGTGACTATTATTTCTTCCCCAATGGTAATTTAATCCCTCTAAAGCTAAGGTTTCTAAATCTTGAAAACTTCTGTTTCTAACCTTGAGAACAGGGTCTAATGGATTTAATTCTGAATCTGGAATTTTCTCCCATGGACAGGTAGTAACTGTTCTACTTGATCTTGGACCACCAACTCTTCTTGTGAAACAATCAATCCCTTTAGCACCACCATCTTTAAAATTAACTCGTAGGTCTATATTAATTTTTTTAGAACCTTTGTCAATTTTAATATCGACCCATTTTTTACCTGCTTTAGAGACTTTAAAATCTACCGTGTTAAAATCTTCATTACCTTCATCATCTTCAACTTTAACATAGAAATTAAGAGCTTTATAAGCTTTAAGAGCACTAGTATCTAATATTTGGTTATTATCAAAACCATCCCAAGACCATTGGTGGCTACCTTGAGTTATGTTTTCTGGATCGCTTTTAATTTCTTCAAAAATAACAGTAGAGCCATCTCTAATTTGCAACGTAATTAATTTTGCATCGTTTTCTGAAACCTCATACTCAAAAGTAATGTTGTCCTTTCCTTCTACTCCATTATAATCGGCTATCCCTAAGGGTACTAATTCTGGCATATTAACTAAGTTTTGCTTTTACCGCTATCTTTGTCTTTTCTAAAGGCTCGCTATTACTCTTTTTTGTTAAGTCGGTCTCTTTCCAGTACCACTCGAAAATTTTAACACCATCTTGTATCATAATGGCTGGTGACAATTTTAAATACACCTTCATTGGTTCGTTGTTTACACCATCAAAAACCTCTTTATATTCAATACAAAACACATCTAAAAGTTCTATTGTTCTCGATTTTGATACTTGATGGGTTTGCGAAATCTTTATTTTAAGATTTTTCATCATTTTATCATGTACCATCCACTCGTTAAATAAGGCATCTTTTGTAGATTCTAATTCTATATTAAAAATGCCACCTGTGGTTTGTGAAGAAGGCATGCCATTATTACTATGCTGTTGATTAAAGTTAAAATTAAACCTTAGCACGTTAAACTCCTTATCTTCGATAAATAATTTGGATACAATACTCATTAATGTATTTTATATTTTTTTAAGTAATCTCCTACTAATTTCGCATATTAGGTTCTAACTTCCAATAGATTATAGCATAAATATTATTCTTTTATCTTATTTGTGCTTTCTAAATGAAAAAAGCATCCCATTTAGAGATGCTTTTTTGGTAATAACACTTATTTAATCCTGCTTTAGCAGGAAGCTTGATTATGGTTTTTAAGAACCACACATTAAACAATCGTCACCTTCGGCTTCTTTTGCCTGAGCAATTAATGCTTTCATTTCCTCTGGAGACATTGGTGTTCCTTCTGGAGTTTCGGCTGTTTGCTTTGCAAATTTTTCGGCTGTTTTAACTGCTTTTTGCTGTTTTTGTGCAACGCCGTCGTTATCACTTTCTACTTCTGTTACTGGTGCTTTAACCGGTTCTGCTTTTGCAGCTCTCGATATAGTTACTTTTTTAGCATCTACAGCACTCTTAGTACGTAAATAATACATACCTGTTTTAAGACCGCTTTTCCATGCATAAAAATGCATAGACGTTAATTTTGCCATTGTTGCACCTTCCATAAACAGATTAAGCGATTGCGATTGGTCTATAAAATAACCACGCTGACGCGACATGTCTATAATATCTTTCATAGAAAGCTCCCAAACTGTTTTGTAAAGGTCTTTAATATCCTGAGGTATGTTCTCTACATCTTGTATCGATCCATTGGCTCTCATGATTTCATTTTTTAAATCTTCGTCCCAAAGCCCTAAATCTACCAAATCTTCCAATAAATGTTTGTTTACAACAATAAACTCTCCAGATAATACACGACGTGTATAAATATTAGAGGTGTATGGCTCGAAACACTCATTGTTTCCTAATATTTGAGATGTTGAAGCTGTAGGCATTGGTGCTACTAATAACGAATTACGCACGCCGTTTTTAAGCACTTGTTTACGTAATTTATCCCAATCCCAACGACCACTTAAAGTATCTTCCTGAATGTTCCATAAGTTATGCTGGAATTCTCCTTTACTTATTGGAGAGCCTTCATATGTTTGGTATGGTCCATCTATTTTTGCTTCCTCCATACTTGCAGTTACTGCAGCGTAGTATAGTGTTTCAAAAATATCTTGGTTTAATTGCTTTGCTTCGTCACTTGTAAAAGGCAATCGTAATTTAATAAACGTATCTGCTAAACCTTGCACTCCTAAACCAACTGGTCTGTGACGAAAGTTTGAGTTCTCTGCTTCTTTTACTGGGTAGTAGTTTCTGTCTATTACTTTATTTAAATTCTTTGTTACACGCTTGGTGATTCTAAATAACTCTTTATGGTCAAATTCACCATTTCTAACAAACATTGGTAATGCAATAGATGCTAAGTTACATACAGCTACCTCATCTTCTGAAGTATACTCCATAATCTCTGTACATAAATTTGAAGAACGAATGGTTCCCAAATTTTTCTGATTAGATTTACGGTTTGCTGCATCTTTATACAACATATAAGGCGTTCCGGTTTCAATTTGAGATTCTAATACTTTCTCCCAAAGCTCACGTGCTTTTATTGTTTTGCGTCCTTTACCTTCTGTTTCGTATTTAGTGTAAAGCGCTTCAAATTCTTCGGAATGCACATCGCATAAGCCAGGACATTCGTTAGGGCACATTAATGTCCATTCGCCATCTTCCTGCACACGTTTCATAAACAAATCTGGCATCCACATGGCATAAAACAAATCACGTGCACGTAATTCTTCGGCTCCATGATTCTTTTTTAAATCTAAGAAGCTCATAATATCTGCATGCCAAGGCTCAATGTACATAGCAAAACTTCCTTTACGCTTTCCGCCGCCCTGATCTACATATCGTGCTGTATCGTTAAACACCTTTAACATTGGTACAATACCGTTGCTTGTTCCATTTGTTCCTGCAATGTAACTTCCGGTTGCACGAATATTATGTATAGATAATCCTATTCCTCCTGCAGATTGTGAGATTTTTGCTGTTTGTTTTAAAGTATCGTAAATACCATCAATACTATCATCTTTCATTGTTAAAAGAAAGCACGAAGACATTTGTGGTTTTGGTGTTCCAGAGTTAAATAATGTTGGTGTTGCGTGTGTAAAGTACTTTTTAGACATAAGCTCGTATGTCTCGATTGCAGCTTCTAAATCATTAAGGTGAATACCAATAGACACACGCATTAGCATGTGTTGAGGACGCTCGGCAATTTGTCCGTTTAATTTTAAAAGATACGACCGCTCTAAGGTTTTAAAACCAAAATAATCGTAACCAAAATCGCGATTATAAATAATGGCAGAATCTAATTGTTCTTTATTTTCTTGAATAACATTATAAACCTCATCGCTTAATAACGGCGCTTTTTTACCTGTACGCGGGTTTACGTATAGGTATAAATCTGTCATGACTTCGCTAAAGGTCTTCTTTGTATTTTTGTGTAAGTTAGAGACCGAAATACGTGCTGCTAAACGTGCGTAATCTGGGTGAGCTGTCGTCATGGTTGCTGCTTGCTCTGCTGCCAAATTATCTAATTCGCTGGTTGTAACACCATCGTACAACCCATCTATTACTCGCATCGCCACTTTAATAGGGTCTACAAGTTCATTTAGTCCGTAACATAATTTACGTACTCTTGCCGTAATTTTATCGAACATTATCGGCTCTTTTCTACCGTCTCTTTTTAATACAAACATACTTTACACATTTTTTGTTTTTCCTGAATTCACCCCGTTCAGAAAAAGGATTAGTTGATTACTTTAAACCAGTAACACACTGATTAATAGCTGATTAATTTTTTACTTTTTTATGTTGAAATAATAATGGGCAGTCCTTATTTAGTCTATAGCGCTAATACGCTACTGAAAAGGCTTAAAACCAATTAAAATTTTTGTTTTTATATACCTGTTTGGGACTTAAAAATCGTCTGATCCAAAATCGTATTTATTCTCCTCTTCTTCTTTGTTTAAAACACCTGCTTTTTGGTATTCAGAAACGCGCTTTTCGAAGAAGTTAGTTTTTCCTTGTAACGAAATCATATCCATAAAATCGAATGGATTTGCAGTACCGTATTCTTTTTCACAGCCTAAATCCTGTAATAGACCGTCTGTTACAAACTCAAGATATTGTGACATTAATTTAGAATTCATTCCTATTAAACTCGCCGGAAGAGACTCTGTAATAAATTCTCTTTCAATATCTAAGGCATCTACAAGAATTTCTCTAATTCGTTCTTTAGGCACTTTATTAACTAAGTGGTGCTCGTGCAGGTGAACCGCAAAATCACAATGCATGCCTTCGTCTCTTGAAATAAGCTCGTTAGAGAATGTTAAGCCTGGCATTAAACCACGTTTTTTTAACCAAAAAATTGAGCAAAACGATCCAGAGAAAAAGATACCTTCTACAGCTGCGAAAGCAATTAAACGCTCTGCAAAACTTGGAGACTCTATCCATTTAAGTGCCCATTCTGCTTTCTTTTTAATAGCTGGAAATGTTTCGATAGCATTGAATAAATTTGCTTTTTCTTTTTCGTCTTTTACGTAAGTATCTATTAGTAAAGAATAGGTTTCACTATGTATATTTTCCATCATAATCTGGAAACCGTAGAAAAATTTAGCTTCTGTATATTGTACTTCGTTTACAAAGTTTTCTGCCAAGTTTTCGTTTACAATACCATCACTTGCAGCAAAAAATGCCAATACATGCTTAATAAAATAGCGCTCATCGTCGTTTAATTTCGAAGTCCAATCGGTAAGATCTTGATGTAAATCTATTTCTTCGGCAGTCCACATACTTGCTTCAGACTTCTTATACCATTCCCATAAATCATGATGTTGTATAGGGAAAATTACAAATCTATCTTTGTTTTCTTGTAAAATTGGTTCGACAGCTTGCGACATATTATTGTAGTTTTTAGTGTAAAAATTAAACGAAAATTTGGTTTTTCTTGGGACTAACAAAGATTGAAATAAATCTATGATTTTAAAAGGTGGTTTAGTGTAAATCTTTCCAAAGTTCTTAACATTAATTGTTGAAATGTACACTTACAAGCGACGTTTATTGGCGTTGTAGCTTTCTTAATTTTTTATATTTTTTTTGAAGAATAAAACCGAATGATTTTATAGAAAAAAGTTTGTATATAAAAAAAATGAACAACTTTAAGCTGCTCATTTTTAATTGGTTGATTAATAGCGCAATCATTAAATAGTGACTCCCTTAAAATCACTTAACCGTTTTAACTTAACTAAAACTAATCTTCCATAAAGATAAATTTTAAAACTTGTTTTAAATGGCAAAATGTATAACTGGTTTGTTTTTGTGTATAGTTGGTATACCTCATAAAGGTTAAACAAAAAGAGGTCTTCAAAAAAAACAAAATACATAACTGTTTACACATTATTATTTACCACTTACACATTAAATAATGTGAAATGTATTATATGTTTTATATTTATATAATAATCTCCTTAAAAATGATTAAAGCAGTTATTGTTGACGATGAGCCAAAAGCCATACAAGGTCTGTCTTGGGAACTCACAAATTTTAGCAATGAAATAGAAATAGTAAAAACATTCTCTATTCCAGAAGATGCTTTATTGTATTTAAGTGAACACACTCCAGATTGTTTATTTTTAGATATACAAATGCCTACAATGGATGGGTTTCAGTTTCTAGAAAAATTAAACCAAACTAACATTGCCGTAATTATTACTACGGCTTATGATGAGTATGCTATAAAAGCCCTTAAAAATGAGGCTTTAGACTATTTGCTAAAACCTATTGACTCGGACGATTTACAAGAGACCATTTTAAAAATTAAGAAATTTAGGTCGCGTATTGTAAATTCTGATAAAATAGAAGACATCCTTATTAATTTCACCAGTGCGAAAAACAAAAAGAAAGTTACTATAAATACGGATGGCAAATTGCTTTTTTTAAATATCGAGGATATAATATTTGCGGAGTCTGATGGTAATTATAGTACAATTTTTTTAAGTGAAGGAAAAAAAATTCTGGTTACAAAAAAATTAAAAGAGGTAAATGCCTTGTTGCCCGAAGGCGAATTTTTTAGAATACACAACTCGTACGTTATTAATCTTTCTAAAATTAAAGAGTTTTTAAAAACCGATGGTTATGTAATTATGGAATCTAACCACAAAATACCAGTGGCGCGACAAAGAAAGTCGGATTTTTTAGAAAAGCTATAACGATGACGTGTTTCTTGACAACAAATAAATTAGTATTTGCAGTATTTTTTTTTACTTGCCTTTCCTTGCAATATAGTTATTCGCAAGACCAAAAGCAGGATTTTACTGTTTTTGCAGACAGTATTATTACTGTTAATCATAAAAGTTATGATGATTTAGAATATGCTATCTATAAAAATAAGTACGACACTACTAAGATGCGTATTTTACTAACAAAAAGCATTCAGGCAAATTATCCATCTGGGCAAGCTTTTGCAAACATTATGTTGGGTAATCAATACCGAAACAAATCGCTTTTTAGCGAGGCCAGAACATTCTTAAATAAGGCTTTAGAAGTATCAGAAAAAAATAATTTAATAGAGTACAAAGTGGTTAGTTTAAATATGCTTGGTGTTGTAGAGCGACGCCAAGATAATGTGCGTCCAGCTTTAGATTACCACCAAGAAGCATTATCTCTTGCCGAAGCAGAAGCTAATAAAACTAAAAGTCTTCAAAAAAGTATTGCTGTAAGTCATAATAGTATGGGTAATATTTACCTAAGTTTAAAACAAGAAGATTTAGCTTTAAAGGAATTTAATAAATCTTTAAAAATTGAAGAACGCAATAACAACAAACTTGGCTTAGCCATTAATCATCACAATATTGGAGCTATTTATGAGGCTCGAGGCGACTTGGACAAAGCCTTATTGAGCTATAAAAAATCGTTAGCTTATAATGAGGAAATAGACTCAGATATTGGTAGAATTATTTGTAACAACAGTATTGGTGGTATTTACGTAAAGCAGGAAAAACCAAAAGAAGCCCTTAAGGTTATTACACCAACTATTGTACTTGCAGAAGAAAAACAAGATCAATTCTATATTGCATCGGCATACATACGCTTAGGCTGGGCTCAAAACCAATTAGGGCAATTGGATTTGGCAAAAAAAAACCTGAATAAGGGATTAGAAGTTGCCTTAAAGTACAATTTAAAATCCTCTGTTTCTGAAGCTAATTTCCAACTCTCTGACATTAATGAAAAAACCGGCAATAGTGCTTTGGCTTTAACCCAATATAAAGAAGCCGTTGCCCTTGATCAAAGCATTATTAACGAAAAAAACGCACAGTATGTAAACAGATTACGGTTTCAATACGAAGCAGAGAAACAAACCAACCAGATTAAAACGCTCGCTTCAGAAAAGTTGATATTAGAAAAGCGAAACGACTCTACTTTTATTGTTTTGTTTATACTTTTAACCGCAGTTGCCGGTTTGTTTTTCTTTTTTAGACACAGGCAGGTTAAAAACGAAAAACAAATACTTACGTTAGAGCAAGACATGTTACGTAGCCAAATGAATCCTCATTTTATTTTTAATTCTCTTAATTCTATAAAGCTTTATATTATTAATAATGAAAAAGAAAATGCGGTCTATTATTTAAATAAATTCTCTAAACTCATTCGTAAAATTTTAATTGCCTCTACCGAAAAACAAATTTCTTTAGCCGAAGAATTAGAAACTATGGATTTGTATATGAATATAGAAAACATTCGTTTTTCTAACCAAATAAATTATAGTCGTACTGTAGATAAAGATGTAAAAATAGACACTATAAAATTACCCTCTTTAGTGCTTCAACCGTTCCTTGAAAATGCTTTATGGCATGGTTTATCTTCTAAAAAAGAAAATAAAAGTGTGTGTATACATGTAGCTTCGAACGCATTAGATTATGTGACTATTACCATAACAGATAATGGTATTGGCAGGACAGCTTCGGCTGCCATCAAAAAGAAAAAATTATTAAAACGAAAATCGGTTGGTATCGATTTAACCAAGCAACGTTTAGAAAATTTTTCTAAACACTATACTAACTCTTATAAATTACGTATTGAAGATTTGTATGAAGATGGTATAGCCTCTGGCACCAAAGTAACCATAGAAATTCCAACAAAAGAAGTACACCGCTTAAAAACGGCTTAGTGAATATTTATTTCATGGTTTGGGCGACGTTTTCTAATTGGGAGTACCAATCCGCACCAAATTTTCTAATAAGTGCTTCCTTTACAAATTTGTATACTGGCACTTGTAATTCTTTACCAAGAGAACAAGCGTCGTCACAAATTTCCCACTTATCGTAATTTACAGCCGAAAACTCTGTATAATCCTTAACCCTAATAGGATATAAATGACACGATACTGGTTTTTTCCATGTTACCTCACCTTGATTATAGGCCTCTTCTATAGCACATAATGCTGTATTTTTTTTGTCGAAAATTACATAAGCGCAATCTGCACCATTAATTAAAGGTGTTTCCAGTTCTCCAAAATCTGTTTTAATAGAAGTGCCCTGTGCCTCAATAGCATCGATACCTTTTTGTCTTAAAAAAGGTTTTACTTTCGGGTATATATCGTTTAGAATTTTAGCTTCATCTTCTGTTAAAGGAGCGCCAGCATCGCCATCTATACAACATGCGCCTTTACATGCAGATAAATTACAAACAAAATCATTTTCTATTATAGCTTCAGAAACTATTGTTTTCCCTAATTGAAACATACTTAAAATTAATCTCTAATAAAGCACAAAGATAAGACGAAAATTTTCAATTAAACTGTCAATAATTTCGGTTAAAATTAACTTTAATTTAATATTGAAATTCTCGTATTTAGAAGTACTTTTGCCGAAAATTTAAGGAACTGAGTTATGAATTTCGATTTTAAAGAAATATTTACTGTATTTATGGTGCTTTTTGCAGTAATTGATATTGTTGGAAACATTCCAATAATTATAGATTTACGCAAAAAGGCAGGACACATACAGAGTGAAAAAGCTTCTATTATTGCAGGAATTATTTTAATTGCTTTTTTATTTTTAGGGAAAAGTATTTTAAACCTTATTGGTATAGACGTAAGTTCGTTTGCTGTAGCAGGTTCTTTTATTTTATTCTTTATTGCTTTGGAAATGATTTTAGGCATAACATTATACAAAGATGATGAAACCAACCCTATGACTGCTTCTGTTTTTCCATTAGCATTCCCATTAATAGCTGGGCCTGGAAGTTTAACCACTTTGCTTTCTTTAAGGGCAGAGTATGCAATCGAAAATATTATTCTTGCTGTTTTACTAAATGTTGTTGTTATATATATTGTATTAAAGACATCGAGAAAAATAGAACGTTTAATTGGACAAAACGGAATTAATATAGTAAGAAAGGTGTTTGGTGTAATATTATTGGCAATAGCGATTAAGTTATTTGCGCACAATGTTAAGATTCTTTTTTCTTAACTTTGTATTATGAAGATATTTACACTAGTACTTACTATTATTGCTTTTGGATTAATAGTTTTTAATGCAACCAAAATTAACTTTAACGCTCTTTTTGAAGGAGAAAGTATGGTTGCTTTGATTACTATAATCGCATCTCTGTGTGCTATATTATTGCTTCAAATTTTAAGAATTTCTAAAAAGATTGAAGAAAAAAGTAAAGGATAGATGTTAGACACTTTAATTATTGGCGGTGGCGCTGCAGGTTTATCTTGTGCTTTAGTTTTAGGCTCTGCGCTAAGTAAACCATTTGCTCAAAACAAAAAAGTTGGTATTATAACACATCAAAAAACATCCCATCTACAAAACGCATTATTTAATAATGTTTTAGGCTTAAAAGCGGGTACCTTAGGTAAAGACCTACTAATTGAAGGCAAACAACAATTAGCAGATTTATATCCCGAAGTATTACAATTTGAAAATGAAAAAGTTAAAAGCGTTTTAAAAAACAATGATAACTTTTTAGTGATTACAAATAAAGACGAATACAAAACTAAGCGTGTAGTAATAGCTGTAGGCTACACAAATTTATTAACTATTTCTGGTCTAGAACAATATGTAAAACCACATCCAAGGGCTGCAATTGAAAAGGACAGAATTTGGCTTGAAAACACAAATCATTTCATTGAAGAAAACCTATATGTTGCTGGTACACTAGCGGGTTGGCGAAGTCAGTTTGCTATTGCATCTGGTAGTGGAGCGCATGTAGCTACAGATATTTTAACACTTTGGAATAATGGCAAACAAACCAAAATTCATGACAAGGTTAGTCAGTAAATTCTCCGTTTAGACTTATATTAATCACTTCATTAACCATGGTGTCCTTTTGATTGATAACCTCTTCAAAAGCACCATTTCCAAAAAGCTGAGCTGCTAACGCTGCTTTTATATATTGTTTTACCTCTTCTTTATAAGCAACAAAAACAATATTTGTTTTTCTTTTTTTGCTTAAATATTCCTGAAACTCCTTTACGACCTCGTCTGATACTTGAAAAGTGATTAAAAAATCTTCTCTTGTAAAATCTTTAAAAAGGGCTCTATCCTTCTCCAATTGTTCGAAAGCAAAATTATTAATGTACCCTCTGCGCTGCAAAAAAGTAATAGTTTCATTTTGCATACCTTCATCTAAAGGCACAAAAACATCTGGAATAATACCTCCTCCTCCATACACTATTTTTCCTTGAGGTGTAGTAAATTTAAGCGAATCTGCCACTTGTATTTTTTCTGGATCTAAAAGCTCTCCACTATCCAATCGTGCATAATAATCGTCGAAATAGTCTTTATTTCCTTTATCGTATGCGCGTTGTATGGAGCGACCTGTTGGTGTGTAATATTTAGAAACCGTTAAACGCACTGCGCTTCCATCGCCTAATTTCATTTCACGTTGCACCAAACCTTTACCATAAGAACGACGGCCGACAATGGTACCTTTGTCGTTATCTTGTAAAGCGCCTGCTACAATTTCGCTCGCAGATGCAGAGTTCTCATCTATTAATACATAAACGTGACCATCCTCGAACGAGCCTTTTCGTGTAGCAAAACTCTTTTCTATTTTACCTCTTTTATTTTTAGTAAATAAAATAAGTTTGTCGTCTTCCAGAAACTCATCTACTATGCGTTCTGCCACACCTAAAAAACCACCTGGATTGTTACGTAAATCTAAAGCGATTTCTGTAGCACCAGCTTTTTCGAGTTTGGTTAATTCTTTTTTAAATTCTTTGTAAGTGGATTCGGCAAACCTGTTAATTTTAATATAGCCTAATGTTTCAGTTAACATATAAGCTGCGTCTACGCTAACAATAGGAATGTTATCGCGAGTTACTTTAAATTTTAAAGGTTTTGGCTCTCCTCTTCTAACAACTTCTATAGTAACATTGGTGTCTTTAGGGCCTTTTAATTTTTTTACCAAATCGCCATTTGTTAAGTCTCGCCCAAAAAGCGAATCGCCATCTGCAGTAATAATACGGTCACCACCTTTTAAGCCTGCGCGCTCACTTGGTCCGTTTTCTATGGTTCTGATTACTGTAATGGTATCGTTATAGGTGTAAAAGCTAATGCCTATACCTACAAAATCGCCTTTCATGTTTTCTGTAACGCTTTGCATTTCTTCTTTTGAAATGTAAACCGAATGCGGATCGAGATTCTCTAAAATACCATTAACTGTAACATCTACAATACTATCTGTATTGACATCTTCTACATAATCATGGTCTATGTAATCTATAAGCCTGTTAAGTTTATCTTTTTTACTGTTTGAAGTAAATAAACTATCAGTTTTGTCATTGAAATCTAAAGAACCACCAATAAAAATACCTGCTGCAATTGCAACACCTAAAAGTAGAGGAAGGTATTTTCTTTTTAATTTCATGTTCTTTAAAAAAAATTTTATGCGGTTAAATCTTCTATTTTCTCTAATTCTATACCAGCTTTTTCTAAAAACTGCAAACCCGAGTCGTCTTTATAACCTTCTTTATACACTACACGAACTATACCAGCTTGATGTATAAGTTTACTACATTCTTTACATGGCGACAATGTAATGTATAATGTTGCACCTTTACAAGATTGTGTTGAAGACGCTACTTTTAAAATAGCATTAGCCTCTGCGTGTAAAACATACCATTTTGTGTAACCCTCTTCGTCTTCGCAAGGGTTCTCGAATCCTGTTGGTGTACCATTAAAACCATCGCTAATAATCATACGTCCTTTTACAATTAAAGCGCCTACTTGTTTACGTTCGCAGTGTGATAATTTCCCCCATTCTTTGGCTATCCTTAAATAGGCTTTATCGTATTTGTGTTGTTTGTGTTTAGACATTTTTTTATAAGAGTAGTATTATTTATTTCTTAAAAAACACTCAGCAGTTTAAAATATGCGTATGGTTAACACTACTAACAACGAAGATAGCGTGTTAGTATTTTAATTACAATTCAATTAATGAAGATTTATGATAAATTTATGTTATACTACTTTAAAAGAGGGCTACTAAGCAACATAGGAATAACTAAGCCCACCACAATTGCAGAAACAACCATTATCCAGTCTCGTTTAGTAAATCTAAAAATTGTTTGCGTTAAATAACCCAAAAACAAGACAATAAATACAATAATAATTTGAGCAATTTCAATACCTAAAGCAAATTCAACCAATGTTAATAGCTTACTATCGTCTGCACCAACTAATAATTTAAATTCTCTGGCAAAGCCTAAACCATGAATTAAACCAAAGAATAAAGTGGTAATAAACAACACGCCTATTTTTTCTTTCTGTGCGCCTTTTCCAGATGTAAAGACATTAAAAAGTGCTGCTATTAAAATTGAAAGTGGTATTAAAAATTCTACTATGTCTCCAGAAACTTTAACTGCGCCATAGGTGGCTAAAATTAATGACAAAGTATGACCAACGGTAAACATGGTGACCAACAAAAACACACGTTTCCAATCCTTAAACATATAAGGCACTGTTAATACAATTAAAAATAGTACGTGATCGTAAGCGTTGATATCTAATACGTGATTGATACCATATTGTACATTAAACCAAAGTTCTTCGAGCATTGTAGATTATATTTTCGGGTAACTACAAAGATATAATAAAAAGAGAAAAACATCATCATTTCCAGAATTCTTCAATTTCTTCAAGAGATTTTCCTTTAGTTTCTGGGATAAATTTATACGTTACAAATACTATTATAAGGATAAACACAATAAAAATGAAATATGGTAAAGAGCCATTCCAGGTGCTATTGTTGTTCATTTCACTTCCCATTACAACAGGAAAGGATTGAGATACCACATAATTAGCAGCCCATTGAGCTGCGACTGCTACCGACATTGCCACACTTCTAATATTGTTTGGAAACATTTCAGAGAGTAACACCCAAACCACTGGACCCATAGATAAGGCAAAAGAGGCAATAAAAAGTAATACTCCTATTAAAGAAAGTAGTCCAACGTTTTGTTGCTGTAGTGTAATCCCTAAAAGTAAAAAACCAACAATCATTCCTACAGAGCCTATATAAAGTAGAGGTTTTCTACCAAATTTATCTACCGTAAACATTGCTACAAAGGTAAATACTAAATTAACAAAGGCTAATAATATTTGTTGAGCAAGAACATCTTCTTTACCAAATCCTAAAGCCTTTTCAAAGATATCTGCACCATAATAAAGTACTGCGTTTATTCCTGTAAATTGTTGTAGCATAGATAATACAGTACCAATAGCAATTATAACTAATATAGCCTTAGAGAGGTAGCTCACTTTTACACCTTTTTTATTTTCATCTAAAGATTTTTTTATGAGTAAAATTTCCTTGGACGCCTCTTCGTCTTCATTAATTTTTTGCAAAACGGCTAAAGCCTCATCATCTCTTCCTCTTAAGGCTAACCATCTCGGGCTTTTAGGCACAAAAAACAAGAGTATTAAAAATAATCCGCTTGGTATTAATTCTGACCAAAACATTCGGCGCCATCCAAAAGCAATATTTTCATCTACTGTTAAATTTTTTCCTATAAAATAAGTGGCTAAAAACACTACAAAAAAGCCTATAACAATTGCCAACTGGTAATAGGTTACCATACGTCCTCTAATACTTGAGGGAGCAATTTCTGCTATATACATTGGTGCATTCATAGAAGCAATACCAATACCTAATCCACCTAGAATTCTGAAAACCACAAGCATACTTACAGATTGCGGGAAAATTTCTGGTAAGCCAGACCCATAAGCTGAGAGTGTAAATAAGACGGCAGAAATAATTAACGACCATTTTCTACCAATTTTAATACTTAATGGTCCTGCAACAATAGCACCAAAAAAACACCCTAAAAGTGCACTACCAACAACCCAACCTTTTAATCCGTCGCTTAAGCTAAAGTGTTCGGTTAGATAAAATTGCGCGCCATTAATAACACCTGTATCATAACCAAACAGTAAACCACCTAAGGCAGAAACCGCAGCGATTAGTAGTAAAAAAACTCCTTTTTTCATTTTAGTAAATATGTTAGTTAGTATTAAGTTCTAAATATAAGTAAATAACATCGTAGAAAATAAATTCCTCTACTTGTTTCTATTTTGTTTGTAATAAATATTTATTGAATACTTTAAGTATTTGCATAAAAAAACCTACCATTAATCTATTCTCATTTTTATAAAAAATATTCTAAAACAATAGATTAAAGGTAGGATCCCTGCTATTTAATTATTCCGTGATCTGAAACAATTAGTTACTATGGTGCTTATTTAATAACCAGTTTTTTGGTTACTGAATTCTTATTAGAATCAGTAAGATTTAATAAATAAACTCCTGTATTTAAAGCTGAAACGTTTAAGGTGTTATTTGTTAAATTATCATTAGAAATTACTTTTTTACCTGTTATATCATAAACCGAAATATTTATAATTTCTCTATCGCTGTTTATTGTAAGTACATCTGTTGCTGGATTAGGAAAAATAGAAACGTTTGTAGTACTAAACTCATCCACACTTAATAATGGATTGTTAAAGAACTCGATATAATCAATAATTATGTCGCCATTTGAAGCATCTGTGTTACCTGCATTTCTAAATAAAATTTCAATTAAATCCATATTATCAACCCAGTCTGGATTAGTTAATGGAATTTCAACTACACCAGTTCCGTTTGCTGTAATCGTTTCATCTATATAATTATCTCCACCGCTAAATTTAGGGTGTTTAAATCTTAATACAGTATTTGGTGATTGATTATCGTAACCTATTTTAACAGAGTTAATGTTCCATGATGTTGGAGCAATAGCACAATTGTAAGTTATTTTAGGAACAACACCAGAGATGCTAACGGTTAAATCGTCATTAGCAGCTGTAGCTGTTGCACTTGAGTTTCCAGACCAGTTACTTAATTCTGCAGTAGTATCAAAATTTAAATCTGGTGCAGGAGATACAGGCGTAAAAGTAGCTGTTACGGTAGCATCTGCAGATCCCACTGTATAATTAAGAGGATTCATATTTCCCGCAGGTGCTCCATTTACAACCCATTCATTAAAGGTAAAATTTGCACAAGCTGGTGTTGCAGTAAATTCTACGCTATCACCAGTTAAATAACATGCTGAAGGCGCAGTAATTACGTTTGTTCCTCCACCATCTGTCTCAGGTAAAATTGTAAAACCAGTACATGGTACGATTGTAAAAGTAACATCATCTACAAAATAGGTAGAGTTTGGAGTTCTTCCAAATACTCTTACATTCATATTATCTGTTGTAATACCTGTAAAGGTATGCGTATAAGTTTCCCAAGTATCATCGGCTGCCAAGTCAATGTCAATACCGTTTGTTGCACCACCTTGAAATATAGCTCCTCTTACAGTGGTTCCCATAGTTCCCTTAACGCTAAACGTTAAAACGTAATCACCTGGACCATCATCTGGGCCTACATTTGGTGATGTGTTAATTCGTCCATTATTATTTCCACCAGTTGTAAATGTAATTGATCCTGGAGCAGCATCTCCTTCTGTAGAACTCCAAGATGAGGTTGCGTTGTTATCTACCCATCCATTAATGTCTGAATCAAAAGTTGAATTAGTTACTTGGGCAAGCCCAACTAACGGTAGCATTAATAATGTTAATAGTGTAATTTTTTTCATGATTTTTGAATTTTGGATTAATATTTATTGAATTGTTTTATATTTAATTGTTTATTATTTTTTTTGTTAATATGCTTCCATCCTGCATATACGCTTTTAAAAAATAAAGGCCTTTGTTTAATTGCGGTAGTGAAATGCTATTATTTTCTATATGTATTTGAATATTCTGACCCTGCACATTAAAAAGTAATACACGTTCAATTTGTTCATCGCTCTCTAAATGCAAAATATTGTTGCCGCCTACAGGGTTGGGATATACTTTAAAATTTGCTGCATTAATTGGGTTTTCTACAATACTTAATGTTTGATCTTCCATTTGGAAATCATCAAAATAATAGACACCAGCTTGCTTTCCGCAAAGTATTTGCAGTTGCAATGATGATATGTTTTGAGGTACTGTATATTGAAACTGATATTGTTGATATGCCGTATCATTTAAATTAAAAGTTGGAGAAGCTGTTAATTCTGTGGCACCATTGACAATCGCTTTTAACCTGAATTTAAATTGTTGTGTATTTGTCGAAGCTTTTGCAAAACAGGAAAAACTAAGTGATTTTCCGGATAAAGAGGCGTCTGCGACAACAATATTGTTTAAAATAGTTTTATTAAAACTGCCTCCTGCTGTAGTAACATCTACTTGCATGGTTATTTTACCATCTTTACTTTCTCCCAAAGTGGCATCTGTGTTTGTTGCTACTGCTGGGGTTTGTACAAATAAATCCCAATCCATTTCATAACCGCATTCTATATCGGGATTGGAAATTATTCCAGAAACTGGACAAGCAATTCCTAACACTGCGTTTCTAATATCTACAACCCATTTTCTTATATCTGATCTATATATAGTTTTACCAGCTTTAAAACCTGCATCCCAAACAGCAAGAGAAAACCCTCTGTTTACAGCTGCTTCTGCAACGTATTGATGATAGACATATCTCGAAACTTCATCCGGACCACCAAAGTTACCGCATACCTCATTTTCATAATCGTAACCACATACATTATCGGCTCCAAATTCTCCTAAAAAAACAGGAATGTTGTTATTTTGAGACCATGTTTCAACAGCATCAAAATGGGCGTCTACAGACTGCTTATCGCTAGCTGTTCCCCAATCGTTGTCTGTTTGATTTTCACCAGCAGATCTGGTAAACGATCCTGGTTTATAATAGTGAAATGTTGCTATTAAATAATTGTCGCTTTGTATAAAGGAGGCTGGTATTTGCAAAGGGGCTTCCCATGAATTTACACCACCACCATTTATAATGACATTTCTGGTTGGATTAGTTAAGCGAATAATATCAAGAATTTCTTGGTTGATATAGTTAACTTCGGGAGCCGACATACTAAAATAGGCCTCATTCATGATTTCAAACAACAAGTTTTCATGCTTGTTTTGAAATCTTTGTGAAATAGCAAGCCAAATGGCACGAAATCTGTCTTCAGACGCCAAAAGATCGTTTCCAGTTTTATATTCTGGGCTACCAGAATCATAGCTTTCCCAAAACCAATGGTCGCCATGCACATCTATAATGGCAACTAAGCCATTGTTTAATGCCCAATCGGTAACTTGTTCAACTCTGTCTAAAAAAGAGCTGTCTACAACATAATCGGCTGGACTACCTGTGTAATTATTATTACCATCGGTATATGTTACCGCGTTAAAAGGAGTTGTATGGAAATCCCACCGAATAGGAATCCTCACGGTTTGAAAACCCGAAGCAGCAACATCCTCAAAAAAAGTTTCTTCTACAGCTGGTGACCAGTTGCCTTCTACAGGCGCACTTAAAACATTACCCAAATTAATACCTCTGCCCATACTACTAACCATTTGTTGTGGTGTAGATTGCGCATAAGCAATAGAAGTTATCGCTACAAAAAATATTAATATGGATACTGTTAAGTGCTTCATTTGTGTTTGCTATTAATCAACTATTCTTTGGTTTTTTCCTTACCTGCCTTCCTGGCTTTCTTTTGATCTTTTGTTAAAATCTCTTTGTAGATTTTCTTATTAAATTTTTTGTTTACTTCTTTTTGGTCTTCTTTATCTCCATCAGCCTTTTTAACTTTTTTTAAAGCTTGCAATCTTTCAACATGAACGTTATAGATTTGTTCTTTTTGTTCTTCGGTTAGAGCTTGAGACTTGTCTCCTGCTATAATTTCGGCATTTATCTGTTCTACCTTTTCAGTAGCTTTTCCCTTTATTTTATCAGATTGCGAAAAACCCGTTGTAAGTCCTAATCCTAAAAACAGGACACATGTAAATAGTATTTTTTTCATAATATTTTTTTTAAAGTGAATTAATTTTCAAATTATCGAAACGCCATCTCGTTCTATAATTAGTACCATCAATTGTTTGAGAAATTCTTACAGCTACGTAAAAATCTGCCGTAGTTGTAATATTAAAATTTTGTTGTTTGTAATCATTATTTCCAAAACCATCTGCATCCATATTGGCTACAGTTTCGGTTCCCATAACTGTCCATTCACTTTCTGTAAAAGTTCCAGAACCGTTATATGTTTCAGAATAATAATAGGTGATGGTAGCGGTGTTTTGATTTTTAAATGCATACGCATTATCAATAATAACTTCAAAATTACCAGTAGCATTCATTAATGGTGATACCAAAACATTGTCTAATAATTCTGTAACTGTTGTACCACTTCCTGCGTTATAAAAGATGTTTAAACCATTATCTGAAGGCATTGTAAAATCATTAACATCTGTAAAATTACCAGCACTGGTAATTAATTCAATAACTTTAGTTGGATCGACTGTTTGACCGTTTAAAATATTTTCGAAACCTAATGTTGCTAAATCGCTTCCAGACTCGAAATCTTCAACATAATTAAATACTACAGCGTCATTGTCTGTAATAGTTAGCGTTTGCTGCTGTATATTCACTCCTGCATCTAAACCTCCTGTAACATTTGTTATGCTAAGAACTATAGTTTCATCTGCTTCTTGACTGGCATCATCTACTATAGTTAATGAAACACTACCAGCTGATGAACCAGAAGGAATAATAAATGAATACGGACTATTGCTGCCTCCAAAATTAAAATCTGAATCATCTGCAGTACCTGTTGCTGTTAATTCTACTGTAGCATCTGCTGTTGTGGTATTAGAGATATCAAAATTTAAAGTTATTGTTCCATCTGCTTCTGTGTAAGTTAATGTGTTTGAAGAGCTAAAATCTATAACTGGATTTGGTGGAGAATCATCATTCTCAATTGTAATTGTTGTTGCTGTAGTTACTCCGGTGGTTAAACCTCCTGTTACTTCTATTATAGAAAATACGGCTGTTTTATTAGCTTCAAAAACAGTATTATCTATGGCAGTAATTTCAAAACTTGCAGCGGTTGCTCCGGCAGGTACAGTAATGGTAAACGGGCTTGCATTTTGACCAACCACACTATAGTCTGTACCTAAAACGGCATCACCAGAAGCAGTTATTGTAATTGTCCCTCCTTCTGTAGACGCTTGGTTAAAAGGGATATTTATTAAATAATTAGTTGTATCATCTTCTTGTATTGTTCCTGTTGCATTTTCAAAGTCTACAATAGCCACTAATGGATCGTCGTCGTCTAAAATAGTAAATTGAAGCGTGGAGTTCTCTCCTAAAACCAAAGATCCTGTGGCGTTTGTTAAGGTAATAGTTAAGTTTAGATTGCCGTCTATTGTATCGTTATCTACAGGTGTTAAGCCAAAAGAATTAGCTAAGCTTCCCGGCTGTATTGTAATAGTAAAATTAGCATTACCTGTACTTGTTTCGTAAGCGACACCATAATCTGCACCAGAAATGGAAACATCTACAGTTCCGCCTCCATGATTAAAATTATCTATACCCAGATTAACGTTTAATGGTTGGGTTGCGTTTTCAACCTCTATTAATTGGTCTAAAGTGAAACTCACTGTACCTGCACCATTTAAATTCTCATCATCATCATTACATGATAAAATGATAAATACTGATAGCATTGCAAAAAGGAAAAACTTGGTTTTCATATAATCGATTTTTTAACATTGTAAAATTGTAGAAAAAGAAGCTAAATATGGTTTCATAATAGTCTGATAACGTTTGATAATTGTGAATTTATCAATAAAACCAAGCTTTAAAAGCAATTATGGTAAAATATACGAGCATATTTAATGAAATTAAAAAAACACAGCTTTAGGCTTTTTGTTCTATTTTGCTACTTGTTTTTTACGCGAAAAAGATGATTATTTTTCTGAAAAAAGACGTGTTAAGCCAAGATAATTTTCTTCTAAAATTATTTCAGGATCTCCGCCTTTAACATGTCCTAAAATTCCAAAAGGTCCTGAATAATTTAAGTCTAATAATTGTTGAATCATCTTTTTTTCAAGGTCTCCTTTTCCGATAGTGATAATTTTTGGACCTCCAGCTTTCATTCCATTTAAATTGACACACCAGAGATATGGGAGCAATTTTTTAATGTTTTCAGGATAAGCTTCCAACTCATCATGAGCGTGATGAAAATTAAAAACAATTCCTAACGCTTCATCTGGAAGTGCTTTAATAATTTTTAACTGATTATCTGGATTACCAAACCAGCCTCCATGGTTATACAATGCAACCTTACAACCCAATCCTTTTGCGCGTTGCGATAAATAGGAAACCATTTCTACTGTTTGTTTTAAGGATTCTTCTGGAGATAAAGCTTCAAAATGCTTAGGTTCAAAGCCTACCCAAATTTGAGTTTTTAAACCTACAGCTTCTAAGTGCTTAAAAACCGCTTCACTTTCAGGTTTTAGTGTATTTGGTTGGTCTTTTTTAAGGTTTATATAAAGCCAGACTGCTTTAATTGCAATGTTTTTATTTTTTGCCAGTTCCCACTCTTGTTGCATCGTTGGGATGTGTTTTGGGCGGTTTCCGTAGGCGTATTGCTTAAAGCCTAAACGCTCTAACATCTCTAAACGCTCATTTGGAGTGCGCTCTTTAATATCGAAACCAACAATTGACCACGGAATAAGGTTTTCTTTTTTAAAAAGTGCTTCATTATTTACTGCAATGCTTTCCGAAGTTTTACAAGCAGAAAAAATGCCTGCAATAATAATTATGCAAGCCATTCTTCTTAATAATGCAAGTAACAACTTAGATTTTGTCATTTACTTTTTAATCACCTTTTTAGTAACCGAGCCCATTTTTAACACATACACTCCGCTTGGTAAATGATTTAAATTTAAAGTGACAGAATTGGTATTCGATTGCGCATTAAAAGATTGCTTTTGTCCTAAAATATTATATAGACTTATATTTTTTGACTCTATATTATTGTGAAGAATAGTAATTTGATTATTAAAAGGATTTGGAAATACTCCTAAAGTACTTAACTCCTCATCATTAACTGATAAAGTAGAAATAAACTCTATGGCTCCTATATCTGGATTGGCATCTCGACTGTTTCCTAAATAATCGTCACCAGGTGCAAATGTGGTATTAGCAATATCAATAGCTGGTGAGTTTGAACTTAAACCAAAGTCATAAGTACCAGCATCATGATCACCAGCGTTAATAAATAATGGATTTCCAATTGTAGTATTTGTTTCTACACTTGTAATGTCATTATCTTGACTTACTGTACCATTATAGCCAAAAATGATATTATCAGACACAAATAAGTTGGAAGTACCTCCTGCGGCTAATGCATAACCATTCCAGTCTGTATCGATAACCGAAATATTATTAATCATTTTTATATCATCACTGCCTTGAGCACTTACACCAATATTTCTTCCTTGTTGTGTTTGCCCTGCATAGGTAACTGTATTTGTATAAGAATTTAAGTAACATGTGTTGTTTATAAAATCAATTCTGTTACCATCGTTAGAGTGTACACCACTAAACCCATTCCAATAGCATAGGTTGTTAGCAACTAAAATTCGCCCGCTACCGTTAATCCATCCTGCTGTATTATTTCTTTGTAAAGAAATTCCTTTACCCTCATCTATAATTGGAGTAATTATAGTCTTATCTGGTGCCCAAGAGAATTGTTCGTTATAATTGTGATGTATTAAATTTTTAAGAATTTTTATACTGTAATCTGTGGAGCCTATTGGTTCTGTTCTAGTAACTACTAAAGCATGCGTACCAGAGTAAGATCGTGCAGAACACCTGTAAATTTCATTACCAATAACATCTACAAACTTACTGTCGGACACCCTAAGACCACCTCCTGGAGTATGGTGAATGGTATTATTAGTAATGATTACGTTTTCAGAATTACTCATAAAAAAACCTCTAGTATCTACATAAGAAGGTCTTTTTACTGAGAGGTTGCTTATATCTGAATACGTATCGGTTTCTTCAACAATCCCATCGGTATCGTTAGTTTCATCTAAATTTCTAAATTTTATATCTGCTGCATCTGGTGCTGTTACTGTACCTTGTAAGTTACCATCATCTATTATATAAACAAACTGCAAATTATTAGCGGTAGTAAGTGGGATTCTATCCACTTCTCCTTCCATATTAAAATCTTCAATTTTTAAATAAGAACTATTCGTTATCCTAAAAATATTACCACCATCTCCTTTTAAAACAGTTGAATTATTATGCGCTTTAATAGTTATATAATTTCCAGCTGAACCGTTTAGGTTATTTATTCTAATAGTGTTTTCTGCATGCCAAAGATGCGCATCGTGTTCTGTAGTGTAAGTGTAATTTGGATTATAGCTTGGGTTGCTATATTCACCAATAATCTCAATGGTATCTCCTGCAGACACTTCGTTTTTTGCTTTATCAAAAGTCTCGAAAGCTGTTGAAACACTAGTCCCGTTACTGGCATCGCTACCGTTTTGTTGATCTACATAGTAAGTAGTTTGGGCATGAGTAAATGCACTAAGAAAAAGTGCGACAGCTAATACTAATTGTAATTTTATATTACGCATTGGGTAAGTTTAATATGTTCACTCAAAATTAACTATTAAAAAAACCGAAAGGGTTTAAAAGTAGAGGCAATGAGTTTAATAACTGTCAGCTTTAAAATTTGCTGTTGTTTTTAATTATCTATCACTTTTTAGAGTATTTCTATTGTATAACTACTTGTAAACGTCTTGTTTGGAGCAAGTTTTAAAACTCCTTCTTTTCGTTTGTAATCTTTATTGTGGTTTACATGATCTGCAATACCAAACCAAGGTTCTATACATACAAATGGCGATTTATTATTAATTGACCAAATGCCTAAATATGGAAAATCTTTAAATGTGACGCTCAAATATTGTTTATTGGTGGGCTTGTGAACAAAGGTCACTTTAGAAAACGGATTGGGATTAAAAGTAAGTGAGCCTTCATCGAAAACCGTATTTGGCAACTCTAAAATACCTGGCTCTTTAAAATACTGTGTCCATTGGTCTTTGTATAACCCATCATCTTTATCTTGCGTTTTAGGCATCGCGTCTGTATCGAAAACCAATTGGTATTCACTGCGTTTTTGGCCTTTTTCAATAGGGCAGTTAAATGCTGGATGTGCACCTATTGAAAAATACAAATCGTCTTTGGCTGAAGGGTTTTTAACTAAATAGTTGACCGCTAACGTTTTATCGTGTATTACATATTGTATTTGAAGCACAAAATCGAAAGGATATATAGCCTTTGAAGTTTCAGTAGCAATTTGCTCAAAAGTGATGCTGTTTTTAGATTTAGCAACGACATGAAACTCATTATCCCTTGCAAAACCGTGTTGTGGCATTTTATAGGTTTTTCCGTTGTAAGTATACTCATGATCTTTAAGGCGTCCAACAATAGGAAATAAGATTGGCGATTGCCTGTTCCAAAATTCGGGATTGCCTTGCCATAAATATTCGGTAGTATCCACTTTAATACTTGTTAGCTCCGCACCTTTAGTTTTTATAGACACTTTTAAATTGTCGTTGCTTATTGTATGAATTGCCATAGACTCAATTAGATTTTCTGTTTTTGACTTTGTTTTTACTTCGGGTTTTTGTTTAGCATCATTACAACTTAAGATAAGAGCAAAGAGGCAAATACATATCACTATATTTCGTTTCATAAATAAACAAATAATTATTATTCTCTATTAGAAAAATCAGGATTTGGTTGCGGATTTTCATAACCGGTTTCTTTTTTCCATTGTTGTAATCTTGCTTTTAATTTCACTATTTCAGCAGGATAGTTGTTTGAAACCTCATTAGTCTCGTAAGGATCATTGTTTAAATTATATAAAGTAAAGTTGTTTGTTTCAATGTCTTCGGTCATTTTAAAACCATCCATTTGTATCACATTCACCCAACTTGAGGCAAATTCCTTTCTCTTCTCATTCCAACGTGAGTAATTTGTGTATTGCCAAACCAATGCATTGCGTTTGGTTTCCGAAGTTTTTCCTAATAAAATAGGTGAAATATCTTCACCATCCAAAACATAGTCTTTTGGTTGTGGTGTGTTTGTTAATCCTAAAAGTGTCGGATACATATCCACGTGAATAATTGGTTCTGTAGACCTTGATCCAGCTTCAATTTTATTTTTCCATTTAATAATATAAGGCACCCTAATTCCGCCTTCCAATGTTTGGCCTTTAACACCTTGATATGGCTGATTAAAGATGTTGCTTTCAGTTTTGTAGTGACCATTGTCGCTTGTAAATACAATAATAGTATCGTCTTCTAAGCCTAAATCTTTTAAAGCTTCAAGCAATTGTCCAACGCTTTCATCAAGACTTTTAATCATAGCTAAGACTTTGATTTCGTCCTTTCCAACATCAGCATTGTTTTTTAATTTTTTTCTGAAATATGCCAGATATTCAGGTTTTGGCTCTAAAGGTTTATGTACCAAATAGTAAGGCACATAGGCGAAGAACGGTTTGTTTTCTGAAGATGCCTTTTTAATAAAATTAATCGATTTTTCGGTAATCACATCTGCGGAATACAATGTATGGTCTAAACCATCTTGTTGTGGTGAAGTTTTAAAATTATAGTGACCCGTAATTTCGTAACCTTGATCAAATCCTTGATTTTGGATTTGTAAATCGTTCTTTCCTAAATGCCATTTCCCATAGGCTGAAGTTGCATAATTGTTGGTTTTTAAAGCTTCGGCAATGGTTATTTTATCTAAATTTAATCCTGCACCAGAACCTTTTACTCTATTAATTGCTGGTGGTAAATAGCGCATCGCTTCCAATGTTTTTTTATCGGTTTTGTAACGATCTGCAACACGATACACTTTATGTCTTGGCACATATTGACCTGATAGAATAGAAGCTCGCGACGGCGCACAAGTGGGATCGTTAGAATAGCCATTGGTAAAATGCATACCTTCAGAAAATAGCTTATCTATATTTGGCGATTCCACCAAAGTATTACCATAACAGTTCAAAGCGTTAATGCCTAAATCGTCTGCCAAAATGAAAAGCACATTAGGTTGCTTTTCTGCTTTTTGAACAGCATTGTTTTGTGCATTGCAAGAGCAAAAAGCTAAAAGCAAAATTCCTATAACAACTATGTTTTTCATTAATTCTTTTTATTTTTTAACCAGAACAATTGTTTCCAGATTTTCGGACCTTCATTTTCTAATATTTCTCCTTCTGTACTTCTTCCGTTAAGAATAATCGTGTTTAATGCCGAAGTTAATTCTTGCTTTTTTTCCGCATAAGCATCATCAAAAAATAGATTCGTCGTTTCAGAAGGATCTTTTGCAATGTTGAATAAATAGCTACTTCCCTTTTTAGGATTTAAATCCATTTTCCAGTCGCCTTTTCTAATGGAAAAGCGTCCAGCAAAATTGCTGTAAACCGAAGCTTCTCTGCTGTAATTATCCTTTCCTTTTAATAGCGATAAAATACTGTAGCTATCGACACCTTGGTTGTGGTCTGTTTCCGCATTTAGTAAATCAGCGCAAGTGGCATATAAATCACCCAATGAAATGGTTGTGTGATTTTTTGAATTGGGTTTCACTTCGTTTTTCCATTGTACGATGAACGGAACCGTATGTCCACCTTGGTGCAATGATGCTTTTCTTCCTTTTAAATGTGCGCTTGGTTTGTGGTTGAATTGATCTTCAAATTCTACAGGAAACGACGCTTTCGATGCTCCATTATCTGCTGTGAAAATGATGATGGTATTGTCTTCAATCCCTTTTTCTTTTAAGGCTGAAACGATTTGACCAACCGTCCAATCTAATTCCTGAATAAAATCGCCATAAATTCCTGCTTTACTTGTTCCAATAAATTCATCTCTTGGATAAACAGGTGTGTGTGGTGCAGTGAGCGGAATGTACAAAAAGAATGGATTCTCTTCTTTGTAATTAGCGATATACTCAACAGACTTGTTTGTTAAATCCAACATTACTTGTTCTGCTTTAAAATCTGGTGCCTTATCACCTCTTCGTTTTAATTTTTGTCCGCCAACTAAATCCTTTTTTCTTCCGCCAGGAAAATCTTTATCCTTTCCATCAGGTTTCATGGTTGCTGTTGGCATGGTAATGAGTTTATTATTTTCTGAATACACATAAGGCGGAAAATCCAGTGATGCATTCAATCCGAAGAAATAATCGAAACCACAATCTGTTGGTCCGCCAGAAAACGGTTGGCTATAATCTACATTTTTACTGATATCTTCTTTAAATTGATAAGGATTTTTTGGATGCATCTCAAGATTGGCTTCATCCTCAACAACCCAATTCCAACCCAAATGCCATTTACCAATCATTGTGGTTTTGTATCCATTACGCTGCAATAATTTTGGTGCAGTGTCTTTTGTATCTTCAATTAATGCTTTAGAAAAACCATCTAAAACACGTCCTTTTAATTTTGTTCGCCATGCATATTCGCCAGTCATGATGCTGTATCGTGACGGTGTGCAAACTGAAGACGTGGTGTGCGCGTCGGTAAAGGTCATTCCGTTCTTTATCAAAGCATCAATATTTGGTGTACTAACTTTTGCTTCAGGATTTAAACCGGAAACATCACCAATACCCAAATCGTCTGCCAAAATATAAACGATGTTTGGACGTTTCGTTGAACGGTTTTCAGTTTGAGCATTACCAAATTGGAATGCACATGAAAAGAGTATGATTAAAGCTAAGTTCTTCATTTAGTCTTTTAATTGTTTACTAAATTCTTTTTCATAAAACTCAAAAAAATAAGTCCCGATTTTTTTCATAGCGTCAGTGACGTAATGACCAATTGGTGGTGGGTTTTTTTCAAAATAAAACTTTGAGTTTTTATCGCTTTCCTGCGGAATTAAGAGTACGTTATCGTCTGCTTTTGAAACAGTTTGCATAGCTTCAACCACTTTGCCATTACCAACCTGAAACATTATAAATGGTAAATTAGGCTTTTTAAAATCTGAACGTACGCGGCTAATTAATTTTGAAAGGTTAGTTTCATAAGCTTCTCCTGGTTTAGTGCCAAAACGCTTTCCGCTATCGGTTTCACCTTGAACCCAAAGCATTCCGCAGAGTTCATAATTTGATAATTGAGATAATATGTGGTTCGAGTAACTTACCAACTCACTGTACAGTTTAGGTTGGTTTTGTTCATTCATTAATGTTGCTTTTTTTTCATCCCAATCTGGATTCCATGCTCCATAAAGAGACATGCCTCCTTTAGATCGTTTAATCAACACAATCTTATGATTTGGGTATTTTTCAGACATCTCTATTCCGAAGAATAATTCTGGCCCAAACAAATAGTCAGCACCAAATTTTTTGGCTGTATGCTTCGCAACCTTTGTTGTATCTAAAGGTTTTCCTTTTTCAAAATTATAATACAAAGTCACGTTTTGCTGAGCTTTTTTCAACCTTTGTTTGTCTGTTTCTGAAAGTCCAGATGCTTTAGCGCGTCCATCCATGTTAGATTGACCAGCCAATAAAAATACTTTAGTTTTTTTTGGTTGAAGAGTGTTTTGCGCTTCCGTCTTAATCGAAACCGTTAGTAAAAAACATATAATATAAGAGACTACTATTTTCATCTGTTTTTAAATTAAAAAAAATATTGTCAGCTTCATTCATAAACATTAAAAGCTGTAATTTGAATCGCCTTCGTATTTTTTGTAGGCACTAATCGCATACCATAAATAGCATCACCATTAAGCTTCACTCGTAGTCCTTCGCCAATGGTTTTTCCGTTATACACAGTATTCCAATTGCCAGTTTTATCTTTAGCATCAATATGAAATTCTCTAATACAATGCGAACGCATATTCTCACTTAATAAAATAGTTTTTATCTTTTTAGCCGATTTGAAATCTAAAGTCAAACTCGGATTCTGATCCTCTTTTGACGGTTCCCACCATTTTTTAAGATGAATGCCTTCGCTAAACACATTGCCTTTTGAATTGTAAATAACATCTCCTTTTTTATCCTTATTGAAGAATGAAGATTCTGAAACGTCAAATGCTGTATTTGCCAAAGGAATAGCCTTCCAAGTTTCAATGCGTTCAAAATTTGAAGGGTTTTCAGCCAAAGTCAATTCTACGATGTTATCTATATTTTTACCGAATTCCGTTTTATCAAAATGAAGGATAAGCTTTCCGTTTTTAATGTTATGTTTTTTGAATCCATCCGTAATGCCTTTAGACGTTAAAATTTCCGTTGGAAGCATTGGCAATTCAATTGTTGCTTCTGAATTATCCGCTAATTGCTGCAATACATGTATATAGATTTTGTTTCCAACTTGCGTGGAAGCACCATAATCGCCACCAATGTAAATACCTCGTCGTGTGTTTTTTATGGTGTGACCATAGTGTTTTATCCATTCACCAACTTTTAACGCTTCTTCAGCTTCTTTTTCAACGAATTCACCTTTTCCGTTTGGTCCTAAATTCAGTAGTAAATTTCCACCATTTCCAGCCACTTGAATGAGCATGCTTAAAACGGTTTCGTAAGGTTTTATAGGGCCTTTTGGACTATATAACCATTTGTCTGTCATGGTTAAACAGGCTTCCCAATAACGATGATGGTCAATTGGGCCAAGGCTTTGCTCTGGTGTGTCGTAATCGCCACGATCGTCTAAAGGCCAAGCAAAACCAGTTCTTGCATTACTAATAATGCCTGGTTGCCATTTTTTCATGTCTTTTAACACATGATAGCTATCCCATTGCCAATATTTTGTCGCTAAATGGTCCCAAAACACACCATCAATTCTACCATATTCGGTAAACAATTGCTTAACGTGTTCTTTCATATAAGGCAAATAATTTTCGTAATGTTTCTCACGAAGATTATCTGGATGCGTCCAATCTGGTTGCGAATAGTACCAAAATAATTTAACATCTGCTTTGTGTGCCGCATCTGCCAATTCTTTACAGATATCACGACCAAATGGTGTGTTCATGATATCGTATTCTGTGTTTTTTGCATCGAAAAATGCAAATCCATCATGATGTTTTGCGGTGAATACTATGTATTCTGCTCCCCAATCTTTTACTTGCTGCATCCATTTGTCTGCATCAAAATTTTTAGGATTAAAATTTTTGTAGAGATTATCATAAACTTCAGGATGCACACCTTTCGTCGAAGGTTTTCCTGCGCCAGGACGTTCGCCATGTCTTCCCCAACTTAGTACGTTAGTTTTTAATAATGCAGGTCCCCAATGTACAAAGATGCCAAGCTTTGCATCTTTAAACCATTGCATTTCGGCTTCAGTGGCATATAACTCTTTTTGTTGTTCTGCAGTAACGTACATGGTAGAATCCTTTGCAGGAAACTGCCATTGGTCTTTGTAGTTGCTTTTTTTCTTTTGGGCGAAACCTATAGTTGAGATTACTAAAAAGGCTATTAAAAATTGTTTGTTCATTGTTTAATTTTTATCTAAATAATTAGGAATGCCGTCATTATCTGCATCGCCATTGCCTTCAGCTTCATCTGTTTTACCATCACCATCTGCGTCCCGAATTAAAATTTTGGATTTATTTTTTGCAGAAACTTCAAAAGGTTCGGTTTTTAATAATGCAATGCATCCATCTGCTTCACCTAAATTTCTAATATTTCTTGAAAATTTATGTAACAAAGGCTCGTAAACTTCACGTTGTGTTACTGCTAAATTTTGTGTTTCGTTTGGATCTTGTTCGTAGTCGTATAATTCGTAAAAATTGTCTCCACCTTTTTTGCTAACCCATTCTATATAACGGTATTTTCCTTTTACGCGATAGCCGTAACCCAAACCACGCTGACCTCTATAAAGTGTTATGGCTCCAATTTTTACTTGTGCATCTGTGTCGTTTAAAATAGGCACTAAACTGCGACCTTTTATTTTACGACCGTCTGTGCTTTTCGCGTTTTTTGGTTGTTCTGGAATTTCTAAACCTGCTAATTCACACAATGTTGGATAGATATCTATTGTGGATACAGCAGAAAATGTGTCGCCTTTTGCTTTCTTGTTTCGAGGATCGATTATAATTAATGGTGATGAAGATGCAACTTCTAAATTAGAATGCTTGTTCCAACGGCCATGTTCGCCCAAAAATAAACCATGATCTCCCCAAAGGACAATAATAGTGTTATCTGCAACGCCTAAATTTTCCAATTTTTTTATAACCATGCCAATTTGCGCATCAACAAAAGAAGTGCATGCATAATAGCCTTGTTTTAGTTTTAATTGAAAATCTTCATTAATTAATCCTGTTTCAGTATTCATGTTTTGCTTTACATCTTTTCCATGAATAGCATAGGTTTTTAAATCTTCTCTACCAATTGGTGCTTTTTGATTTTCAGCCACTTTAAAATTAGTATCATTATATAAATCCCAATATTTTTTTGGAGCAACAAATGGTTCGTGTGGTTTTTTAAAGCCGATAGCCATAAAAAACGGATTGTTTTTTGTTGCTACTTCTTCTAATAATTTGATGCCTTCCACTCTAATAATGCCATCGACGTAATCTTCATCTGGTAAATCCTGAAAATCCAATGCCATTTCCTTTGCTTTATGACCACCTTTTGGTGCTAAATAAGGAATACTCCATGAAGCCACATCGTCTCCATCTTTGTTTTCATCATCACCTACTGTTCTTGGATCATGGATTTTTCCTGCAGCAGCTGTAGTATATCCGTTATTTTTAAAATGTTGTGGTAAGAAAGTTACATTAGGCAGCTTTTTTCTAATAGGCTTAAAACCAATAACGCCAGTTTCTTCAGGCATTAACCCTGTGGTAATTACTGTCCGAGAAGGGCCACAAACTGCATATTGAACTTGATGGTTTCTAAACGTTACGCCTTCTTTTGCTAAAGCATCAATGTTTGGTGTTATGGCTTGCACATCGCCATAAGCTCCTAAATTATTACGTAAATCGTCGACACAGATTAATAATACATTTGGTTTTGATGTATCTGTGTTTTGTGCTGTAATTGTTTTAAGTCCAAATAATGCTAAAAGTAGTATAAAGTAATATTTCATTTAATTTAGTGTGTTTATTAGGTATGACTACAAAATCATGCCATAGTTTAATGCATTTTTATTCGCCTTTAATATTCTGCTTGTAAGCGATATGAAGTGTGTTTTTTAAGTCTGAAACGACTTTTTTATACTTCACATTATCAACTACATTTACATTCTCAGCTTTATCAACGCTATGATCGTACAACATGGATGTAATGGTCGTGTTATCTTCAGCTTTTATAAATTCAGTATAGCTAAATCGAGGTGTTTTTAAGGTGAAACCGTTTCCTTTTTTAATTAAAATATGGTCTTTTCCTTTTGCTTCAGAACTATTTAAAATAGAAACTAAACTTGTTCCGTCTAATTGATTTTTTGGAATTTCTAAATTGCATAATTCAACCAATGTTGGGTATATATCCACCAATTCCACTAAAGCATTTCTATTTCCTCTTAATTTTGAAAATGGGTTGTAAATAATAAGTGGAACTTGAGTAGAGGTATTATAATTCGTGAATTTTGCCCATTGCGTGTGTTCTTGTAAGTTATAGCCATGGTCTGATACAAAAATGACTATGGTATTGCTTTCTAATCCTTGAGTTTTTAGTTCTTTTAAAATCTTACCAATTAAAGCATCGGTATAACTTACTGTTGCATAATAGCCATGAATTAAATCTATTGCCAAACTGTCTGAAACTTGTCCTTTTTTTGAAATGTTAGAATAGGCACGCATTTCTCCCCAATTGCTAATAGACATTTTTGGCGCATTTTTAGGAATATAATTATGATTTTCTGGTTGTTTAATCTGGCTTCTATCATACAAATCCCAATACTTTTTTGGTGCGTTGAATGGTAAATGCGGACTAATAAATCCAGCCGTTAAAAAGAATGGTTTATTAGAATTTTTAAGTTTTTTGATATCTCTTATTACCTTCTCAGTCATTAAACCATCAATATAAATGGAATCGTTAACAGCTGCACTTTCATAAGCAGGGCCTGTGTTTGTAGCACTATATTCGGCAATATTTTCAGGGTTTTGATAATCTTTCCAAAGCGATTGCCACCAATCAGTAGGCGCTAAATTTTGTTCATTATTATTAAAAGCATAAGGTCTGTAAACCTCATCCCAATCGGTTTCCCTATCGTCTAAATGATGGTATATTTTTCCGTTAGAAATGGTGGTATAGCCATTAATTTTGAATAATTCTGGAAGTGTAACAGCATCTGGCGTTTCCTTTTCAACAAACGTATTGTAATCTAAAAATCGATTTTTTGTTGGTAACATTCCGGTAAGCATGCTCGCCCGAGAAGCACCACAAACTGGCACATTACAATAGGCATTGGTGAATTTTACACTCTTTTCTGTTAAAGCATCAATATTAGGGGAGAAAATTTGTGCAGCACCAAAACTTGCTAATTCTGGACGTAAATCGTCCATATAAAGAAAAAGGACATTTGGTTTTTGAGTTATTTCAGAGGGCTTTTCTTTACAAGACCAAAGGACTGTACTTATGAGAAAAACTACTATTATTCTAAAAAACTCCATCTTATTATTCTATTTTCATTTTTGTTACATCGCTTTCCTTATAACCAATACGTTGAGCCATTGCATATAAAAACTGATTTTTTTTAACTAAGAAAGGTTCACTATACACCTGCCAACCACTATCAAAATTAATATTATTTAATGCTTTATCTGAAATAATATAGGCTATAGATGCACCTTTTGTTTTGGTTGAAAGAGACACTTTTTTAGCCTCAATTTTAACATCTACTTTATTGGTTGCAGGTTGTTTAAAATTTGGCCACATTTGGTTAATGAGTTGTGCTTCTGGTTGCATTCCGTAATCCATGTGCTTATCTCTAAATTCTAATAAAACTCCTCGCATTCTGTTGCGGACGTCTGCAAATTCAGGGTTTTCTGCTAAATTATGTAAGCGATGCGGATCCTTTTTTACATCGAACAATTCTTCGTTTTGCTTTGCTTTAAACCAAGTCATTTGTACCTCGTTTAATTTATTGTTATCGCGAAGCTCAATCATTTCAGCCATCATAGGCATTTGTAAGCGGTATGAAATGTCCTTGTACCACATTTTATCAGGAAAATCGTTAATAACATATAAGTATTGCTTATCGTAAACTGCCCGAGAACGGTCTGTTATTTCATCAAACCGATCTGATGTTCCAAAAACGTAATCACGTGCTTCCGTATCCTGTTCACCCATGAATGCTTTTCCTTGAATAAAATCTGGAATGCTAACACCTGCTATACTTAAAATGGTTGGTGCTAAATCTACAAACGATATTAAACGCTCTGTACGACCTGTTGTACCTTTTAAATCCTTGACCATAAACGGGACATGTAATCCACTTTTATGAATACCACGTTTTTGTCTTGGTAATGGTCCACCATGATCACTATAGAAAAATATAATAGTGTTGTCATACAATCCATCTTCTTTAAGTTGTGCGATTAGTTTCCCTACTTGTTTATCCAACAATTCGATATTACTATAATTACGAGTCACATCTGCACGAGCTGTTTTGGTATCTTGATAATATGGTGGTAATGGAACGCTATCAGGATTTACCGTTAACGGTTTGTCTGCATTTTTCCAGATTTTACTTTCGTGAGTGACATCAAAATTAAATACTGAGAAAAAAGGTTGATTTTTATCACGATTACGCCAATGCGCCTGATTACTATTTTGATCCCAAACCGTTACTGGGATTGCGAATTGATAATCGGTTTTTTGATGATTGCTGGTAAAATAGCCTGCTTTACGCAAATACTCCGGAAATGCTTTTACATACTCTGGAATAACAGCTGCATACTCAATAATTGGGTTACCTTCGGTATCCGCGCGTCCTGTTTCTTTTTTATACGCTCGTGTTCCCCAAGCTTGAATGTCTTTTCCCGTTCGCATATGCATGGTTCCCAAACTTGTCGGGTACATTCCTGTAATTATTGCCGATCGACTTGGAGCACAGACTCCAACAACTGCATAGGCATTATCGTACACCAAACTTTCTTTGGCAAGTGCATTTAAATTTGGAGTTTTTGCTGTATCATCGCCATAAAACGATAAGGTTGGACTAATATCTTCGGATACAATCCAAAGGATATTTGGCTGTGTATTTTCTATTGTGTGTTCTGCTTGTTTTTCGGTTTGTGAATTGCAAGACGTAACTATTAAAATAATACATAGAAGCTGGAAGTATTTTATCATAACTCTATTTTATAAACATTTGCTTGTCTTGGCTTTACTTGAAACGTGCCAGTAAAGACCTTTCCATCGTCTACAAAAGAATATTCGTAAAGACCATAAAAGCCTCGTCCGACAACTAAACCATTTTCTGAAGTTGTTCCATTTAAGTTGGTTTTCCAGGCATCATGCACTAATGAGAAATAGGCTTTTCCCATAACACCAATGTTGTTATCTTTAGTAAAAATATCAGATTTTTTACGTCCATCTTCCGTGTTTCCCCAAAATAAAAACTCAGAAACATTAGGATGACTAAAGGCCGCAATCATAAAATCTCGTGTGTATTGCTCTCGGACTTTTTCATCCTGGACATCCATTGTGAATTCTGAAATACTAATTTGTTTGCCAAGCGTTGCATAATAAGATAAGATTTCAAGCACACGCTCAGGTGGTGTTAAGTCACTTCCTATATGGCTTTGTATGCCAATACCTTGAACCAAACCACCAGTATTGTCGTCAATACGCTTTATAAAATCGTAATACCATTGTTGCTTTTGGGTGTCGATGCCGCCTTTACTAATAATGCCATATTCATTGGTAAAACGACGAACATTGGGTTGTTTTGCTGCAATAGTTCTAAATCCGTTGTACAGAATCTCTTCACTTCCAGTAATTTTTTGCAAATCTCTGTTTGTGTAAGCTTCATTAACTACATCCCAATGTGTGATTTGTCCTTTAGTTGCATCGAGAATATTACTGACGTGAGACGCAATGATTTGCGTTACCTTTTCTGGGTTATCCTTATTTTCACGCACCTCTTTTGTAAGGTAATTAAAACCTGGCCAAATTAAAACATGTCCTTTTACTGGATAGCCATCAGTTTTAAGTATCTCTAAGGCTTCTAAGGTTTCTTTACGTTTATCTTCTCTAACCCAGTGCTTTATTTTTAAATCATTACCCAACACCAAGCTATTAAAAGCTTTTTTAAAATTTTTGTAATCGTCGGTATTATTCACAATATCTTCAGCAGCCATTCTTGCTCCAAAAGGGAAGGCATGATTTACGAGTTTAACGTTAATCTCTTTGTTGGCTATTGGTTTTTCATTTTTATAAAACTGAACTTTAAAATCTCCTTTTCTAATTGCTTCAATACGTTGGTTGGCGTCTATTCGCCATTTGGCATCGCCTTCCATACCTGCATAGGTAATTTTAGTTTTGGGCAAGCTTTCCAGCTTTGTTTCTTCTGGAAAGACTTCAAATTTAATGTCTTTTATAAGGAACGATTGTGGCCTGTAACCATATTGCATTACAATACCTAAATGTTCCTTTTTGATGTATCTATCTGCTTCGAAAGGTAAATAGTAGGTTTGCCAATCTGAAGAAAAACTCTGCGTATAATCTTTATTCCCTTTATAACTATCCAATTGTTTAAAGATAAAAAGTGCTTTAGCTTCTCCTGTTTCTAAACTTGCAGACACCGTTTTAGCTTTAAAAGACAACAAAAACACCGTTCCTTTTTTATAACCTTTTTGATGAATAGGAACGTTGGTGGCGCAATTATAAATAAATTTTGGTTCCTCTTTTGTTTCTATTAAAAACTGAAGATTTCCAGCGTCATCCATAGATTTTGTTATGTTTGAAAAATCGCCTTTCGTATTTAAAAATTCAATCTTTTTATAATCAATTAAATCTTCACCTACAGAATTATTTTGTGCAGCGATTAATGAAATAAAAAAAATAAAATAGAGTAGAATTGCGTGTTTCATATTAAAAATTAGATTTCCAGTTATTAAGTTCATTCAACAACTGTTCTGTTAATGCGATATTTTGTTTTGAAATATCGTTGCTTTCTGATGGATCCTGTGCGATATTATACAATTCTGTTCTGCCTTCTTTGTACCAATTAATCAACTTATAATCACCTTTTCTAATAGCAGAAGATTTGGTATCTCCTGTATTTACAGGTCGTGCTTTAGACGAATGCCAGAATACCGTTCTGTCTGTCCATTGTTCTTTATTCTTAAGAATTGGAAGGAAACTTTTTCCGTTGGTATTTAAGTTTTTATTTGCTGTAATATCTAAAACAGTAGGAAACACATCCATTAGCATGACTAACGATTGGCTATCTGTTTTAGGCTGAAATTTTCCGTTCCACTTCACCATTAATGGAACTTTTAATCCACCATCATACAACCAACCTTTTCCTGCGCGAAGCGGAAAGTTAGACGTGGCTAAATCGCGTTGTTTTGTACCATCATTCGAGAGTCCGCCATGATCTGAAGAAAATACGACGATCGTGTTTTTTTCAAGATCTAAGTCTTTTAGTAATGTCATTAATTTACCCACATTTTCATCCATAGTTTCCACCATGGCAGCGTATTTTGGATGATCTTGACGCATTTTGGTGCGTCCTGTGCCTTCTTCTATAAATTCTGGCTGGTTCCCGAAATCGAAGTTCTCAATCTCCTGTTTATTGCGTTTAATGTCTTTAGCTTTAGCTTCTAATGGTTGATGCACAGCGTAAAATGAAAACATGGCCATAAATGGCTTGGTTCTATCTGTATTGGTGATGTATTTAGCAACATTATCTGTCATGACATCCATTAGATAGTCGCCTTCTTTACTCACAGCATCTACATCTGGAATTGGTGATTTTTTAGATTTACCTTTACCTTTCTTTTCGTTAAAAGGATATAAAAAACTAATTGGCGAACCTGCGTGACCTGCTGCAAAACTATAATCGTAGCCAAAGTCTTTTAAGCTTTGTGCATTGCCTAAATGCCACTTCCCAAAATAGGCGGTCTGGTATCCTGAAGCTTTAATATTTTTTACAAAATTCTTATTATCTGCAATACCTGTCATTTTAAAACCATCGTCTGGTACATCTCCATTTTGGATTGGATAATTACCAGTCATCATCGCATATCTTGATGGAACACAACGTGGATAATTGGCATAGGCATTACTAAATACAACAGACTGTTTAGCCAAAGCATCAATGCTTGGTGTTTGGTAAATTTGACTTCCATTTATACTTAAATCGTGAAAACCCAAATCGTCTACGTGGATAATTAGGATATTTGGCTTATCATAAGATGTGCTAACTGTTTCAATTTTATCAGCATCTGAGATCGTTACCGTTTTTGTTTTACAACTCAAAACTAATGCAAATAGAAGTAAAAAATATATTGTTTTTAAAGCTTTCATTATTTGTATAAAAAGACCTCACAGGTTTTTTTTAAAACCAGTGAGGTCTGTAAATTGTTGTTCGTTAATTTTTATTCTTCTTTTTGTCTTTAGCTTTTCCGTTTTTATCGGCTTTATTTTTCTTTCCTACGTCTAAACGCTCAGGCACTAACATTTCTTTTTTCCAATCCTTCAATAACTTAAGCATTTGTGCAGTTTTAGCTGGCTCTTTATTAGATAAGTCCTTCTCCTCACTAATGTCTTCTTTCAAATTATATAATTCTACTTTATCTGTTCCTAAAAATTGAATTAATTTAAAATCGCCCGAACGTACAACAGCAGCTTTACTATCTCCTGTACTGTGTGGTCTTGCTTTTTTAGAAATCCAGAATACTGTGCGGTCTTCCCAAGTCTCTTTTCCTTTTAAAACTGAAGCGTAGCTTTCGCCATCTAAACCCTCCACTTTTTTATTAAGTGTTAAGTCTAAAAGTGTTGGAAAAATATCCATTCCTAATACTATCGATTCGTCATCCACACGTGGCTTTAATTCATCAGTCCATTTTATGAATAAAGGCACTCTTATACCACCTTCATACAACCACCCTTTTCCAGCTTTAAGAGGAATATTAGTTGTTGCTAAATGGCGTTCACCTTTATTTCCATCGTTAGATAAACCACCATGATCTGAAGAAAATACAATGATTGTATTTTTATCGATGTTCATGTCTTTTAAAGTTTGCAATAAACGACCCACATTTTCATCTACATTTTCTACCATTCCTGCGTAAGCAGCATCATCTTGGCGCATTTTGCGTCTGCCTTCGCCTTCTTTAATGTATTCTGGTGTATCACCAAAATCGATAGATTTTAATTCTTCTTTATTTCTTGCTTCATCTTCTGGTTTTGCTTCAATTGGTGTATGCACTGCATAGTATGCCAAAACAGCTAAAAACGGTTTGTCTTTTGGGTTGTTTTTTATAAACTCTATTGTGGCATCTGTTAACAAATCTGAAGCATAATCGCCTTCTTTTCCATCTTCCTTAACATTAGGCACATCGTACTTTGCAGGTTTCCCATTAGCTTGTGTATTAAACGGATAAAAACGACTTCCAATTCCGCCAGCTTCTCCTGCGGCATAAATATGATTAAAACCAAATTTATCTGGATTACTTTTGCCTTTTCCTAAATGCCATTTGCCAACATAAGACGTGTTATATCCAGCATTTACAAACTGTTTAATCATGTTTTTCTCTTCTGGAATAGCACCTAAGTTTCCTTTATTTTCATTTACTGGATACATGCCTGTAATCATACCATAACGTGATGGAGTGCAACGCGGATAGCTACTGTAGGCATTGGTAAAATTTACAGAAGCTTTGGCCAATTCATCAATATTATTTGTATCGTAAAGCTGAGAGCCCGTGATGCTTAAATCGTGGTATCCTAAATCGTCTGTGTGAATGATAAGAATGTTAGGTTTATCTTGAGCAAAACTTGCAAACGACAAACAAAAAGCTAAAAGGAATGTGATATTTTTCATTTATGTATTATTAATCGAATCTTGGTTAAGACGCTATTGTTATTTATTGATTTAATTCAGAAATTGTGCCAAAAAAAGCGATAAATTAATTACCGCTTTTATGTTACTTTGATAAATGCGATTTAAGTTTTACTTTTAAACCCTTTACTACAGAAGTATAAGCTGGATCATCCACCAGGTTTTTAGTTTCTAAAGGATCTTTTTCATAATCGTATAATTCGCGACCTACAATATTATCTTCTTTGTAAGTGTCGTAGCTTCTATAATTATTATCGTGCCATTCTGTATAACGATAGCGATCTGTTCTTATAGCATAACCCATACGTTTTTGACGTGCATATTGGTGATAAGCATAATCCATACCGATAGTTGTAGTACTGTCATTATCTAATAGAGGTGCTAAAGATTTTCCATCAGTTTGGTCACTTTGCGGAACATTTGCCAATTCGAAAACAGTTGGAAATAAATCTATTAAATTAACTGGATGATGTGATTTCTTATTTTTTTCAACTCCAGGTCCAGCAAACATAAATGGAATACGTGTTGCCTGCTCGAAGTTTGAATGTTTACACCATTCTGTATGATCACCTAAGTGAAAACCGTGATCTCCCCAAAGTACAATTACTGTATCGTCGAGAATATTTCTGCGTTCTAAATCATCGAATAAGATCCCTAATTGTGCATCGATGTACGAGATACATGCCATATAACCATGAATTAACTCGCGTTGCTTTTCTTCTGGTAAGACATCGCCTTGGCGTAATTTATTATCAATGTCACTAAAAGCACGTAATTCTCCAAAAGAATGAAAGGCAAATTTTGGTGTACCGTCCGACAGTTTTTGAAATTCTGCTAATTCAATTTTATCTCTATCGTATAAATCCCAATATTTTTTTGGTGCTACAAATGGTAAATGTGGTTTTTGATAACCAACACCTAAAAACCAAGGTTTTCCAGAGTTTTCTAAATCGTTAATCTGTTTTAAAGCCGTTTGTGTGTATAAACCATCTTGGTATGCTGTATCGCTAACGTCTGCGCCTTCTGTTGAAGGTTTTAAACGTTTAAAAACATAACTTCTTGGATTTTTGATGCCTTTTGCTTTTGCCTCTTCAGCCAGTTGAGCCATTTTCTTCTTAGTTGCAGGATCTTGATAATATGAAAAAGCAGCTTCTCCAGCAGCAGGATCATAATTGTCTGGTAATTGATGAGGCATAGACCAACTTTTTCCATCGTGTCCTTTTGAGGAGCTTCCTTTATGATAAATTTTCCCAACAGCAGTTGTTTCGTAACCTTGTGATATTAAATATTCTGGCATTGATATTAAATCTGGCGCAGATTCTCTAAAATCGGTGTGTAAATCCCACACTTTTGTTTTATCAGGATTAGTACCTGTCATTACACTGGCACGCGATGGACCACAAACAGCATATTGTACGTGCGCGTTTGTAAAGGTCATTCCCATTTTTGCCAAACGGTCGAAGTTTGGTGTTTTCATCTGTGATTCACCATAGTTTGATAATAATGGTTTTAAATCGTCAATAGATAAAAACAGAATGTTTTTTTTTGCAGCGTTTGAAGTTGGCATTACTTCTTTAGGTTGCGTTTCAACTATTTTATCGTTAGCCGATTTTTGCGCATTGCAACCTGAAAACAAAGTTATTGCAATTACAGATGCTATGGAGAAAAATTTATTCATTTAAAATTTCTTATTAATTAGTCAGAACATCTTGAACCGACGTTTCATCATCTTTTTTATCAACGATTGAACCAAAATCTTTGTCTGTAATCATTCTAAAATCTGCCAGCGATTTGTCGTTACCAGATTTTTTCATCAATTCTTTTAACTGTGCTTTTAAATCTGTTACCACATTGGCGTATTCTGGATTGTTAATGATGTTATTCATCTGTTGTGGATCTTTTTCTAAATCGTATAATTCCCAAACATCAATATTATAATAAAAATGCGCTAATGTGTATTTTTGAGTTCTTATACCGTAATGTGGTTGTACATGATGCCAGTATGGGAATTCGTAATAATGATAGTACATTCCTGTTTGCCAGTCTGCAGGTGTTTCGCCTTTTAAAACAGACTTAAAACTCTGTCCTTGCATTTCTTGATCTGTAGAAATATTCGCTAAATCTAATAAAGTAGGTGCAAAATCAACGTTTGTGATAATATCTTCATTTACAGAACCTGCTTTTACCAACTTAGGATACTTTACCATAAATGGCATTCTAATAGATTCTTCATAGATAAAACGCTTATCGAAAAATCCATGATCACCTAAATAAAAGCCTTGATCTGACGTTAATACTATAATCGTATTATCTGCTAAATCGTTATCATCTAAATATTTTAATACACGACCGATATTATCATCTACCGACTTTACGCAAGCTAAATAATCTTTAACGTAAGTCTGGTATCTCCATTTTCTACCTTCTTCGGCAGTCATGCCTTCTGGTTGTACAACTTCTCCTGGCTTTGCACCATAAAAAGCCCATTTAATTTTTTCTTTACCTTTTAAATCTGCTGGCTCTTCAAATTTCATATCTCTTCTTGAGAAATATTCCATTGTCATTTCTGTATCACCTGCTGTTAATTCACGACCTTTATAATCGTCGTTAAAAGTTGCTGGATAAGGGAATTCTATGTCGTCCCAAAGTTTTTCATATTTAGTATCTGGCTGCCAAGGTCTGTGTGGTGCTTTGTATTGCAACACCATCATAAAAGGATCGTCTTGCTTTCTATCGGTTTCTAACCAATTCATGGCAAAATCTGTACTTAAGTTTGTAGAATACCCTTCAACTTTAGTGTCTTCACCATTCATATTATAAACAGGATCCCAATAATGACCTTGTTGTCCAGCAGAATTATGATATTTAAAAACATCAAAACCTTGTGGTTCTGTACCTAAATGCCATTTCCCAAAAAGCGAAGTTTGGTAGCCGTTTTTTTGAAATTCCTGTGGAAATGTCCATTGCGTTTCATCAAACTTACCACCACTTTCGTTTTTATAATAACCATTTCGATTGCTATAATTTCCTGTTAAAATTGCAGCTCGAGAAGGTCCACAAATAGCATTGGTACACAATACATCTTGAAACAACATACCTTCTGAAGCAATACGATCTATATTAGGAGTTGGTGCTAAATCCTTATAAATACCACCATAAGCACTAATGGCTTGCGTGGTTAAATCATCTGCCATAATGTAGATAATGTTAGGCTGTTGCACTTCTGTATTTTCAGTAGTATTTAACGCCTGGTCTTTGTTAGTGTCTTTACAAGACAGCACAATTAATGCGCAGGCTACTATAAGGTTAATTTTTTTTAGCATCTTATTTATATTTATCTAATGTAATAGCGTCTTTAACTGATATTTTTGTGGTTTTCAAAGCTTTATCTGCTGAAGAATTTCCAGTCATAATTGTAAATGTTCCAGGCTCTACTACAAAGTTAAAGTCTCTGTCGTACATTGCTAAGCTTTCAGCCGAAACAGGAATTGTTACCGTTTGTGTTTCACCTGCTTTTACAAATACACGTTTGTAACCTTTTAATTCTTTAATTGGTCTTGTGTATGAGCTTAAATCGTCTCTAATATATAGCTGAACTACTTCTTCGCCATCCATATCGCTTTTGTTCGTGACTTTAACTGAAACATCAATGGTATCATCAAGCCCAACGAAATCTGCTTTTGAAACTGTTGGTTTAGAGATTTCAAAATTTGAATAACTTAAACCGAATCCGAAAGGATGCAAAGGCACTTTCTTTTCCGTATTATATTTATGAATATATGCCGTTGGCTTGTGGTTGTACACCATTTGCAATTGACCAACGCTACGAGGAATTGTTAGAGGTAGTTTCCCTGAAGGATTTACTTTACCAAAAAGAATTTCTGCTGTTGCCTGACCAGCAAAAGCACCACTTTCCCATGTGTTTACTACAGCTGCTGCACGTTGCTCTAACCATGGTTCTGCAATTGGGCTTCCGCTAACGTAAACTACAACTACTGGTTTGTTAAGTTCGAACATTTTATCGGCTAACTTCATTTGGTTACCAGATAATTTTAAAGTTGCTCTGTCAATATTTTCTCCAGTAGTTTTACGTTTCCAATCGTGACGGAAAGAGTTTTCACCTAAAACCAACACAATCATATCTGCATTTCTTGCTTGTTGTGCTGCTTTATTTATGTTTTCTGGTGTGATTTCTTTAGAACGATCTCCAGAATCAAAATAATTAACTTTATAACCATTTTCTTCTCCTATTGAAGTAATACCTTCAACCATTGTTATTACATTTTCTTCTGGCTGTGGCGAAACCCAATCTCCTAAAGTGGTTTGATTATTTGCATTTGGACCAGTAACAAATATGGTTTTACCGTTTCCTTTTGCTGCAAATGGCAATGTTTTTTCTTTATTTTTTTGAAGAACAATAGAGCGACGTGCTTGTTCTAAGGCATTTTCTTGATGTTCTTTAGAAAAATTAACTTCCTTGGCTTTTTCGACCTCAACAAATGGATTTTCAAATAAACCCAATTTAAATTTTGTTTCTAATATTTTACGACACGCATAATTTACACGTGCTATATCTACTTTTCCTTCTTCAACTAATTCTGCTAAATTTGTATCGAAAAGGATGCCGTGCATATTCATATCCATTCCTGCATTTACAGAAAATTCGATAGACTGTTTGAAATCTTTTGCTACGTTGTGCCAGATATCTATTCTCGAAATATCGTTCCAGTCACTTACGTAAAAACCTTCAAATCCCCAACGGTCACGCATTAGGTCATTCATCATAAATTTATCCATATGTCCAGGTAAACCTGCAACTTCATTGTGTGCTGCCATTATAGAAAATACATTGGCTTCCTGTACTGCACGACGGTATGGTGGTAAAAATATTTCGAAAAGTGTTCTTTTTGAAACATCGGTTGGTGAGGCATTTAATCCGTTTACGGACTGGCTTCCTGCAATTAAATGTTTTGCACAGGCAATTACATTATCGGTTCCAGAAAAATCATCAGACTGTAAACCATTTATTGTTGCTACGCCCATATTACCAACCAGGTATGGATCTTCTCCAAATGTTTCGCCTGTTCTTCCCCATCTTGGGTCGCGTAATACATCTATATTTGGTGTAAAAGACCAATGCATACCATTGGCTCTCATTTCTAAAGCGGTTTGTTTGCTACCTTCTAAAATTAAATCATCTGCAAACGTTGCTGCCTGCGAGATTGGTGAAGGATATATTGTAGAACCACTTACTAAACCATTACCATGAATGGCATCGATACCAATTAATAATGGAATTTTTAGAGGTGATTGCTGTGCTAATTTTTGTAGACTATTGGCTTCTTCTGGTGTAACTACATGTAAAAAAGAACCAATTTTTCCTGCTGATGCTAAACGCCCAACACTGTCGCTACGCACGCCTGGATAAAACCCTAAAGCATCATTTTTTTCTAATTCTTCTGGTGTGATTTTTTCTTCGGCATGTTTCATATGTTCTAAACCTACATATTGGCACATTTGGTAGATTTTATCTTCCGTAGTCATGCGCGACATGAGGTCGTCTAACCTATCTTCTATTGAAGCTGAAGCATCTAAATATGTTGGGTTTTCATCATTAGAAACGCCTTTTTTAGTCGCGTCTTTACAAGAGATAATAACTGTTGATATTACAATAGATAACGTTAGAAATTTTGCTATTAATTTTATTGTCTTCATTTAATAATCTTCTAAAATTTAGTACCCTGGGTTTTGGTCTGCTTGTGTGATTTCGGAATTGTTTGATAATTCTGTAGATGGAATTGGCAACAACATATTTTTAACGGAAACGGGATAGATATGATCTCTGTTTCCAAGGTTTCCAAAATTATTATGTGTTTCAATAACTTCATCTAAGAAATACTCGTAACCTCTTCTTCTGGTATCGAACCATTCGTGGTTTTCGCCTAACAATTCGTATTGACGCTCTCTCATAATTCTTGTTCTAAAATCATCTTGAGACAAGCCAGCAAAATCTGCAGGCTCTGCAGCAGTAGAACCATCTGCGTTGGTTCTTGCTCTTGCTAATACTTCATTTACATATTGATACGCATTGGCTGGACCGTTTAATTCATTTTCAATTTCGGCTAACATTAACAACAAATCTGCATATCTTAATTTAAGCATGTTTCTACTTGTGGTAGAGCCATTAAAATTAGGGTCTAAATATTTTTTTATAGCTGTATAGCCATCGTTACCATTAATTTGAATAGGATAGAGATTTTGAGTTGACCCGTTAACCTTGGTGTAAGAATTATAGATAAAAGTAGCATCTATACGTGGATCGCCAGGATATTGGCCTACGTGCTGATCGAAAACTTCTTTATTTGGACGTATGCGTCCAAAAGTATCATAATCATAAAAATCCTTTAGTGTGTAACTTCTAATAATATCTGAATTTCTTTCTGCACCATTTGGACCAAATTGTATTTCGAAAATAGCTTCTGATGTGTTTTCGTTTCCAGGGTCGTATAAGTCTTCAAAAACTGGAACTAAACTATATTGCCCCAATACTGGTATTGCTTCGTTGTATGCTGCTTGCCACATTGCGGTATCATTAGTCTCTCCTGCCAGCGTCATATATACTTTTGCAAGAAACATATTCGCAGCGGTTTTAACTGGTCTTTCTGGTAAATATTCTCCTGGATTAGGCAATAATTCTTTCGCTTTTTCGAAATCTGCTATTACTAAATCGTAAATTTCCTGTTTAGAACTTCTTGGTGTATTGAGGTCATTAATATTTGCAGGTAATGTTTTTAAAGGAACGCCACCAAAATAGCGTACCAGGTCGAAATAGGTGGCAGCACGAATAAAGTAAGCCTGACCTAAAGCTATGTCTCTATTTGGGAGTTCAGAATCTTCTATATTGAAAATTATGGTATTTGCTACATTAATTGTTGCATACATATCTGGCCACATGCGTGTTAACCACGTGTTATTGGGCAGGGTGTTTAAACTGGTAGCATCCTCACTTGCGCCTTGATTTGAGAAAAATTTACCAGATACAGGTGCAATAAAAGTATGAATAGAAGTGCCATGATAACCAGGACTTGCGTAGCTACGGTATAAACCATTAATAGCTGTTTCTATGCCATTTTCTGTAGAAAAAACTTGCTCTTCTTCAAAGAATGTTTCATAATCTTCTTCTAAAAAATCGTCACAGCCAAAAAACGAGCCGATTAAGACTGTAAATGCGAGTATTGTTATATATTTTTTCATTTTTAAATATTTTAGAATGTTAAGTTTAAGGCTACAGAAAAAGCACGTTGATTTGGAAATGAATTCCAGTCTATTCCAACACGTCCAGGGTCGAAAGTGAAGCTATTTACTTCTGGATCGAAGCCACTATAATCTGTAAACAATAATAAGTTTTGACCTGATAGTGATACGTATGCGTTATCGATAAGGGATTCCTTATTAATTGGAATATTATAGCCTAAAGTGACATTTGAGAGTCTTAAAAAACTACCATCTTCTACAATACGATCTGTAAAACCAGTTTCATCTGCCAAATCATATCCTACTCTTGGATAAGTTCCATTTGGATTACTTGGTGACCAAGCATTAAAATAAGCTTCAGACCTAACATTTGTAGAGCCATTATCTGCATACGCTTCTCTTAATAAGTTTCCATTAGCGATATCATTTCCGTATACACCATTAAAAAGTGCTGTTAATGAAAAGTTTTTATATTCAAAGCTTGTTCCAAATCCATAGTTGAAGTCTGGATTTGGATCACCAATAATTGTTAAATCGTTGTTGTTTATGATGCCATCTCCATTTTGGTCTACTAAAAAAACATCTCCCAATTCTGCTGGAGTTCCGTTAAAGCTTGGTGCATTAGCCAATTGAGCATCGTTTGAAACAATACCATTTGTAGCGTAACCATAAAATAATCCAGGTGCTTCTCCTTCTATGAAAATGTTTGCTTCCGTTTTAAAATAATTACCTCCAGAAATTTGGCGACCTAAGTAAGCACTGTAGGTTTGTGTACCAAATTGGTTAGGATCGAAACCTATATCTCCAACCTCACTTCTGTTAAATGAGATGTTTCCGTAAACATTCCACTTAAAATTATCGTTTTTAATGACATCTGCATTCATGGAAAACTCAATACCTTTATTAATAAGTTCTCCACGGTTTTCGAATGCGACTTCAAAACCATTTGAAGGTGCGATTGGAGCATTCAATAATAAATCGTAAATATTTTTGTAGTAGACATCTATTGTTCCCGTTACTCTATCCTCTGAAAATCCAAAATCTATTCCTGCGTTGTATTGGCTTGTGGTTTCCCATTTTAGAGTTGGGTTTCTAAGATTTTGAGGCACTAATGAGGTTAACGGGTTTTGTGCTTCGCTACCATCAGAATATGGTGTTTGTGTTAAATTAAATCTCGTTATAGTGCTGTAAGGATCTATAGCCTGATTTCCTGTTAAACCCCAACCTACTCTTACTTTTGCTTCGGAAATAAATTCAGAATCTTTTAAGAAATTTTCTTCTTTAAGTTTCCATGCCAATGCTAATGCTGGGAAGTAGCCCCAACGGTTTTCTTTTATAAATTTAGAACTTCCATCTGCTCTAAAAGTGGCAGTGAACAAGTATTTGTTATATAATGTATAATTAACACGTGCTAAATAAGACAGCAACGCTTCTTCCTCATTATAATAGAATATTGGTTGTTGATTTTGTCCAGTGGTAATACCATCTGCTCTTAAATCCTGAAGTGGAAAATCTGTTGCCGATGCCGTAGTAAAGTTAGACGCTCTTTGGTCTACAATAAAACCAATGGTTCCATTAATTCTATTATTTCTGTTAAAACGGTGTTTGAACATTAACGTATTATCGACATTATATCTAAATCGCTTTAAATTACTTAAACCAGCTTCACCATTTGCAAGTGAGCCTCTACGTAAGGCAGTGCCATACCATACCTGTCTTTCTTTAACTCTATAATCTGTACCAATTGCTAGTTTGTATGTAAATGCTTTAGACAGTTCATATTTTAAACCTAGGGATCCTAATAAACGTGTTTCGGTAGACTCATCATCGTAATCTGAAATCCAAGCTCGAGGCCCATCTAAACTAATATCAAATTCGTCTCCTTCAAAATTATCTTCAGCTCCTATAATGGGCACTCCAGATATGACTTGCCTGATTAAACTATTACTTGTGCCTCCCAAATTATCTGTGCCTTTAGAAGCAAAATTATTGGTAAAAGCCGCTGCTATTTTTGTAGTAAGTTCTACCTTATCTGTTAAATTATTGATTAATTTAATATTAAAATCTGTGCTTTTAGCAACTGCTCTTGGAATAATGCCTTCATTTTTTAAATAACCACCAGAAATATAATAATTGCTATTTTCACCTCCTCCAGATGCAGAAAGTCGATATTTAGTAGTGATTGAGGTTCGGTACGTATCGTTACTCCAATCGACACCTTGAATTCTTTCAATAGTACCTGCATTATCTATCATGAATTGTTCATCCATTTGAAAGTTAGCAATACTGCCATCTGGATAGATATAATAATTAGGATTAAACCCTTGGTTTGCTCTCACATCGTTTTGGTAATTTACATAATCACTAGTACTAAGTACATCGATATTATTGGTAATATTCCCTATTCGAGTCGAGGTATTAAAATTAAATGTTGTTTCTCCAGGTTTACCTTTTTTGGTTGTAATAATAATTACGCCATTTGCACCTCGAGATCCATATATTGCTGTTGCAGAAGCATCTTTTAAAATTTCAATACTTTCTATATCTCTTGGATTTAATCCTGTAATTCCTCCTTGTGGAGATAAATAGCTGCTACCACTTGAAAGCGGATCTAATGTATCTTCGGTTGCAGAATCTACTATAATGCCATCAATTACATAAAGTGGCTCTGTATTTCCTGTTAAACTATTAAGTCCTCTAATTTTTATACTGTTTGGCGCACCAGGCTCGAAACCGCTTTGTACTAAAACACCAGCTGCTCTACCTTGTATTAAATTTTCAACACTATTAGCCTGTGCTACTAAATCTTCATTTTGTTTTATAGATGTTATAGCTCCTGTTAAATCTCCCTTTTTTACTTCGCCATAACCAATTAACACGACTTCGTCTAAACGTTCCTGACTATTCTCTAAAACAATATTTACAGATGTTTGATCTGTAATTTCTATTTCTTGGGTAGCATAGCCTATATAACTTACTACTAATGTTGCAGGAGTTGTGTTTAGATTGAGGGTGAATTCGCCTTCAAAATTTGTTATTTCACCAGTTGTGGTTCCTTTAACTAATATTGATGCACCTGGTAAAGGAAAACTTTCACTATCTGTTACAGTACCATTTATAGTCTGTTGTGCCAAAGCAACCAAAGGCAGTAACATTAGTAGACAAAAATATTTTTTCATAATAAGTTAATTAATTTATGCTAAACTAATTTAATCCTAATGTTTAAGGTTTTAAAATGCATCACAAATGGTCTCTTTATTGTCAAAATGTGTTAAATACACAATCTAAACAGCCGATAATTACACATTTGTTAAAATTGAACAACTTTTTGTGTTGATATGAAAATTATAAAATTGAGATTAAGAAAATACCTTTTATTAACTTTTTTTAAGGCTCTCTATAAACCCACTTGGAGTCATTCGGTAGAATTTTTTAAAGGAGGTACTAAAATATTTAGGGTTGGAAAAACCAGATTGATAAGCCACTTCTTTAATGCTTAAATCGCCTTTAATTAATAAATTTTTAGCAAGCTTTAATTTAGTATGAATAATGAAATCTTGTGGTGATAAATCGACTAAATTTTTAAGTTTCATATATAAGGAGGTTCTACTCATACCTACACTATTAGACAAATCATGTACCGAAAACGAGTCGCTCTCAATATTTTCTACAATTGTTTTTTCTAAATTTTGAAGAAACTCCTGGTCGTTTTTATTTCTAAAAAGCTCTGCTGTATCTGCATCACTATCCTTTACATATTTATCTCTTAATTTTTGTTGCCATTTTAGCGTATTAATTAATTTAGCCAGTAATAGTTTGATATCTATTGGCTTTTCTATGTATTCTGAAATACCACTCTTTATACTTTCTAATTTTTGATCGGAATTTTGAAGCACCGTAAGCATGAATACCGGAATGTGATTTAAACTTATATCGCTTTTAAGCTGTTTTGCCATTTGCATGCCATCCATTTCTGGCATAATTAAATCTGTAAGAATTATATCTGGGAAAATTTGTAATGCAGTTTCAAGCCCTTCGTTACCATTTGCTGCTTCGTAAACCTGAAAGTAGGTTGCTAAGGTATTTGCCAGTGAGGTTCTTAACTCATCGTTATCTTCGACTATTAAAATTTTACTATCGCTAAATTCTGATAATTCTGCGCTGTTTTGGGTTATACCCTTATTGTTCTCTTTATTTTCTATGTTCTCTTCTACAGGAATGTATTTTTCTTTTAAGTTATTTAAAAGCACAACAAAGGTTGTTCCCTTATTTTCTTTACTTATAAAACTTATACTACCGCCTGTTTTTTCAAGTAATTTTTTAACCAAGATTAAGCCTAATCCTGTTCCTGGTCGCTGACTATTTATAGCATTTCTTGCTCTGTAATAACGGTTTAAGATATATTTTTGTTGGTCTTTTGGAATGCCCAACCCTTCGTCTTTAATTTCAATTTTTAAATCTCCATTTTCAGTTTTACTTGTATTAATAGTAATTTTTCCATTTTCGAAAGAATATTTAATGGCATTAGAAATAAGGTTTAAAAGTATTTTATCAAAACTTTCTTTATTAAAATAAAAGTCTTCGCTCCATGCGTTCTCGAAAACAATATTTAGATTTTGATCTTTAGTTAACGGATTAAAATTATAAATACGCTGCGTTATTTGAGCGTAGACATCGATTTTTGAAATATCTTGTATAGTATTATTATCTGCAGTTACTTTTTCAAAATTCAACATTTGCTCGAAAAGTGAATTTATGCGTTTTATGGTTGTTTTAATACGTTCTTTAGAATCTGCTGTAGAATCGACATTCTCAGTGACATTGTCTAAAGATGATATTAAAATTGCTAAAGGTGTTTTAATCTCATGTGTTACGTTGTTAAAAAAATCGATTTGCTGATCGGCATTTTTCTTTTTAACTATTAAATTCGTAACATGAATCATTGTATATAATAAAGCTATGGTTATAAGAGCGTAAATAATATAGGCAACAGTGGAGGACCACCAAGGTGTCGTGATATTAATTTTTAACTCTCTTTGGGTGGCATATGCTTCATTTTTATTAAATGCTTTTACTTTAAAAAGATAGTCTCCTGGACTTAAATTGGTATAGGTCGCAAAGTTTTGATTTGTTAGCGGTGACCATTGGTTATCGAAACCCTCTAACTTCCATTGGTATTTCACTTTAGATGGTGCACTGTGCAAAATACCTGTAAACTCTATTTCTAAAGAATTTTCCTTGTGGCTTAATTCTAAGTAATTGGTTTGGTTAATATGCTTTTGTAAAGGCGTTTCGTTTGGGGCTATTAATTTGTTAGAGAGTTTAAGCGAATTAAAGATAATTTCAGGCTTATATAACTGTTCTTCAATGGTTTCTGGATTAAACATCGTTACGCCATCAATCCCTCCAAATGCTAAAAGATTATTGTCTAATTTAGAATAACTTCCATAATTAAATTCGGTACTTGCTAAGCCATCCTTTTTATCGTAAACATCGATAATAGTATCTTTATTGGTAAGCTTAATTTTAGCAATTCCTTTTGTAGTACTTGCCCAGATGGTGTTATTATCTGTTTTAACTAAGCCTTGCACGATATCTGACGGCATACCATCTATTATAGTTAATTTCTTTACTTTTTTTGTGTTCGAATTATAAAATAATAACCCATCACCATTTGTGGCAATAAGCATGTTATTATCATCCAATTGTTCGGTGGCATTTACAGAAGAATAGGATAGATTACCATTGTCTGGAATTAAATCTTCAATGAGACCAAAAGTTTTATTGGCGTGATTAATTTTATACACGCCTTGTCTACATGAAATTAAAAGTTCTCCATTTTTGTTTTCTGAAATAGATTTAATCTGTTGTATTGGGTATTTGTAAATAACATCGTCTTTCTCTAAAACTGTTAAATCTTTTTCTATACCTCCTATCCAAATATTTCCCTCATTATCTTTATGGAGTGCGTATATTTTTTCAACGATATCGAATCCTTCCGCTATATTGTACGCTTTTATTTGTAAGGTTTCAGCGTTAATTTTAAACAACCCCTCGTTATAGGTACCAACCCACATATAGTCATCATCCCTTATTATTGCCAGGATTATGGTTTCATTTTCAGAGGTATCCTGAGAAAGGTTTTCTATATGTCTCCATTTATTGTTTTCAGGATTCCATATACTCAATCCTTTTTTAGTACCAAACCAAAAATTACCGTTATTGTCTTTTGCAATGGCTCTGGTAAAATTGGTAATAATACTATTTTCGTTATTTATTTCATGAGTAATGTTAGTGACTGGTAGTTGATTAGAATTATAATAATCAACGCCTCCTCCATAAGTTGCTACCCATAAAATATTTTCTCTATCAATACACATATCATAAACACCATTACTGGATAATGAATGACTTTGATTTACATTTTCTGTAAAATGATTATTGGTTTTAAAGGATGGGCTAACTTCGTAAATTCCATTACCATCTGTTGCAATTAGTAATGTATTATTGGTGCTTTTTAAAATTTTGGTTATTGGATCTTTTAATCTAAATTCTAAATTTATAGCATCTAATGCGCTAAAATCATTATTTAATTGACCTAAAAACCCATTTTTACTTCCCACCAATATTTTATTATCGACATTAGAGATGGTAGTGACGTTTTTATTTTCGGTAGTTGTGGATATTTCTTTTAAATTCTCCGTCTTTAAATCAAAATTAAATAATCCTTTAGTGGTTCCAATTACTAACTTATTGTCAAAATATTCTAATGCTTGTATGTTGTGATTGGCAACCAAACGCCTTGCTGTTTTGGTTTCTGCATTGGTCTCAATTTTCCATAATCCATTATAGGCACCAACCCAAATTGTATTCTCTTTATCTTCGGTAATAACATTAATCAATACAGGATTTAAATCGCCTTCTATATTTACCAGCTCAAATCTGTCTAAATTTTTATTATAAATACAAATCCCTTTTTCTAAACCAATCCAAACTCGTCCGTTAGTATCTACAAACACTTCTTTAGTACGGTTGCTCATAGATGGTGGCAACCCTTTATAAGTATTATAAATAATATAATATTGCGAGTTATGTTTTAATACGCCTTCTTCCGATCCAATCCAGATATTTCCATAATTGTCTTGGTCAATAGCATAAGTAATACTCTGAGTAGGCACATTTTCTCCTCTTAATTGCTGAAATTTAACGTTGGTTTGAGAAAAAGAACAGACGCTAATTAAAGTTAAGATGCATAAAAATAGAACTGTTTTTAAATTCAATGTTTATATTTGTTTGTGTTTAATTCTTAAATGTAATTAAAATATAATTCATCTCGAAAAGTCTTATTTAATGTCTATAAAATTAAATTATATAATAGCTGTTTTTTTTCTTCTCTTTATAACATCCTGTAAGAGCGATAAAAAAGAAACTTTAAACAAAAAAATTGAAAGCACACCTAAACAAGAAGTTGAGCTCACACTATTGGTAGAGAAGCCCGATAGTATTGTAACTCCAGAAGGTATGGTTTGGGTTAAAGGAACGACCTTTACACAAGGTGCAAAAACAACAGATGATTTTGCCATGCCAAGAGAAAAACCAGCACACCAAGTAAGTGTAGATGGATTTTTTATAGATATTACTGAAGTTACAAACCAACAGTTTAGAGCGTTTGTAGAGGCTACAAACTATGTAACTGTAGCAGAGAGACCAATAAATTGGGAAACTATGAAGCAAGAGTTACCAGAAAACACTCCAAAACCTCACGACTCTATTTTACAGCCTGGTAGTTTAATTTTTAATAAAAATGTGAATGCAGTTGTAAATATGGCCAACTACTCACAGTGGTGGACCTGGAAAATTGGTGCTAACTGGAAACACCCAGAAGGCCCTAAAAGCAACATAAAAGGCAAAGATAATTTTCCTGTAGTACATGTCGCTTTTGAGGATGCTTTAGCGTATTGCAAATGGGCTAACAGAAGATTACCAACCGAAGCCGAATGGGAAGCTGCTGCCCAAGGAGATGGTACAAACACGATATATACCTGGGGAGATGATGCAACTTTATTAAATGAAAATGCCAACACATGGCAAGGGACATTTCCTACCAAAAATGAAGATTTAGATGGTTTTACCTATATGTCTCCGGTAAAATCTTATAAACCTAATAGTATTGGAATTTATGATATGTTAGGTAATGTTTGGGAATGGACCTCTGATGTTTATAATAGTAATTATTACCAATCCCTTAATAATGCAGAACCAATTGTAAATCCTGCTGGAGCGGATAGTTATTACAATCCACAAAATCCATATCAGGTAGAAATGGTAATGAAAGGCGGCTCTTACTTATGTCACGACTCATATTGCGCCAGTTATAGAATTTCTGCTCGTATGTCTACCAGTAAAGATTCCGGATCAGACCATTTAGGTTTTAGAACCGTAGCTACTGCTACTATGCTGTCGAAGTAAATTAAGTGAGAACTTATGGAATGCCACAACTACAGTAGTTGTTGTATTATTTTCATTTTCTAAATCAGAACACAATGGGTTACTTAATTTTTAGGCCTCAAAACTCACAGTTTCTGGTATGAAAATCATCTATTTTACTAGTGTATTATATAAATTTTAAAGTTTCGAAAGATTTATTTAAGATTTGTGCATCGTTAACTTCCAACCAATTTTTTAATACTGTTGCATAAATAGACCTAAAATCTACAGTGTATTTTAAATCGTTATTTTTATCTAAATTAAAGAGATTTGGTGCTTCATTATAAAAACCTGGCGTTCTTAAATTTTTTCCTATTATAAAAACATTATTAGCTGCACCATGATCTGTACCATTGGCTGCATTTTGTTTTACACGTCTTCCAAATTCTGAAAATGTTAATACCAAAGTATCTTTAAATGTATCGCTCTTTTCAAGGTCTTTTATAAACACAGCCATAGCATCTGCATAAACACTTAATAGTTTTTCTTGTCTGTTAGCTTGGTTTACGTGCGTATCAAAACCACCCATAGACACATAATATACTCGACTTTTAATTCCAGAATTAATAAATTGAGCTGTTGTTTTTAGTTGTCTCCCAAATGGGTTTTGCGGATATTCAAACTTTGAAGTGTACGTTTTTGAAGTTTCAAAAATGTATTTAGCAGAAGATTTTGCTTCTATCATGGTTTTATACAAATAGCCTAAATTATGCTCACTTAAATGCTCATCGGTTTGTTGTTTTAGTATATTCTCGAAATATGGTGTATTCATATTTCTATTTAAAATAGCAGGATTTTTAGTCGCAATACCATTAATTTTTTCTCCTTTTAAAATTAACGATAAACTATCGTCTATTTCTATTCCCGAATATGGCATTTTTCCATAATTATCTATATACCTACCTAACCATCCTGTGTTTAAATATTGGTCGCTATCACTTGCCGTTTGCCAAATGTCTGTTGATCTAAAATGAGAACGATCTGGATTGGGATAACCCACATTATTAATAATGGATAAATATCCTTTGTCGTATAAATCTTTAAGTGGCGCCAATTTTTTATTAAACCCTAATTCATCATTAATTTTTAAAACGTTAGGTTTAGTAATGGCTAACGATGGTCTGCTATTGTAATAAATATCATTAGTATATGGAATAATGGTATTTAAACCATCGTTACCACCAGAAAGCTGAATGATAACTAACTTTTTATATCCCAAAACATCTCGTGCTACAGTTTCAAAAGCCTTTACAAAACTTGGTACAAAAAACAAGCTACTCGCTAAACTACTTTGTTTAATAAAATCACGTCTTTTCATAGCTTTAAATTTAGCATAATTGATATTCTGGTAACGACATTAATTGAATCATGTATTCCTTGTTATCTTTTGTAGATAAATTGGCTAAAAACCGCTCTGTGTCTTTATCGATTTTAGAAACTATAAGTAAACTTTTTAATTCTTCATGAGACAGAGAACCATATGCCTTGTAAAATTTATCCCAGTTAGATGCAACTTTTAAAAATTTATTCTTCTTACGTTCTTGAGCGTAATAGGCTTCAAAAGAATCTTCAAATTCTCCTTTTACATCTACATTAATTATGGCGTTATTTAATAATAGTGCTGCAAGTTTCATTCTAACCATTAATGTGTTGCCATCAATCCAATATCTATCCTGTTTCCAACCAGCCACATTTGGTGGGTCTAATAGTGTTTGACCCATTATTTTCTGAAGATATAATACTTGTTTTTTCTTCTGAAAACTTACTGGCACTATGCGTTGAATGCCAATAAGCAATTCAACTGGCGATTTAATTTTAACACCTCTGTTTTTTTCATCATAAAACCAATCTGAAGCCACAATATGACGCATCAAATTTTCTATATTATAATCTTTATAAAATACATTGGTTAGGCTTTCTAAACGTGCTTCGTCTACTTTCGGATTAATAAAATAAGTGTAGATTTTACCACAAATAAACCTGGCGCACTGTTTTTGAGTTAAAATGATATCAATTATATCTTCACCATTTAAGTTACCCGTAACACCCATAAAAGTTTTAATACCATCATCGTGTTTCTTGCGTCTTAACAGAAAGCTACCATCTTTTTTAAAAGCCCAACCTGTAAATGCTCTTGCAGACTCTTTAATATCTTTTTCTGTATAATTACCAACACCCAAAGTAAAGAGTTCCATGAGTTCTCTTGCAAAGTTTTCGTTGGGACTATCTTTTCTGTTTTGCTTGTTATTAAGATACTTGCTCATAGCGGCAGATTTTGCCACGGACTTAACAAAATCGCCAAAATTGCCCAAAGCATGTGATCTTAGTATATTATTATATTGCTGAACGTATAAAACATTATTATCCTTACAAACAAATATGTTTGCCCAAAAAAGCGTCATTTTTTCTCTTAATTCTTGATCTGTATCTCTTAAGCGCTCAAGCCAAGCATAATTAAATTTCTTTATGTCCTGTCTGCTTTTTTTTGCTAATTTCCTTAATGCCTCATTATCTCCAGTATTCATAGATTTCATTGAGAGGTATTGGTTGTAAGCAGATAAATCTATTGTTAATGGAGTGGTTTCTTTAGAATTCAAGAAAATAGCAGACACCATTTCGGTTTTAGATTTACCTAAAAGCGATTGATATTGCATTTGGTTAAGCCCAAACCCAATCCTTGAATATAAATGTTTTAAATGTGAAGCTTCCATATGCGAAAAGATATAAAATATAGACTAATAATATGGTAGAAGGTTTAATATCGATAGAAAATAGAAACATAACTTTCCATTGAACAAAAAGAATTAGAGCGGAAAATAATATTGATTTCCTAAAAACGAGTAAAGTATGAGTCTTAATATACCATAAAAAAAATGGAGTTTTTTACTTCTATTTTGAAAACTTACAATCTATCAAGAAAACAAGCTATTCGATTATTATTTATTTGACAGAATTATGTTAAATAATGTAAATCCCTGCTTAATTTGTTTTAATAAGCGTAGCTTATAAGAAAATCATTTGTTTACAATTGCGCAAATAACAATTAGGGAGTTTAAAAGAAAATATATTTACTAACTCCAAATTATAATCTAAACAAATACTTGATGTGCAACCCTATCAATAACTCAATTAACAATTAAAAAAAATATTATGAAAACACCTAATTACGACAAAACAATCGGCAAACACCCAATACCTCATGCGAAAGGAATAGCTAAAGGAGAAACTTCTGATATTGAAGAACAAAAAACAAAAGTGACAGAATATAAAAAGGGAAGTAACGAAGAAGAAGAAGAGTAATGCATTGCTTATCCTTAAATCTTAAAATAAATCACTAAAAACAGCTTCTCTTATAGAGGCTGTTATAGTGACACAACTTAATTCTTCTGTGGTCCTCTTAACACCATGTTAAGCTATTGATTAAAAGTAAATCTATTTGTAACATTATAGAGTCTCTACAAGTTTGAATAGAACATGCATAATTAACAAAGTCATTATAGATGAATATGAAGTTAGAACGTTTGATGTGAGAATCGCCGAATAATTGTAATTATTCAATTTTTAATTTCATTTGCAAAAAGAAAGAATAATCAATACAAATGGTTTACTTTTATACTTATGATTGCCATTTATATTGTTAGTATAGTTTTTATAATCACGCCTTTTTTACCTACCACAGGACTTACTCATTGGTTTTTTAGGACTGCCGATTTTGTAAGATTGCAGTCCATAGGTATTGAAATAATCTTGTTAATACTTATCTTAATCTTCGAGAAACAATATAATTTGTTTCAATATATATTGATAGCGGGCCTTTTGGTCGCAATGGTTTATCAATTAATTAAGGTACTGCCATATACTAAATTGCAAAAGCGAAGAGATACATCAAGCGACAGTGATGGAATGGTCTCAATTCTTGCGGTAAATGTACTACAAACCAATACACAATATAATAAATTAATACATATTATTGAGGAATACGATCCGGACCTTGTGCTTACAATGGAAAGTAATAAAGAATGGGAGAATGCATTATCTAAAATTGAAGGAAATTATCCTTTTACAGTAAAAGTTCCACTGGAAAATCTTTACGGAATGCATTTATATTCAAAAAATGAACTTAAAAATGTCTCCACCCAATTTCAGGTTGAGGATGATATTCCGTCTATATATTTCGATTATTCGATAACCGAAAACGCATCTATTTTCTTTGCTTGTTTACATCCTGCACCACCTAGTCCCACAGAGAATGAAACTTCCAAAGAACAGGACGCCGAACTTATGCTTACAGGAAAACACATTCGGGATTTAACAAAACCATGTGTGGTTTGTGGAGACATGAATGATGTAGTTTGGAGCCAGACCACCCGACTTTTTAAGAAAATGACTAAAATGATTGACCCAAGAGTAGGAAGAGGATTCTTTGCAACCTATCATGCAGGTTATCGATTAATGCGCTTTCCGTTGGATCATCTCTTCATAACAAAAGACCTCTATGTTGGTAAAATGGAACGAACAAAACACTTTGGAAGCGACCACTTTGGAGTGTATTACGAAATTTTTCATAAGAGTGAAAAAAAATCTGAAACCGAAGGCACTTTAAACGAGGAAGAAAAGGATGATGTAAATGATAAAATTAAGAATGGTAAGGAGAAAGTTGAAAACAATGACAACTAATATTAAGGATTAAAACCATTATGCTATTAGGTTAAAATATTAATAGCATTCACGATGATTTTAATGTTAATATACTATAGTTCTTTTTATTCTATCAAGTTTTCCATATTGGAAAGAATATTCTCAAATCTCTTTATATCCTTTTCCAAAACCTGTCGGATTTTTGCTTTCATTTGAGTTATTTCCTTATTGACTACAACTAATCTATTCGCAAGAAAACTTACTTCTTTAGCATTTTTACTATCATTTAAAAATGGTAAAATATCCTGAGACAAATTATCGATTTGACTCATTATAAGGTCTGCTTTAGTTTTATTCCTTAATAATTCTCCTTTATCTTTAGACTTAAAAGCAGAGAGACTCTGATTGAAATTTATCAACCAATTAGAATAGAATTCTTTGTATGCCAAATTCTCACTCTCTTCATTAATTTGAGAAAAAAATTCTTTTGAACGCAACAAACGCCATTTAGAATACGTGCTTTTCTTTTGTTGATAATTGTTTCTAAAAAAGTTGATTTCTTTGGAGATATAGGAGTGATAATCGCCAAAAAAGTTAGAATCGACCAACAATTGTTTAAAATATGAGAGCCTGTTTTTTTGGTAATTTCTATAATACCTATTTAAATGCACGATATTAATTTTTGTTAAAAATTTATCATTTAATGAGGCAGATAATATTGGATTTACAAAACCATCCAAATTAAGAGAATTATTAAATTCTTTAAGATCTACAATAGCCTCGTCTATAGATTGTATAAGTTCTGGCAATGAAGACTGAAAAAACTCAAAAGCATCTTTAGCATTATCCCTTCGCTGTTTTTTATATATAAAAAACCCTAGAAGCACGCCAAAAAAAGCCAACAGTAAAGCGCTTCCATCAATCAGCATTGACCATTGGTTTGAATCCATGCTCCATTTTTCGAAAATCATATAATATCTTTCAGGATTTTGGCTCATATATTTAAAGTTAAGAATTTTTTTATTTGCCTAAAATACAACGCGTTGTTGAGGCAATACTATTACGAAGTTACAAAAACGTAACGAGCTACTCGCTCGGAATTATACCCTGTAGATTTGTAATCCTTTAGCAACAAAAGTTATCGCTTTAGGGTCAAGGATTGTAATAAAAAGACCATATTTTTATTAAAATCATAAAATTATGAATGTACAAGCTTATTTAGCCTTTAATGGTAATTGTCAAGAAGCGCTCAACTATTACAGTGATATCTTCAATGCAGAAATTAAAAATCGTCAAACCTATGAGGATCAAAAAATAGATGTGCCCTCATCGTTTCGTCTAAAGTTACAACATGCAGAACTAAAAGGTAAAGGAATTCATTTTATGGCTTATGATGCTTCGCCAGACACTCCTATTAATCATGGCAATCAAATTCACATGAGTGTCGACGTTAATACTGCCGATGAAGCTAAAAAATTGTTCAATGCGCTTTCAAAAGGGGGTCAAGTGCACCACAATTTCAGGGAACGAGAATGGGGACATTTTGGAAGATGTAGCGATAAATACGGCATTGGCTGGATGGTTAATTGCAATAATTAATTGTCTTTCATTTTAACATAAATCATATAATACTATGCAAGTAATCTTTGAATATCACGATGTTAAGACAAGCCAACCTTTAGAAGATATGGCTAATGAGAAATTAGAGCAACTGGGTTTAAAATATGATATGGTTATTCGTGCAGATGTATTTTTTAAACTTGAAAACACGTCTTCCGACGAGACAGGGAAAATATGTAATATTAGATTGAGTCTTCCTGGCCCACGATTATTCGCTGAAGCAAGCCACGACAATTTTGCGGATTCCATTTCGGAATCCATAAATGACCTTGAACGCCAATTACGTAAGCGTAAGGACAAAATGAGAGATTATTAATTAGGAGATTAAATCTTTTATAAGGAAATTATAAAGCCCATAATACTATCAGGTGCAGCTTCGGTATTTATGCGAAATAAAAAATGTTTTAACTCAATAACAAAAAAGCTTCAACATAATTGTTGAAGCTTTTAGTACTCAAGGTGGGAATCGAACCCACACTCTCGAAAGAACTGGATTTTGAATCCAGCGCGTCTACCAATTCCGCCACTTGAGCAATTAACAGAACACAAAAATATATCTTTTTTAATTAAATGCCCTAAAAATAGTAGTGATTATGCTTTATAGATGAAAAAATAATTCTAAATTTGCACCTCATTAAAAATAACGTAGTGTTTATCACTACTTTAAAACATTTTTACGATGCCAAATACTAAGCCAGACGCAAAAATTTTTTCAATAACCCAGAGTAGAGCTTTGGCCGAGAAAATTGCAGCTGCTTATGGTGCAGAATTAGGTAATGTAATTACCTCGACTTATAGTGATGGTGAATTTCAACCATCTTACGAAGAGTCTATACGTGGTACCAGAATTTTTATTATTGGATCGACCAATCCAAGTTCGGAGAATTTAATGGAAATGTTATTAATGATAGATGCTGCCAAACGTGCTTCTGCAAGACATATTACTGCAGTTTTACCGTATTTTGGTTGGGCACGACAAGACAGAAAAGACAAGCCAAGAGTACCAATTGCAGCAAAATTAGTTGCTAAAATGTTGGAAACAGCAGGAGCTACTCGAATTATAACAATGGATTTGCATGCAGACCAAATTCAAGGGTTCTTTGAAAAACCAGTAGATCATTTATTTGCATCTACCGTATTTTTACCATATTTAAGAGAGTTAAATCTCGATAATTTAACCATTGCCTCTCCAGATATGGGAGGAAGCAAAAGAGCATACGCTTACTCTAAAGCATTAGAAAGCGATGTGGTAATATGTTACAAACAGCGTGCTAAAGCCAATGTAATTTCGCATATGGAACTTATTGGTGATGTTACAGGTAAAAATGTTGTATTGGTAGACGATATGGTTGATACCGCTGGCACATTAACAAAAGCAGCCGATTTAATGATGGAACGTGGTGCATTGAGCGTTAGAGCAATTTGTACCCATCCTATTTTATCTGGCAATGCATACGAAAGATTAGAAAATTCTAAGTTAGAGGAATTAATTGTTACAGATTCGATTCCGCTTAGACAAGAAAGTAAAAAAATAAGAGTAATTAGTTGTGCAGATTTATTTGCAGAAGTAATGCATAATGTTCATTTTAATAAGTCTATTAGCTCTAAGTTTTTAATGTAGTTTACCTCAACTTCCCAAAACGGAAAGCAACTGGTATTCTATAAGTAAAAAAGTATATTAATAATTAAATTTAAATAACAACAATGAAATCAATTACAATCAACGGATCTCAAAGAGAAAGCGTGGGCAAGAAAGCAACAAAAGCCTTACGTAATGCTGGTCAGGTTCCTTGCGTATTATACGGAGGAGACAAGGCAGTGCATTTCTCGGCACCTGAATTAGCATTCTCTAAATTGGTGTACACACCTAATGCGCATACAGTTGTAATAGAAATAGAAGGTGGAGACACTTTTAATGCTATCTTACAAGACATTCAATTTCACCCTGTAACAGATAGAATTCTACACGTAGATTTCTACCAGGTATTCGAAGACAAAGAAATTACTATGGATATTCCTGTTAACTTTATAGGAAACCCTAAAGGTGTTAGAAATGGTGGTGTGTTACGTAAAAACAACCGTAGCTTAAGAGTTAAAGCTTTACCAGGAAACTTACCAGATTATATCGATGTTAATATTGAAGATATGAAGATTGGAAACAAACTTTACATCACTAAATTAGCAACCGAAGATTACACTTTTATGCACCCAGACAACACTGTTGTTTGTTTAGTAAGACGTTCTAGACAAGCCATAGTTGAAGATGAGGATGAAGAAGAAGAAGGAGAAGAAGGAACTGAAGCTGGAGATGTACCATCTACACAAACAGATGACGTAGCTGCAGTGAAAGAATAATCACTACATTCTGTAAATTACACAAAAGCATTCTGATTTATTCAGGATGCTTTTTTATTTTTACTAAAAACAAATTTCAATATGTTTAAATGGTTATATACTTTCTTTAAAAATAAAGAACATGCAAATACTATTGAAAATACCAATTCCATGAAAAAATTTTTAATTGTTGGCTTAGGAAACATTGGCGAAAAATACCAACACACGCGCCATAACATTGGTTTTAAAATTTTAGATTATTTTGCCGAAAAAGAAGAGTTAACCTTCGAAACACAAAAGCTTGGCGACATAACTACCTATAAATTAAAAGGTCGCACGTTCATATTCCTTAAACCAAATACCTATATGAACTTAAGCGGAAAAGCCATAGTATACTGGCTCAATAAAGAAAAAATTCCCTTAGAAAATTTGCTTGTTATAACGGACGATTTAAACCTGCCTTTCGGGAGTATTCGTGTTAAAACCAAAGGTAGCGATGGTGGACATAACGGCTTAAAAGACACACAAGACAAATTAAATACCAATAAATACAACCGTTTTAGGTTTGGTATTAGCGATGCTTTTAGCAAAGGCAGGCAAGTCGATTACGTGTTAGGCGAATGGACAGCAGAGGAAGAAGCCAAACTAAAAGAACGCTTAGAAAAATCTACAGAACTTATTAAATCTTTTGCACTTGCAGGTATAAATAATACTATGAATGGTTTTAATGGTAAATAATAAAAAAGGGAGCTCATTTAGCTCCCTTTTCATTTAAAATTAATTAATTACTATTTTACAATTACCTTTTTTGTTTCAGTAATTGCGCCATCTGAAACTTGTAACATATACATTCCAGATTGTACATTTTCTAAATTAATAGTTTGATTAAATGCTGGTGAACTGTTGTAGATTTCATTAAATACACGTCTTCCTCTAATATCGAAAACCGAAATGTTAATATCGTCATTAGATGCTCCGTTAAGCATGACATTGAACGAACCATTGTTAGGGTTTGGATAGACAGAGAAATTAGAAATAGTCGAGTTAAATTCCTCTACAGATAACGAACCTTGCACACAAAAATCTAATGTAAATTCAATAATTGTTCCTCCATCTGCAGGGCCAAAATCGTCATCAACAGATAGTGTCCAATCTCCAGCAGTCATTTCACCATATAAAGTAGATAAGTCGCCTTCAGGTATAAATGTACCCGTGAATGGTGAGGTTCCTGTTGTTATTGAGGCAGACGCTTCTTGATCGAAAACTGTATTAGTATAATCATCATCGCCCGAAGCCCCATTATCTGTACTTAACTCAACAGATGTACCACTTGGGCTAATTAAAAATATATCTAAATCATTATTCCAATCATGTTCTATTGTAATTAAAACGTTCACATCTGTAATTGGTAAATCATCTGTAATGGTTATAACCGATGTATAGTTTGCATTTGCTCCACTACTTGCAATAGTAATAGGTGTATCTGTTGCAGTAAATAAGTTATTACACGAGATATTTGCAGTAGTAAAGTTAAAAATTGCAGATGCTGCAGCTGTAGCACATTGGTTAGAAGCTGTTACTCTCCAAAAATATTGCGTATTAGATGCCAGCATCGTTGTTGTGTAAGAATTTGTTTGTACTGTAGCAGATTCCACAATTGTAGAGAATCCTGCATCACTCGCCACCTCTACAAAGTAATCTTGAGCATTTACATCTATATTCCAAGTTAACATTCCATCTGACGAAACATCTACTGCTCCATCTACAGGAGAAACTAATGTTGTAGGCGCTAAAGAAGCATCGAAAACATTAAGAGTTAATAATGTAGATTTAGTTATCGATCCAGATGTACCAACTAAATTAAATGAATAAGAACCTAAAGCTAAAGATCCTGTTCCAGATACTGTAACAGTACCCGTAGTCCCATCTGCTGTGGCAGAAGAAGGATTAATAACTGCAGTAGCTCCAGCCGGTAATCCTGTTACTGTAAAATTAGTTGTGTCCATAAAATTCAGAAAAGTGTTGTATGTAAAAGTATAAACTGCATCTGCAGGACTACATACATCAATTCGATTTGAATCTGGTGTTATTACAAATTCTGATTCTTGAATAGAGAAATTTGTTGAATTTACTGCATAAAATATATTATTATTACCTTCTACTATCACTCTTGCCGTGTTAGTATCTCCACCTGTTACAGGTACTGTTACATCATGCGACCCATCATTAGGAACATCGGTAGCCATTGTAAATGGGAATGTTAAACCACCATCTACAGACAGTAAAATATTAACTGTAGGAGTATTTACCGCTCCACCATCTGAACCGGCAACGTTCCAAGTTACTGTTTGTGTAGAGCCTGCGTCCCAAGTTTCATTTGTTGTTTGCGATGTTACTTCAAAAGGTCCAGAAGTACCATCAACAGTAACTAACATAGTATCAAAATTTGTTTGTGGCATCTGCCCTACGCCTCCAGTTTCAGAGCGATCTCTAACAGTTAAGGCAAAATTTAAGGTTCTGGCTACTGTGGAAACAGTTTCCCATGACGAATTATCTACAGTTTCCACTGGACTGGTTTCTGTTAACTGCCCATTTAAAACGCGGCTTAAAATTGGCATGTATCTATCTGGCGAAGTGCTTGGAGGTCTCGATCGCCATACTGGACCCATATGTGTAGGACCAAACTGACCGTTAGTGGTTTGCCCACTATCTATTTGTTCCCAAGTGTATGTTAGTGCATCACCTGCATCTGCATCGGTTGCCGATCCTTTAAGAATAAAAGCTGTACCATTAGGTATGGTATAATCTGAACCAGCATCTGCCACAGGCGGATTATTGGTTATGGCTGTAGTTACGGCACATTGATTAGCTCCACTAGTAACATTATTAAGAATTTGATTGATACTGTGATAATGAAAATAAGGATCACTATGGTCTTGTACATCATTTCCACCAGTAATTCCAGCATAACCCATTATGCTTGTTCCACTTCCAGGTTCGGCATTAACTCCGGTTCCTTCTGTGTTAAAAGAAAAAGTATGGTTAGCTCCCATTTGGTGACCAATTTCATGTGGCACATAATCGATATCGAAAAAATCTGCCATATAAGGTCCTCCATCATTATCTGTAAATGAGTGAGACGAAAACGCACTGCCTTTACCGTTTTCACATACGCATCCTATGCAACCAGCATTACCATTATTACCCGCAAAAGCTAATAAGTGACCTATGTCGTAATCTGACTCACCAACTGTAGCTGTCAAGTTTGTTTGTAAGTCTCCATTTAAATTGCCACCGTAAGGGTCTGTACCTACATAAATTAAATCTAATGCAGGGTCGTCCGTTGTATCAACTAATTGAAATGTAATAGCCATATCAACTTCAAAAACTTCATTCGTTCTATTTAATGTAGAAACCATTTGGGCTAGCGCATCTTGTTGCGCATCTCCATTTCCAGCATTACCATCATCCCAATAGTTTGTATATTCTGAGGTTACAGACATTGCCATTCTAAAAGTTCTTAATAATTGATCGTTAGCATCTCTTGACATGGTACTCGTCATTACTCGCTTAGAAATTTCAACATCTTCGGTTAGACATTCAAAAGTGTCAGATGAATTAAGTTGTGCCGTTCTGTTATACACTATGTATTGGCCGTTAGAAACTTTGGTTATTGGTTGAATATAAACTGTTTCTTTTCCTATCTCAGATATCATAGCCTTTAAACCTAAAGGTGTTACACTAAATCTTACTCTTGTACCTGAACCATCGGTTGACGATCCTAAATACGTTTTAATATTTGGATGCTGTGCTGCATTATCATCCGAAGAAAAAATACGAGTTTCTACTACCCGATAATTCTGCATCCTGCCATCAATAGAAGGAAAGCCAACTAAAGTATTAGATTTTCCGTTCGATAAACTTCTTAACGGAGCTCCAGCTAATTGGAGTTTCAAATTTTCTATATTTAATTGAAGCACAGCAGAATTCTTAGTATCCAAATTCTTAAGCGAGATGCCGTCGGTACCGTCTTTAAATGTCGTCTTAGCCCAAACATCACTTTGGGCTACAAGAGTACTTGTCAATAACAGGAAAATTATTGATAGTACAATAGGTAATTTTGTTTTCATAATTTTAAGCTTAAAATGATTAGAACCACTAATTTAGTTAATTATTTACTAATGATATCCTTAATATTTTCAAAATGCAGCAAATACTTTGTAATTATGTTTTAAAATTAAGGAATAGACTATTCGCCTATAATAATTAAAGCCAATTGAACACATATTCAATTGGCTTTTTCTATTTTTGTATTTAAACTTTTACTACTTGACACCAGATTTAACCGAGAAAACAAACACCGTAGTTACCATTGGCACTTTCGATGGTGTGCATATTGGGCATCAAAAAATAATTGAGCGCCTTATTGAGGTAGGAAAACAAAAAAAATTAAAACCAACAATACTTACCTTTTTTCCGCATCCAAGAATGGTATTGCAAAAAGATGCAGACATCAAGTTGATAAATACAATTGATGAAAAGGAAGCAATTATGCATCAATTTGGTTTAGAAAATTTAATTGTTAAAAAATTTACTAAAGAATTTTCAAGAGTAACGGCCGAAGATTTTGTTAAAACCATTTTGGTAAATCAGCTTAATGCAAAACATGTTATTATTGGTTACGACCATCACTTTGGCAGAAACCGCTCTGCTAATATTCAAGATTTAAAAACGTTTGGTAAATACTATGGTTTTCATGTCGAAGCAATTTCTGCTCAAGATATTGATGATGTTGCCGTAAGCTCTACCAAAATAAGAGCAGCTTTATTAGAAGGCGATATTGAAACAGCAAACAGCTATTTAGGCTATGCCTTTTTTATTACTGGTACGGTTGTAAAAGGTAAAGGTTTGGGTCGTACTATAAATTTCCCCACTGCAAATATAGAGATAAGTGAATCTTACAAACTCATTCCTAAACAAGGTGTTTACGTGGTAAAATGTATTATTGAAAGCAAAAATGTTTTCGGGATGATGAATATTGGTACCAACCCAACCGTTAATGGTTCGACGCAAACCATAGAGGTGCATTTTTTTAATTTTGAAGGCTCTCTTTATGATAAAACATTAAAGATAGAGCTTATAACACGGTTACGAGACGAAGAAAAGTACGACTCTGTCGAGACTTTAAAAAAACAACTTGTAATAGACCAAAATAACGCCTTAGCATATATTAAAAGTCATGCTTAATAAATTTTTTTTTAAACATATAGACAATAGTGCTTTAGTGGTATTCAGGATTATTTTTGGGCTATTATGTTTTTTAGAAACCGTAGGGTCCATTTTTACCGGTTGGATAACGCGCACTCTTGTGGAACCTAAGTTTACATTTACTTTTTTAGGTTTCGAGTGGCTTCAACCACTTCCAGGTAACTGGATGTATGTGTATTATGCTGTAATGGGCATTTTTGGCTTATTAATTATGGTTGGTTACAAGTATAGAATAAGCATAATCATGTTTTTTTTAATGTGGAGCGGTGTGTATTTTATGCAAAAATCGTCTTACAATAATCATTACTATTTATTGGTTTTACTTACTGGTATTATGGCTATTTTACCAGCTAACACCTATGCTTCTATAGATGCTAAATTAAATCCTAAAATTAAAAGTATATCTATGCCAGCTTGGTGTAAATGGATTTTTGTAATTCAGTTATTAATCCTTTATACTTACGCTTCGAAAGCAAAAATGTATCCAGATTGGTTAGATTTAAGTGTGCCAACCATGCTTATGCAGAGCAAAGCCAATTATCCAATTATTGGTGGACTTTTACAACAAAGTTTTGTGCCATATCTTGTAGGTTATGGTGGTATTTTGTTTGATGGGTTAATTATACCATTGCTACTTTTTAAACCCACAAGAAAGTATGCTTTTTTTGCATCCATATTTTTTCATTTGTTTAATTCTTTTGTCTTTCAGGTTGGTGTATTTCCTTACCTGTCTTTAGCGTTTTCGTTGTTCTTTTTCGAGCCTGAGGTTATTAGAAACATCTTTTTAAAACGAAAAGAATTATACACAAAAGCAGAAATTATTGTACCTAACTACAAACCTGTTTTAATTGGTTTGGGCGGTTTATATTTTATCATTCAAATAGCCTTACCGTTGCGCCACCATTTTATAGAGGACGATGTTTTATGGACAGAAGAAGGTCACAGACTTTCTTGGCGTATGATGCTTCGTTCTAAATCCAGTTACACCACCTTTAAGGTTGTTAATACCAAAACGAAGGAAGAAACACCAGTAAATATGCGCGATTATCTTACAAAAAAACAAATACGTCTGGCGAGTTCTAAACCAGATGCTATTTGGCAATTTGCGCAATATTTAAAAAACGAGTACAAGAAAAAGGGTGAAGATATACAGGTTTTTGTAGATGCAAAAGTTAGTGTTAATGGTAAGCCACATAAACAATTAATAGACGTAAATACAGATCTTGCCAATGTAAAATTTAATTACTTTACACATAACGATTGGATATTACCATCGAAAAAGTAAACTAATACAATTACTTGTTTTTTGGCTAACAAAATCTTACTACTTTTACCACTTTAAAATAAGTATTACCTTTTTTTGCGTTAGGGATAGCAGCGGCATCCTTTTTGCTTTTTTTGCAAAAAGATATAGCGAATAGCCCGACCTTTAGGTAACGCCCAAACTAAAATATATGTTACAAGTACCTTTTATTAGAGACAATAAAACCGCAGTAATTGCTGGTTTGGCAAAACGTCATTTCGATGCTAAAGATTTAGTAGAGCAAGTAATTGCTTTAGACGAAACGCGCCGCGAATTGCAAACACATTTAGATAATACATTAGCCGAATCTAATGCCTTGTCTAAAGAAATAGGCATCTTGTACAAATCTGGAAAAGCAGCAGAGGCCAATGTTTTAAAAGAGAAAACGAGTGCGTTAAAAGAAAGTTCTAAAACGCTTTCTGACGATTTAAACGCTACAGCCGAAAAACTTCAAGGGCTTTTATACCAATTGCCAAATGTGCCTCACGAATCTGTTCCTGCAGGAAAATCGGAAGCCGAAAATGAGGAGGTTTTTAATGAAGGTGAAGTGCCAAAACTTTACGAAGGTGCAGCGCCACATTGGGAATTAGCTAAAAAATACGATATTATAGATTTTGAATTAGGCAATAAAATTTCTGGTGCAGGTTTTCCTGTTTACAAAGGAAAAGGTGCACGACTACAACGCGCATTAATTGCTTATTTTTTAGATAAAAATACAGCAGCAGGTTACACAGAATACCAATTACCGCTGTTAGTAAACGAAGCGTCTTGCTATGGCACTGGGCAATTACCAGACAAAGAAGGGCAAATGTATCACGATTCGCGGGACGACTTATATTTAATTCCAACTGCAGAGGTTCCGGGCACCAATGTGTTTAGAGATGTGTTGTTAAATGAAACCGATTTACCAATTGGTATTACAGGTTACACACCGTGTTTTAGACGCGAAGCTGGAAGTTATGGTGCACATGTTCGTGGATTAAATAGATTACACCAATTTGATAAAGTGGAAATAATACGTGTGGAGCATCCGGATAACTCTTATAAGGCCTTCGATGGTATGGTGGAGCACATTAAGAATATTTTACGCGAGCTTAATTTACCGTACAGAATTTTAAAATTGTGTGGTGGAGATACTGGTTTTCCTTCGGCAATGACTTACGATTTTGAAGTGTTTTCTACAGCACAAGACCGTTGGTTAGAAATATCGAGTGTGTCTAATTTTGAAACCTATCAGGCAAACCGATTAAAATTACGCTTTAAAAACAGTGATGGTAAAAATGAACTGGCGCATACTTTAAATGGAAGTGCTTTGGCATTACCTCGAGTTTTAGCTGGTATTTTAGAAAACTATCAAACCGAAAATGGTATAAAAATTCCAGACTGTTTAGTACCATATACTGGTTTTTCTATAATTGACTAAACCATATATTTTCCTACATTTTTATTCTAAAATAACATAAATCATCGTTAAAGTGTTAAAAAAATACGCTGTTTAACGAATTTTTGTGATTTTATTTTATTTATAGGGTTATTTTTTTCATATTTCAATTCTCATATTAAAATGAACTGACTTATGAAAAACATTATGCGCCTCTTCCTGCTTACTGCGCTGGTGGTTTTAGCGGTTAAAGTTTTTTCGTCGGATTACGAAAAACTAAAGACTGAAAAAACGCAAACTATAGTTATTGTAAACAAATAGCGTTTCAATATAAAAATATGCCCCAATCGAGTAATTGAATCATTTAGATATATAATGATTAATAGCACATTTATTTAGATTGGCTTATGCCTGATTAAGTTCAGGCATTTTTTTTATAGTTTTATTATATTCGCTTAGGCATAACATTTGCTATATTTACACAAATCCTAAACATGCGAATAGTATTTCTTTTATGTTTTTTATTAAGCTTCAATGCGTTTTCTCAAAGCGATATTGTAGCAAGAGAGTATTTTAACAATGGAGAGTTTGAAAAAGCATTATTATCGTACCAGAAACTCTATTCTAAAAATAATAGAAACAGAAATTATTTAAATCAATTAGTAAAAACACACCAGCAATTAGAGCAGTATAAAGAAGCGCAGGCCCTATTGGAAGCCGACTTGCTAAACACACAATATCCAGCAACCTATGTTGAACTAGGTTACAATTATAAATTGCAAAACGACACTGTAAATGCCAATTTAAACTACCAAAAAGCATTGGAGGCCGTGAACTTAAAACCTAATTTGGCCTATACTGTTGGTCGTAATTTTGAAAAACTTTCTTTATTAAAGCAAGCCATTTTAACTTACGAAAACGCCATGGCTGCAAAGCCACAATTAAATTTTAACATGCAGTTGGCGCGCATTTATGGTGAGCAGGGAAATATTGAAAAGATGTTTAATAGTTACATTAATTTTTCTGAAATTAATGAGACATACATTAATACCATAAAGCGCGAATTTAGCACCTTTATTAGTGAAAATAAAGAGAACGAAAACAATGCTATTTTAAGAAAAATTCTTCTTAAAAAAATTCAAACCTCGCCTAACCTACTATGGAACGACATGCTGAGTTGGTTATTTATTCAGCAAAAAGATTATAACAAAGCATTTACCCAAGAAAAAGCCATTTATAAAAGGCAATTAGAATCTTTAGATCGCGTTGAAGAACTGGCAAATATTGCCTACAACCAAAACCAACCAGAAGTTGCTACAACTATTTTTCAATTTATTGTAGATAATACACAAGACATAGATATAAAAATTAATGCGCATTACAATCTTATTCAAATTGAAACAGAACAAGCGTCTAAAAAAGATTATAAAGCTATAAACGAAAAATACATAACCCTGTTAGAAACCTTTGGTAAAACCGGTAGAACTATTGGCTTACAAATAGCTTATGCGCACTTTTTGGCTTTTTATCTTAACCAGACTAACGATGCCATTGTCTTTTTAAAAGACAGTTTAAAACTTGGTGTTGGTAATTATGATTTAGCACGTATAAAATTGGAATTAGGAGATATCCTTGTTTTAGAAGAACGCTTTAACGAAGCTTTAATTTATTATACACAAATTCAACGTGCACTAAAAAATAGTACCATTTCGCAGGAAGCACGATTTAAAGTAGCCAAAACAAGTTATTATAAAGGCGATTTTAAATGGGCAGAATCTCAACTTAAAATATTAAAAGCATCCACTTCGCAATTAACAGCTAATGACGCTTTAGATTTAAAGCTATTAATTGGCGACAATAAAGCCGAAGACTCTTTACAAACTGCGTTAAAACAGTATGCAAAAGCCGATTTATTAGCGTTTCAAAACAAAAAAGACGAATCGATTTTACTTTTAAACAATATTTTAGAAAACCATAAAACCGAAACCATTATACCACAGGCTTTATTTAAACAAGCGGAATTATATAAGGAAAAAGGACAGTTTGAAAAGGCAAAAGCCAATTACGAGCGTCTTATAGCAGATTTTAAAGATGGTATTTTGGTGGATGATGCTATTTTCGCTTTAGCTGAAATTTATGCCAATACATTAGCGCAACCAGAAAAAGCCAAAGCACTTTACGAAATCATTATTTTCGAGCATGCAGATAGCATCTATTTTGTAGAATCCCGAAAGAAATATCGTGCGTTGCGAGGTGATGCTATTAACTAAGCTACTTAGTTAATTTGTAATGGTTTTATTATGCAAATTTATTTTTGTTAATAAAGCTCAAAATTTTTAATAATGATTGTTGCAGAAACCAATAGACTAATTATTTCTAAATTTACTATTGAAGACGCAGCTTTCTTTATGGAATTAGTTAATACGCCATCTTGGTTAAAATATATAGGAAATAGAAATATTAATACCATCGAGCAAGCGCAAGACAGAATAAAAAACAGTCACTTAGAAAGCTACAAAAAACACGGTTTTGGGTTTTACAAATTATTATTAAAAGCTGAAAATCTAAAACCTATTGGCTCTACTGGTATAATTAAAAGACCAGAATTAGAAGACGTAGATATTGGCTTTTCGCTTTTGCCGGAATACGAAAGAATGGGATTTGGTTTTGAATCTGCAAATGCAGTAATGGCATTGGCAAAAAACGAATTTAACCTTAAAAAAATATGCGCTATAACATTAGAAAGCAATAAAAACTCTATCCTTTTAATAGAAAAATTAGGTTTAATTTTCGATAAAAAAGTAAAACCTTTTGAAAATGATAAAGAACTCTTGTTATTTGCAAAAAACTTATAATATAAAATGATAATATATAACGTTACCGTAAACATAGACGACAGTGCTCACGACCAATGGTTAAAGTGGATTAAAGAACATATTCCGCAAGTATTAGCAACAGGCAAATTTAAAGAAGCGAAATTAACAAAAGTGTTAGTTGAAGAAGAATTAGGCGGACAAACCTACTCTATTCAATACAGAGCACATTCTCGCGAAGCTCTCGATGCTTATTATAAAGAAGATGCAGACCGTTTAAGAACAGATGGTTTAAAACTATTTGCCGATAAAATGCTTGCCTTTAGAACCGAACTGGAAATTATAGATGAGTATGCTGTAAATTTTAATTAATCTCAGCACAAAAAACAAACATTTAAAAACCATCTTTATCCTAAAAAATTTTAGGATAGTGAAACACAATTATGGCGCAAAATAAAAACAATTCACACCAAGTAAAAGCAAAGAAATTTTTAGGTCAGCATTTCCTGGAAGATGAAACCATTGCCCAAAAAATTGCAGATGCTTTATCTCTTGAAGGTTACCAAAAAGTTTTAGAAATTGGTCCTGGAATGGGTGTGTTAACAAAATACCTGCTTAAAAAGCCCATAACTACTTACGTTATAGAAATAGATGCCGAGAGTGTAGAATATTTAAAAAACAATTACCTAAATCTGGCTCCAAGAATTATTGAAAAAGATTTTTTAAAATACGATGTTAGCGACACATTTGCCAACGAGCCTTTTGCCATTTGTGGTAATTTCCCTTATAACATTTCCACCCAAATTGTATTTAAAACATTAGAGTTGCGCCATCAAATACCAGAATTCTCTGGCATGTTTCAAAAAGAAGTTGCACAGCGTATCTGTTCGCAAGAAGGCAGTAAGGTTTATGGTATCCTTTCAGTATTAACACAGGCTTTTTATAATGCCGAATATCTTTTTACTGTGCCACCAACCGTTTTTAATCCGCCTCCAAAAGTAGAATCTGGCGTATTAAAACTTACTCGTAAAGACGATTTTATTCTCCCATGCGACGAGAAATTATTTTTCAGAGTAGTAAAACAAGCCTTTATGCATCGCAGAAAAACACTGCGCAACAGTTTAAAAACATTCGAATTAAGCGATAATTTAAAAGCAAATGCTATCTTTGACAAGCGTCCGGAACAGCTGGATGTTAACGCATTTATAGCGTTAACAACAATAATAGAAAACGATAGTAAAAATTAAGTTTTTAGTGGAAGAACAAGACGAAAATATCAAATTTACAATAAACGACGAGCTTATTGAAAATGTAGAACAGTTAGTAGATTCTCAAAGTGACGAAGCCATTTTAGACTTGCTAAATGAATACCACCACGCTGATATTGCCGAAATACTTGAGGATTTAAGTACCAATCAATCAACCTACATTATTAAGCTGTTAGACAGTGATAAAACATCCGAAATCCTTATGGAAATGGATGAGGACGATCGTGAGAAAATTTTAGCCACACTATCCACAAAAGAAATTGCTGAAGAAATCGAGGAGCTCGATACCGATGATGCTGCCGATATGATTTCGGAACTTCCAGAATACAGACAGGAAGCAGTAATCGCACAAATTGAAAACCAAGAGCATAAAGCCGAAATCCAGGAACTACTTACCTACGACGAAGATACAGCTGGTGGTCTCATGGCAAAAGAGTTGGTGAAGGTTAACGAAAACTGGACCGTTACAGAGTGTGTAAAAGAAATGCGTGCACAGGCCGAAAATGTCACCAGAGTACACTCTATTTATGTGGTAGATAGCGAAGAGAAGCTTATAGGTCGACTATCGTTAAAAGATTTATTAATGGCATCGCCAAGAGCTCATATTTCTACAGTATATATACCAAAAGTAGATTTTGTAGATGTTAATGAAGATGCAGAAGAAGTCGCTAAAATCATGCAAAAATACGACCTGGAAGCCATTCCTGTGGTCGATATAAACAAAGTTTTAGTAGGTAGAATTACCATTGACGATATTGTAGACGTTATTAAAGAAGAAGCAGAAAAAGATTACCAACTTGCTGCAGGTATTACACAAGATGTAGAAGCAGACGATAGTATTTTACAACTCACCAGAGCACGTTTACCTTGGTTATTTTTAGGACTCATAGGAGGAATTGGCGCCTTTGTAATCATGTATTTTTTTGAAGGCAGATTGCCAGAAGAAGCCGTTATTCTCTTTCTATTCACGCCATTAATTGCTGCCATGGCAGGAAACGTAGGCGTACAATCCAGTGCTATTATTGTTCAGGGTTTGGCAAACGACGATGTAAAAGGCAGTATAAACAATCGTTTAGTAAAAGAAATGTTGCTGGCCGCACTTAACGGTCTTGCCCTTTCTATATTTTTATTTCTATTTGTTTACGCCTGGGAACAAAACTTTAACCTTGCACTTGCCATCTCTGTATCTTTAATTGTGGTTATTATAATTGCTGGCTTAATAGGCACTTTTATACCCTTGTTTTTAGATAAAAGAGGTGTAGATCCTGCCATTGCAACAGGTCCTTTTATAACTACCAGTAACGATATTTTCGGGATTGTAATCTATTTGCTCATTTCTAAATCCATTATGGGATTTTAATATTTTAGTTGGGCGTTCCCTTTTTTGCACTTCGTACCTCAGGCAAAAAACGTCGTGCCATCCACTATATCTTTTTTTTGGCATATATGCCACCAAAAAAAAGGATGCCGTTTCTACCACTAACGCAAAACTTTGTAACTTTCAGTTTTAAAAAAGACAAAGTCGTAACTAATTCTTTTATACCGAACCTTAGCTTATGAAAATCCTTCATATAGATACTAACCATCCCTTACTCATTAATCAATTAAACGATTTGGGCTTTACAAACCATGAGAATTATTCAGATTCTAAAGAAGCTATTCAACAAATTATTCATCAATACGATGGTTTTATTATTCGTAGTAGATTTAGTATTGATAGTAGCTTTATAGATTCAGCAAAAAATCTAAAATTTATAGGTCGTGTAGGTGCAGGATTAGAAAATATCGATTGCGAATACGCAGCACAAAAAGGCATTACATTAATTGCAGCACCAGAAGGAAATAGAAATGCGGTTGGCGAACATAGTTTGGGCATGCTACTCTCTCTCTTTAACAAACTCAATAAAGCAGACTTAGAAGTTCGTGAAGGCAAGTGGTTACGTGAGGAGAATCGCGGACATGAATTAGACGGGAAAACCGTTGGTTTAATTGGTTATGGTAACATGGGCAAAGCCTTTGCTAAAAAACTACGTGGTTTTGATGTTACAGTAATTTGCTACGATATAAAACCAAATGTTGGAGACGAGAATGCTACACAAGTCCCTCTCGAAACGCTTCAAAAAAATAACGATATTTTAAGCCTGCACATACCAGAAACCACCTCAACTATTGGTATGGTTAATAGCGCATTTATAAACGCATTTAAAAAACCTTTTTGGTTAATTAATACAGCTCGTGGCAAAAGTGTTGTCACCAAAGATTTAGTTTCTGCTTTAAAAAGCGGTAAAATTTTGGGCGCTGGATTAGATGTTTTAGAATACGAAAAAGCATCGTTCGAAAACTTATTTAGCGATAATAATATGCCAGAAGCTTTTAACTATTTAATTCAATCTAAAGATGTTTTACTATCACCACATGTTGCAGGCTGGACTTTAGAGAGTAAAGAAAAATTAGCACAAACAATAGTCGATAAAATTAAAGCTAAATTTTACTAACTTTATAATTAATTAATACTAACTCAATATGACCTCTAAAGCCAAAACTCCAGAAGAATATATAGCACAACTTCCCGAAGAGCGCAAAGCACCAATTACAAAATTACATAACCTTATTAAAGAACACATGCCAAAAGATTTAGAATCTGGAATGGGCTATGGTATGTTGGCCTATTATGTTCCAAAATCTATATATCCAGATGGTTACCATTGTAAACCGTTTCCGCCTTTGCCATTTATAAATTTGGCATCGCAGAAAAATTTTATAGCCTTATATCATTCCGGCTTGTACGCAAAAAAAGAATTGTACGATTGGTTTGTGGGAGAGTATCCCAAGCATTGTAAATACAAACTCGATATGGGAAAAAGCTGTGTTCGGTTTAAAAAACCAGAAGACATTCCTTACGATTTAATTCAAGAACTATTAGGGAAGATGAGTGTGGAAGAATGGATTGATATTTACGAAAAAGCAATTAAAAAATAGATTACTAATTAATACTGTTAAACACACTTTTTTAGTAGTTTCAATAAAACAAATTTACAATACAATGAAAAACAGAGTCACAGGAATAGGCGGATTATTTTTTAAAACAAAAGACCCAAAAGCGGCTAAAGATTGGTATAAAAAACACTTAGGTTTTAATACAGACGATTATGGCTGTACTTTTTGGTGGAAGGATAAAGAAGGGAAAGATTGCTCGACGCAATGGTCTCCTTTTAAAGAGGACACAACTTATTTTGAGCCTTCAAAAAAAGACTTTATGTTTAATTATCGCGTAGAAAATTTAAGTAAGCTCTTAGACACTTTAAAAGAAGAAGGTGTAACCATTGTAGGTGACATGCAAGAATACGATTATGGGAAGTTTGGCTGGATTTTAGATCATGACGGTAATAAGATTGAGCTATGGGAACCAGTAGATGCCGCCTTTTTGTAATAGAATGCTTTTTTTTATTAACTTTAAACAATAATTAAAAACCAACAAAAAAAATGTCTGACGAAAAAAATTTAAAAGGCGATCTTGACGATATGTTAGGAGACGCTAAAGAAGGAGCAAAAAAAATGGGTGAAAAAGCCAACGAGTTTGCTGACGACGCTAAAGAAAAAGCTAACGAATTTGCTGAAGATGCCAAATCAACCGCTAACGAATTTACAAAAGGCGCACACGAAACTTTTGGAACAAATACCGAAAACAAGAAGATGCTTGCTGGTATTCTGGGTATTTTCTTAGGTTCTTTTGGCGTGCATAAGTTTATATTGGGTTATAACAAGGAAGGTATTATTCAATTAATTGCAACAGTAGTAACTTGTGGAGCCGCTGGAATAATTGGCTTTATTGAAGGCATTATCTACCTTACAAAATCTGACGAGGAATTTTATAACACCTATCAAGTAGGCCAAAAACCTTGGTTCTAAATAAAGATTAAAACCCGAGCACTAGTAGCTTTCGGGTTTTTTAATTTGTTAAAAAATCGTAATATTGCAATATCACGTTTAAAATTAAGAAACTATGGGATTTACCAAAAAACACATTTTCGACGCACAACAAAACCAAATTGCGAATTACACCAAAATGATTGGACACCCAGCACGAGTATCGATCATTCAGCATATAAGTGAGAATGAACATTGTAATTGTAACGATTTGGTAAAGGCTATTGGATTAGCGCAACCCACTATTTCACAGCACTTGGCAGAAATAAGAAAAACAGGATTATTACAACAAACCATTAAAGGTAAAAATCTCTTTTACACCATTAACATAGAAAAGTTAAACGAATGCAGACGCATGATTAATGACTTTTTTGTTAAAACACAGGTTAATTGTAGTAAGCAATAGATGTGTTTTTAATTATAAAAACTTAAAATAAGTATAATGTTGTTTCTTCTTTTTATTAAATACAAGAGTTTTCAATTGGTATTCCATATTAAAGCGTCCTTCTCTTAGATTTATAATTTCGGTTTCATCAACTTCTCCACCGTAATTATAACTGAAACTATATTTAACGCCAAGCAAAAAAAGGCAATGTTGAAGATTTTGAAAAATAATTGAATTAAGTCACAGATAAAATATATACTAAAGTTTAGTTTGTATAGTTAAGGTCAAAACGACCGTCGGTAATGTTGATTTCGTTGCCGTCATCATCTATTACGGAAAACTCGAATGTGCCTGAAATGATAAAATTTTCATTGTCAAAATTGGTTATGTTCAATGTTCCTGGATTACTTTCGGTAGTGCTAAAAATCAAACCTACACCACCTCCCCTAAAAAACTCACCAAAGTAATTTCCAGAAGCAAATTCTAAGAGTGTATATGTTGTTTCTTCAATTAAAGGCATATCCAGGCAACCGATATTTATGGATTTAAGCTCACTACCTCCGCCTGTTCCAGCAGATATACCCAAAGTATAAGCGTCATCCACAAACTGATAAAAGGCGTTTGGCGCGTTACCGCCAAAATTTGGCGGTACAAAAGGTTCACCATTAATAAGGCAGCCAAAGGTCTGCTCACCAGTTTGCGTGGCTGGTGGCAATTGGTCTATTGGGTCAGTTGGACCAGCATCGTCGTCGTTGTTGCAACAGCATAACAGCAATAGGGTAAAGAATAGAAATGTGTAATTTTTCATAGCTAAAGATTTTATTTTATAATTTTGAGTATTGAATTAAAATGTTGAACGGTTAATAATTAAAGTTTGTTAAAAGATATTTTTTCATTGGTCATTATGGTTTTTAAACTAATTCATATAAAAAAAATTTTAAGTTTAGTTTGTATAATTAAGGTCAAAGCGACCATCGGTAATATTGATTTCGTTGCCATCATTATCAAAAACGGTAAATTCAAATGTCCCAGAAATAATAAAATCCTCACTGTTAAAGTTTGTAATATTTAAGCTTCCAGGATTTTCAGTTGATGAAGATTCGTTTAAATCAAATCCTCCTCCTATTCTATATTCACCAAAATAATTTCCAGAAGCAAACTCTAAAAGCGTATAATTTATTTCTTCGATTAATGGCATATCCAAGCAACCAATATTTATGGATTTAAGCTCGCTTCCTCCTCCAGTACCTCCAGATATACCCAAAGTATAAGCCCCATCCACAAATTGATAAAAGGCGTTGGGCGCATTGCTACCAAAACTTGGTGGTACAAAAGGTTCACCGTTAATGAGACAACCAAAGGTCTGCTCTCCAGTTTGTGTAGCAGGTGGCAATTGGTCTATTGGGTCTTGTGGCATGTTGTCATCATCATTATTGCAAGCAGTAAATACTAATACAATAAGTAGTAATTTTAAATAATTTTTCATCGTCGCGATAATTTTAATAATTAAATTAATAACAATTGTATGGCAGGACGTAAAGTAAAAAATAGCTTTAAGTTTTATTACAAATAAACTAAGCCCTTTTTTAGCTTATTGATTTATCGCCCAGAAACAACAGCTTATTCTTACGTAAACACAATAGTAATTGTGAAGATAAAAATAAAAGTAAACACGAGATTTTTTTATACAAAAAAATTAGTCTTCAGAAGAAGTTCCAGGAAATTTACTTTCTAATTCGGCTTGAAATTCTTCCATTACAGGACGTACGGTGCTTTCGGGAAGATCGGCAATTTTAATATACATTAAACCATCGACAGCATTATTAAATAATGGGTCCACATTAAAAGCCACCAGTCTGGCATTTTGTTTTATATACTTTTTTAGCAAAACGGGTAATCTTAATGCGCCTGGTTCAATTTCGTCTATTATCTTATCAAATTTATTTAAATCGGCTTCAGTAGCATCAAAAACAAAGTCTTTGTCTGCATCCTTTAGTTTTACTTTAAACTCCTTTTTAGGGTGCACGTATTGCGCCACGTAAGGGTCGTAGTAATGCGATTTCATAAACTCAATCATTAACGACTTTGAGAAGTTTGAAAACTGGTTGCTAATGCTTACACCACCAATTAAATATTTATGTTCCGGGAAACGTAATGTAGTGTGTACAATGCCTTTCCAAAGTAAAAATAAAGGCATTGGTTTTTGCTGATACTCTTTAATAATAAAAGCGCGACCTAACTCTATAGATTCGCTCATCATTTTGTGCAGTTCTGGTTCAAAACGAAATAAATCCTGAAGATAAAACCCATCAATTCCAAACTGGGCAAAAATTTGAGATCCTAAACCCATTCGGTAAGCGCCTGCCAGTATATTGGCTTCATTATCCCATAAAAACATATGGTGGTAATACGCATCGAACTGATCTAAATCTATGGCTTCGTTTGTACCTTCTCCTACTTCTCTAAAAGTTATTTCGCGGAGTCTTCCTATTTCTCTAAGTATATTTGGTATGGCATTGGCAGGTGCTAAATATACTTCGTAATTTTTACTTACCAGTAAGCGTTTATCGTTTGCTTTAAGCGCCTCTACTTCTTTTAGCATGGTTTCCTGTGCAACAGGCGTAACAATTTTTTTAGGAATTTTAGGTAGTTTTAAACTGGACGAAAGACTGCTAATTATTTTTCCTTTAGGCTCGAAAGTATTAGAAAGCATGTAGGTTTTACGTCTTATAAAATCGGTAAAATCTTCTAACGTTGTATGCTCGTCTTGATCGTTAACGCTAATTGGTCTTCCAACACGAACTTTAATAGTTCTGTGTTTTTGTGTTAGTAATTCTGAAGGTAATTTGGCTGTTCTAAACGTGTCGCTAATTTTCGATAACTTATAAAATAACTTACTGTTTTTAGCGTGAAAATATATAGGAACAATAGGCACATTTGCTTTTTGTGCTAATTTCATAGCTGCTTCTTCCCATGGTTTATCGACCATTAATTTGCCATCTTTGTAAGTAGAAACTTCTCCTGCTGGAAATAACCCTAAAGGATGCCCATTTCTTAAATGTGTAATTGCATTTTTAAATCCCGCAATACTTGATTTTACATCTTTACGATCTTCAAAAGGGTTAACAGGCATAATGTATGGCTTCATCGGCTCTATACGATGCAGAAGAAAGTTAGCGATTATTTTAAAATCGTCTCGTTGTTCTACCATTAATTTTAATAAAAGAATACCATCTATGCCACCTAAAGGATGATTAGATACTGTAATATATGCACCATCTTTTGGTAATCTTTTAAGGTCCTCTTCCGGGATTTCAAATTTAATTTGAAACTCGTCTAAAATAGCATCTAAAAACTCGATGTTGCTTAAATGCTTATTACGATTGTAAATTTTATTAAGCGTAGAGATTTTTAAAACCTTCATTAAAATCCAGCCTATAAAAGTTCCTAACACACCATACTTATCGAGATGTATCGCTTTTGAAACTTCTTTTGCAGTGACTAAAGACATAGTTGGTTTTTCTGGTTTTAAGCTTACAAATGTAAGCAATAGATTATTGAGTTACAATTTGAACGGTTTCTTGAAATAACTGCTTTAGTAACACCGTTTTATCTTTTTCTAAATTTTTAATCGACTCCTCATTATAATGCCTAATAGTATATAATGAAACGTTTTCGTAGCATTTAACTTTAAATTTGGCTTTTAAATGAAGTAAGAGCTTTTCTAAATTATTGTAAGTATTATCGAAACAAACCGAAAAACTAATTGCCGAGTTTTGAATGACATCTACTTTCATTTTATATAAAGCTAACAGATTAAAAATTTCGCTTATATTTTCTTCAACGATATACGAGAAATCCAAGGTAGATAAAGAGATTAAAACTTGCTTCTGTTTTAAAATAAAACAAGGCACTTTAGGCTCAATTCCTTGAGACTTATTAACTGTTGTTCCTGCATTTTCTGGATTTAAAAATGATTTTACATGCAACGGAATTTCCTTACGTTGCAATGGTTGCAAGGTTTTTGGATGAATTACCGAAGCACCATAGAAGGCTAATTCGATAGCTTCTGTGTAAGAGATATTATTTAATAATTGTGTGTGCTTAAAAAAACGTGGATCGCCATTTAATACACCTGGCACATCTTTCCAAATAGTAACACTTTGCGCATTTAAACAATACGCAAAAATAGCAGCTGTGTAATCACTACCTTCCCTGCCTAAGGTTGTAGTAAAATTATTATTATCGCTTCCTAAAAAACCTTGTGTTATATACAATGTTAATGGTTTAATTTTTTTAGAGATAATCTCCTGAGTTTTAAACCAATCTACGTTAGCCCTACGATAGTAGTCATCGGTTTTAATGCATTGCCTAACATCTAACCATGTGTTTTTTATATGTTTATGATTTAGGTACTCGCTTATAATAGTTGTGGATACCAATTCGCCGTAACCAATAACTTGATCGTATATATAATTGTAATTAGGCGATTTATTGCTTGAGAAAAACTGTAAAAGCTCGGTAAGGAGCGCATCAACCTTACTAAAAACTGCATGTTGATTATTGCCAAACAAATCTACCATTATTTGTTCATGGTAGGTTTTTACGGTTTGTAATTCTGCTTTAAATGCATCGTTGTCGTTTAAATATTTATCGATAACAACTTCTAAAGCATTGGTGGTTTTTCCCATTGCAGATACAACAATAAGCGTGTTTTCGTGTCCTACTTTTTCTAATACTTTAATAACGTTTTTTACGCCATTGGCATCTTTTACAGAAGCGCCTCCAAACTTAAATACTCTCATATTTATGGCCCATAAAAAATGGGAATCTGTTTTTAGTTAATATTTGCTATATAATTTTTAATTGCCTCTTCGTTTAAGTGTACCACATCCCAGTCGCGCTTAACGTCGGCTCCTTTTTTCTCGTAAAAGGTTATTGCAGGTTCGTTCCAATCTAAAACCTCCCAGCTTATGCGTTTTACACCTAATTTTTGTCCAAATTTAACAACCTCATCTAAAAGCGCTGTACCCAATCCGCTACCTCTCATACTTTCTTTTACAATTAAATCTTCAAGATGTAATATTTGGCCTTTCCAGGTCGAGTATCGCATATATACCAAAGCAGCTCCTAAAATTGTAGCATCACGTTCTGCTACAAAGCAGGTAAATTTTGGTTCTTGTCCAAAACCATCATTTTCAAGGTCATTAATCGTAACTTCTACCGCATCTGGTTCTTTTTCAAAAATAGCGAGTTCCTTTATTAAGTCGAGAACAGATTGCATATCGTTTTTGCTTGCTAAACGTATGGTAAAACTCATGTGTGTATTTTGTTTTTAGTCAGGTTATACGGTTTATTAAAAAAACTTTGTTTAGACTTATTTTTTATTAATAAACCCAATTACAAATCAAATATAACTTAAAGTAAAATAATGTTACATATTTAAACTTACGAAAACGTTATAGTTTATTTAAAAATGCGATATTTGCAAAAAATCACTTCCTTACATTATGTCGAGAAAAAATCAAACTTTAGGCGAATTTATAATTGAAAACCAGTCTTCCTTTAGATACTCATCGGGTGAATTATCAAGATTAATTAACTCCATCAGGCTTGCTGCAAAAGTAGTAAATCATGAGGTTAATAAAGCCGGTTTGGTAGATATAATTGGCGCTGCTGGCGATACAAATATTCAAGGTGAAGACCAGCAGAAGTTGGATGTTTATGCCAATGAAAAATTCATTCAAACCTTAACAAATAGAAATATTGTTTGTGGTATTGCAAGTGAGGAAGAAGACGATTTTATCTCTATTAATAGCCAAGATGAAAATAACCAGAATAAATATGTGGTGTTAATAGATCCACTGGATGGCTCTTCTAATATCGATGTTAATGTTTCTGTAGGTACAATTTTTTCAATTTATAGACGTGTAACTCAAGTAGGTACTCCTGTAACTCTTGACGATTTTCTTCAAAAAGGAAACCAGCAGGTAGCAGCTGGTTATGTAGTATATGGGACCTCTACAATGTTGGTTTATACTACTGGTCACGGTGTAAATGGTTTTACTTTGAATCCTGCTTTGGGCACCCTGTATTTATCGCATCCAAACATGAAGTTTCCTGAAGACGGAAATATCTATTCGGTAAATGAAGGTAATTATAATAACTTCCCGCAAGGCGTTAAAGATTATATTAAATATTGCCAAAAAGAAGAAGGAGACAGGCCTTATACTTCACGATATATTGGCTCTTTAGTATCAGATTTTCACAGAAATATGATAAAAGGTGGTATTTATATGTACCCGAAAAGCTCGAAGAATTCTAATGGAAAGTTACGTTTATTGTACGAATGTAATCCCATGGCTTTTATAGCCGAACAAGCTCACGGTAAAGCCAGTGACGGTTTTACAAGGATTTTAGATATTGAACCTACAGAGTTACACCAACGTGTACCGTTTTTTTGCGGTAGCAAAAATATGGTGGAAAAAGCCGAAGAGTTTATGCAAAATGTCTAAATAGTATCCTATTCTAATTAATTTTGTTATTTTTACCCTTTCCCAACAAACTAAATACCAATGGCAAAGAAAGAAAAATCTAAACCTGAACATACAATCGCAAATGATCCTACTTCTAAAATAGATGCGATTAAACAGCTTATTTTTGGTGAAAATATCCAAGAGTATAATCATGAATTTGAAGCTGTAAAAAAAGATATTCTCAATAAGAAAAAGGAATTAGAAAATTTAATAGATGATGTTAAGGCAGAGTTACTTCAAAATATAGATAACCTAAGCACAGATATTAATATTAGAATTACCGAACTTGAAAACACTCTTGAAGACAAGGCAGACGCTTTAGATGAAAAGAAATTAGACCGCAAACTATTTGGCGACCTACTCATTAAACTTGGCGAGAAAATAAGTAACTAATTTGATTCTCACGCCATGAATCAAGACGAAAGACTTTCTATTTTAAAAGACATCTTATTAACAGATGAGCGTGAGTATGCCCAAAAAGTCGAAGAAAAATTAAGAATTGTTGAAGAGGTAATTAATAAACAGAATAAACTGTCTGAGCGCGTAAACCCTATTATCGATGAAAAGCTCAACAATTTTGTAATTGAAATACCTAAAACCTTAGGTCCAACTATTACCGAAGCTCTAAAAACTGAAATTAAAAATTCGCAAGATGCTGTTGTAGAAGCCTTATTTCCAATAATTGGAAAAATGATTAAAAAATATGTACAACATGAAATGCAAATTTTATCTGAGCAAATTAACGCTAAAATGAATAGCGCTTTTACTTTTGAAGGCTTGAAACGCAAATTTAAATCTAAAAGAACTGGTGTAAGCGAAGGCGATTTAATTTTACAAGAACTGGCACAGCCAATAGTTGAGCAAATTATGGTTATTGAAAAAGGTTCTGGGATAATAATTTCAGAATATTCAAAAACACAAGCGATTGACGAGGATATGGTTTCTGGCATGCTTACAGCAATAAAAAGCTTTGCAGAAGATGCTTTTGAAAAAAGCGACCAAGAATTACAATATATAGAATACAATACCTTCCATATACATCTTCAAAATTTCTCATCGTATTACATAGCTGTTGTTATTTCTGGGCCTTTTAACATATTGTTTAAAGACAAATTAGAAGACAAACTTTTTGACTTCGCTAAAAACTACATTAACAAAGAAGATTTGGAAGACAAGGACTCCTTTTCTAAAAAATTAAAGTTATATTTCGGCAATGAAAGTATCTAAAAAAATAGTACTAATTGGTCATTTTGGTGTTGGCAAATCGTCTTTAATAAGACGTTTTGTAGAAAACACCTTTACAGAAGATTATAAAGTAACTATTGGTGTTCATATTTTTAAGAAAAATATAGAAATCCCCGAAAAAGGCAAAGATGTCTCTTTAGTTATCTGGGATTTAGAAGGTAACGATGACATTAATAACACTAGGCTCTCTTATTTATTAGGCACTCATGCTTTTATTTATGTTTACGATGTATCCAGATCTGCTACGTATCTAAACTTAGAATCTGAATTAACTTTCCTTAAAGAAAAACAGAAAAACACTCCAATTATGGTTATTGGTAATAAAGAAGATTTAGTTACCAAGGCCTTTTTAAAGCAAAACAACGATAATTTTGGCAGTTTAACGGATTTGTACGTTAGCGCTAAAACAGGAAATAAAGTTGATTTTCTTTTCTCTAAATTAGCTGCATCACTTATTTAATAAGGTAAAAACCAGCCAAGTAATGCTTAAAGAATACAAAGAAAAATACATTAAACAGGTTATTCAATATCTAATTGTTGATTATAACGGTTTAATAGTAAAATCTGACCATACTTTGTTTTCTAAAATTGAAAATAAAAGCATAATAGATGTTCATCCGTTTTTTGAAACCATTTTACCATTACTATCCATGGAAAATGAAGAGACTGTATTCTCATGTGTTCATTTAAAAATTAATAATAAAGAAATTACTGCAGATATTATTCTGCAAACTTTTGACGCTGAAAAAAAACCGTTAATAATTATACATGATTTAACTGTGCATTATAATAATTATCAAACAACTGCTCAAGTCAAAAATGAAAGTATTATCAATTCGGAAATTCTGGAATTAAAAAATACTTTTTTAAAAGAAAAAGAGGCCTTTAAAAACATTTTTATAGCTAATTTTAGTCACGAACTCCGCGATCCTCTTACTGGAATTCTAACATTTACTGATATATTAAGCAAAACAGATTTAGATACACAACAAAAGGATTATATTCAAATTATAAATTCGTCATCAAATTTTTTAAAAAAAATGATTGACGATATTTTAGACATCTCTAAAATTGAATCTGGAAAACTTGAACTTGAAATAGAACCATTTAATTTTATAGAATTATTAAATGAAATTAAATATAATTACAAAATTAAGGCAGAACAAAAAAATTTAGCTTTCAAACATAATTTTGACGAAAAACTACCAAAAATTGTTGGAGGTGATGCTAAACGCCTTAGACAAGTATTAAACAACTTACTCGAAAATGCTATTAAGTTTACAAATAAAGGTAGTATTACTTTTAATGTTTCGTTAAACCAAATAAGAGCACAAAAAGCTAGCATCCATTTCGAAGTAGTAGATACTGGCATTGGTATTAAAAAAGAGAATTTTGAAGCAATTTTTACAAGTTTTAATCAGCTAAATAATGATGAAAACCACAAAGGAACGGGACTAGGTCTCGCCATTGTTAAACATTTAGTAGGCTTAACAAATAGTAAAATTACTATAGACTCTACATATGGAGAAGGCTCTTCATTTTCTACAAATATTAATTTTTTGGCGAATCCTTCATTAGAGCTTAAAACCAATAGAAACCAGAATTTAAAGCCACTTAATATAACAAAAAAACACAGTATTCTATTAGTTGAAGATTCTGAAATAACACAACTTGCTGTGTTAAAAATCCTTGCTTCTCAAGGTCATTATTTCTTAGACATAGTTAGCAATCCAGAAGATGCCATTGCAAGAATATCTAGTGTAGAAAACGAAATTGATTTAGTTTTAATGGACATTAAACTAAAAGAATACCGTGGTGATGACATCGCAAAGCAAATTAGAAAACTACCCGAAAGACATCAAAGAAAAGTACCTATAATTGCAATGACTGCAAAGGTATTTAAAGAAGATTTAAACCGTTACAAGAAGGCAGGAATAAACGCTGTTTTAAAAAAGCCTTTTAATGAAACCCAATTATTAGACGTTATTAGACAGCATCTTAAGTAGCGTGAAATTATTTTTCTTTATAATTTTATGCGTATATTTAAAGCCCCTAACCATCTACTTATAAAATATGATTGAGAAATACAATATTTCTTATAAAGAAACCACTAACCAAATTCTTTTAATTAATGATACAGGTATTATTATAGATTCAGAATCTATAATCTTTCAAAACGTTAACAACAAACTCATAAGCGACTTACATCCTTTTTTCTATATCCTTATAGATATACTACCAGAATACAATCAAGTATTTAATTTTGAATGTATTAATCTTCAAATAGAAAACAAACACTACACAATAGATGCTACGCTATATACCCATGGCAAAAACGAACCTGCGGCTTTTGTTTTTCATGAATTAACCAAACAATATGTGCTATACCAAAAAGCAGCACAAAAAAGAAATGAAGCTGAAATAAAATCGCAATTGTTAAACCAGCAAAATAATTTATTAGAAGAAAAAGAGACTTTTAAAAATAATTTTATTACAAATTTTAGTCATGAAATTAGAATGCCTGTTAATACTATTAATGGTTTTTCTATGCTTCTTGAAAATACTAATTTAGAACAAAAGCAACGTTACAATCTTAATATCATTAAAGACACTAATGATAAACTTAAAACTATGATTAATGATATTCTTGATATATCTAAAATTGAAACAGACCAGTTTTCAATATATAACATGCGTTTTAACCTACACGAAGAACTCAACATATTAGCTAAAATATTTGGTAAAAAGTGCGAAAAAAAGCATCTAAATTTCAACTTTAATCTTGATACAGAATGCCCAAAATATGTAGTTGGAGATAAATATAGATTAACTCAAATAGCTAACAACTTAATAGGCAATGCTATTAAATTTACTCAAATTGGAACTGTAAATTTGAGTGTCTCTTGCGTTACTAAAAATAATGAAAAAGCTACTTTACTATTAAGTGTAGAAGACACTGGAATTGGTATAGAAAACGAGCAGATAAATTCAATTTTTAATGGGTTTTATCAGGTAAACAATTCAATCGATAATGACGGTTTTGGTTTAGGCCTTGCCATTACTAAAAAATTAGTTTATGCGTTAAATGGTAAAATAGAACTTAAAAGTGAATATGGTAAAGGAAGTACTTTTAAAGTAACTTTAGATTTTGATATTGCAAATAATCAGAAAGATACTCAGCCAACTCAGCAACATGTTTTAGAAGATGCAAATCAAAATTATAAAATTTTATTAGCAGAGCCTTTAGAAAAAAACCAAATTGAATTTTTAAATATTATAAGTAAATTAAAAAACATTGGTGTTACTATTGTAGACAGTGGTGACCATGTAATACAAAAGCTTCATCAATCTCCTTTCGACTTAGTTATATTAAATCTTAAATTACCAACCATGGATGGACTGGATACGGCACGCTATATCAGGCATTCTAATCTTGAGCACTTTAACAATATACCTATTGTTGTTATAAGTGAAAACCCATCTAAAGAAGAAGAGCACTATTGTAAAGAGCGTAGAATAAATAGCTATATTGGAAAACCGTTTAATAAAGAAGAAATTTTACGTAAAATAAAATACATTCAACAAAAAAAGCAAGCTTAATCGCTTGCTTTATTTTTTAAAAAGATGAACATTTTATTTATTCATTCCTTTAATTTCTTCTATAAATGTATCTAAATCAACACCGTTATCAACCAAAGTCAAGGCTTTATCTACAACGTATTTTACATTTTCTGGTGTAAACCCTAAACCAACACCTATTTTTCTCAATAAAATCTCTTCTCGATCCCCTTTAATATGGTCCACATAAACCATTCTAGACAAATCGTACAATCGTTCTAAACGTTGATCGTAAGAATGAGGTGGATTAATTGGGTGCGATTGGTAATCCAGTAAAATTTGAGCATAATCGCCTTCGCTAATACCTAAATTTCTCGCTAAACGATCCAAAAACGCTTTTTCGTCCTCAGTAATAATTCCATCGTCCATAGCCACTCTTACAATAGAGGCAAAATGGTCTTCGTTACGCTTTTTAAATCCACTATCGAATAAATCTGAAAATGACATATATATTTTAATTTTTTAGTGCGTCAAAGATAGTTAATCTTAAAATGTTTTAAAATGAAAACTTTCTTTTTTTGGCTAATATTGAGCAATAGGATATTACAAATTATAAATGTAACCCTTATATTTGCCTTCCAATACTTTAAAACGTGAGCAAATCGCTTATCTCGCAAACTTATGCACGGTCTTTGCAACTGCAAAAACTGCAAACTGCCATTGCCCAAACTCAAGAAAAATCGAATAAAACGCACATTAAAGGACTCGTTGGTTCCGCGCTTTCATTCGTAATAGCCGAAAGCTTTAAAACAGACACAAAACCTTTTCTTTTAGTTTTTAACGACAAAGAAGAAGCTGCTTTTTATCTCAATGATTTAGAGCAACTTATTAATACTAAAGATGTTCTATTCTATCCTGGAAGTTATAGAAGACCTTACCAAATTGAAGAAACCGATAATGCCAACGTACTGCTTCGTGCCGAAGTTTTAAACCGTATTAACTCGCGTAAAAAACCAGCTATAATTGTAACCTATCCAGATGCATTGTTTGAAAAAGTAGTGACCAGAAAAGAACTGGAACGTAACACTTTAAAAATACACGTTGGCGACGATTTAAATATCGATTTTGTTAATGAAGTACTCTTCGAGTACAAATTTAAACGTGTTGATTTTGTTACAGAACCTGGTGAATTTTCAGTACGAGGTGGTATTGTGGATGTGTTTTCATTTTCTCACGACGAACCGTATAGAATTGAATTTTTTGGAGACGAAGTTGATAGTATTAGAACTTTCGATGTAGAAACACAACTCTCAAACGAGCAGATTAAAAAAATAGGCATTATTCCAAATGTTGAAAAGAAATTTTTAGAAGAGTCGCGTGAGAGTTTCTTAAAATATATAGCTTTAAAGACAGTTGTTTTCACTAAAAACGTCGATCTTTTATTTTCCCGAATTGATGATTTTTTCGCTAAAGCAGAAGAAGCCTTTAAAAACCTTTCTATCGAAGTAAAACACGCACAACCAGACGAGCTTTTTTGCAATTCAGATTTACTGAAAAGACAACTTTTAGAGTTTAAAGTAATAGAATGTGGTACAGAATCTTGGTTAAAAACACAAGAAGAAATTGTGTTTAATACCACACCACAGCCAGCCTTTAACAAGCAGTTTAATTTACTAATAGATAATTTAAACAGCAATCATAATAACGGGTTTACTAATTATATTGCCTGTGTAAGTGAGCAGCAAGCCAAGCGTTTCCACGATATTTTTGATGATGTGGAGCAAGATGTAAAATACCAGACCATCACACTATCTCTGTTTCAGGGTTTTGTGGACCATACCAATAAAATAGTGGTTTATACAGACCACCAAATATTTGAACGTTACCATAAATTTCATCTTAAAAATGGTTATGCCAAAAAGCAAGCCATTACATTAAAAGAGTTAACTAATTTAGACATTGGCGACTACGTTACACACATCGATCATGGTATTGGTCGTTTTGGCGGACTTCAAAAAATAGATGTAGAAGGCAAAAAACAAGAAGCTATAAAGCTGGTTTATGGAGAACGCGATGTCTTGTATTTAAGCATTCACTCCTTACATAAAATTACTAAGTTTAATGGTAAAGATGGCAAACCACCAAAGGTTTACAAATTAGGAAGTAAAGCTTGGAAAGTACTAAAAGAGAAAACAAAATCCAGAGTTAAGCACGTAGCCTTTAACTTAATAAAACTATATGCTAAACGTAAATTAGAAAAAGGATACCAATACAAGCCAGACAGCTACTTACAACACGAGTTGGAAGCTTCTTTTATTTACGAAGATACACCAGACCAAAGTAGTGCTACGGCAGATATAAAAGCCGATATGGAAAGCGAGCGTCCAATGGATCGATTAATTTGTGGCGATGTAGGTTTTGGTAAAACAGAAGTTGCTATTCGTGCCGCCTTTAAAGCGGTAGATAATGGCAAGCAAGTGGCTGTTTTAGTGCCAACAACTATTTTAGCATTTCAACACCATAAAACATTTACAGAGCGTTTAAAGGAGTTTCCGGTTACTGTAGATTACGTTAATCGCTTTCGTACTGCAAAACAGAAACGAGAAACCTTAGAAAAGCTGCAAAAAGGACACGTAGATATTATTATTGGCACACACCAATTGGTAAATAAAAACGTAAAATTTAAAGATTTAGGCTTGTTAATTGTAGACGAAGAGCAAAAATTTGGTGTCGCAGTAAAAGAAAAGTTAAAAACTTTAAAAGACAATGTAGATGTGCTAACCTTAACTGCTACGCCTATTCCAAGAACGCTTCAGTTTAGTTTAATGGCAGCACGGGATTTATCGGTTATTACAACACCTCCACCAAATCGTTATCCTATAGAGAGTCATGTTATTCGTTTTAATGAAGAGGCTATTCGCGATGCTGTGAGTTACGAAATTCAGCGTGGCGGACAAATATTCTTTATCCACAATCGTATTGAAAATATAAAAGAAGTCGCTGGTATGATACAGCGCTTGGTGCCAGACGCTAAAATTGGTATTGGCCATGGGCAAATGGAAGGCAAAAAACTAGAAACTTTAATGCTCTCTTTTATGGAAGGTGCCTTCGATGTTTTGGTAAGTACAACCATTGTAGAAAGCGGACTCGATGTTCCAAATGCCAACACTATATTTATTAATAATGCCAACAATTTTGGACTTAGCGATTTACACCAAATGCGAGGTCGTGTGGGACGTAGTAACAAAAAAGCATTCTGCTATTTTATTACACCAGAATACTCGGCAATGACAGACGATGCGAGAAAACGCATACAAGCTTTAGAACAGTTTACTGCTCTAGGAAGCGGTTTTAATATCGCAATGAAAGATCTCGAAATTCGTGGTGCTGGCGATTTATTAGGCGGAGAACAAAGTGGGTTTATAAACGAAATTGGCTTCGATACTTATCAAAAAATATTAAATGAAGCAATTGAAGAACTTAAAGAAAACGAGTTTAAAGATTTGTATGAGGAAGATCCAGAAACTAAAGAATATGTAAAAGACATTACAATAGACAGCGATTTAGAACTGCTCTTCCCAGACGATTATGTAAATAATATTACCGAAAGATTAAACCTCTACACCCAGCTTAATAATTTTAAAACGGAAGAAGAATTAGCCAAATTTGAAACCGAATTAATAGACCGCTTTGGAGAGTTACCAACACAAGTAGTAGATTTGTTAAATAGTGTAAAACTTAAATGGGTGGCTACCAAATTAGGTTTAGAAAAAGTAATAATGAAAAAAGGAAAACTGGTTGGTTATTTTATTAACGATCAGCAAAGCAATTTCTACCAAAGTAATAACTTTACAAAAATATTACAATACATACAGCGTAAGCCAACTGCCGGAAAAATGAAAGAAAAACAAACCAGAAATGGTTTACGATTATTACTTACCTTTGAAGGCATAAAAACAGTAGAACAAGCTCTAAATGCTCTAAAACCAATTTTGGCTTAATTTTTGTCTTTATGGAATTAAAACTATTAAAAATGAATAGAAAATTACTTTTTTTACTCGCTATTTTGCCTTCAATGTTATTTGCGCAACATACCATTAAAGGCACCTTTTCACCTCCCGAAGAATTTAAATTTGCCTTCTTATACCGTGTAACTGCAAAAACAGCATTGTTTGTAGATAATGCAGATGTTGCCAAAGATGGAACATTTATGTTTACCTTAAAAGAAGATGCTATCCCAGGAACTTATCGTATAGTTTATGCACAACCTCAAGACCAATATAATTTCGATTTAATAGTAAGCAACAAAGAAGATATTGAACTAAAATTCGATCTCGAAAAAGGCCTTACTTTCGATAAATCTGGAGAGAATAAACTATACAATGCTTACAATAGAAGTATGGCTATGGTTAATAAAAGTATACGCAACTATTACGGCACAGGCAAAGAAGATAAAAAAGGGTATTTTGAAATTTTCAACATTTTAAAACGTACACAAAATGAGTTCGAAAAGGCCTCAGAAGGGATGATAGTTAGTCATTTTATAAAAGCCTGCCGACCATACATACCTAACAGCATAGAAGATGTGGCGACGTTTTCTAAAAATGTAAAATCCAACTATTTTTCTAATATTGATTTTGGGAACGAAACGCTGCAAAACTCAAACTTTTTAATAAAAACCACTATAGATTATGTTATTGGTTTTGTAGATAGAAACAATCCAGACGCTTCTTATATGGAAAATATAGATACAGTGGTCGAAGCTATTGGTAATAATCCAGAAATTAAAGGAACACTTCTAAAGATTTTATGGAATCAATTTGCTGCAGAAAATAATGAAACCGTTACTAATTATATTGGTTCTAAGTACCTATTAGCTATTGCACGCGCTAATAACGACAACGAATTAGCAAACAATATTATCTATTTTAAAAACGCCTCGACAGGAAATACTGCGCCAGATTTTAAATTAGAAGTAAAAGATAAAAATGATAAAATTAAAGTCTCTAAATTAAGCAAATTAGAAGGTTCTAATAACTATTTGGTTTTATTTTGGAGTACAACATGTTCTCATTGTTTAGATGAGATCCCTGTTCTTAAGGACTACATAAAGAGCCAAACGAAAGAAGACATACAGGTAGTTGCCATAGCCTTAGATAACGATTTGTATCGTTGGAAAGATTTAACCTATGACTACCCAGAATTTATACACGTATTTGGTGAAGGTAAATGGGAAAACCCAATTGGAGATCAATATAACGTAACAGGTACTCCAAGCTATTTTGTATTAGATAAAGACAAAAAAATTATAGCAAAACCAGATGATGTTGTTGCTTTTAAAAAGTATTTTGATGCTTTGCAAAAAGAAAAAGACACAAAGACAGAGAAAAAAGAGTAATCTTTTGTTAAAATAATTCACAAGCGAAGTTTTATACTTCGCTTTTTTTATGCTCAATGACCTCTGATGACCATTAGAGAAATTTGTTAGAAATAAGTGAGAAAGATTTTTTATTTTACAGAATGATAAAAATTTGGATAATAGCAATAGCACTCTTTTCAATAATTACTTTTCTTATTTGGAAGTTATTCAATGGCTTTTATAGTAAAGAATATAGCAGAAAAGCGCGTAAGACTTGGGTATCAAGAATGTATTTCTGGCATTTTATAATAATGATTAGTGGTGCAGTTACCACGTTAACCATATATCTTTTAAAATGGAGTAATATTTTATCTTTTTAGATTATCAATTGTAAAACATTGGCTCGCATTACAATATATATGTAATCTGTCTACCCAATTACATTGTATTAAATTAAATATACTTATTGTTTCCACTCCAAGCTTTCCATAATACGCCTGATATCTTTTTGTAAATAGTTGGCTGCAGGCAATATAGAATCATAATTAGGCTTGGCATAAAAATACAAGGAGCCTGTTATAAAGTGATTGATACTATCGGTGACATAAAATTGGGACTGTGAAGCCGCATTTCCACCAACATCGTAGAACATACCATACACACGACGGTCTGGGTTTTCGTAAACAAACTCCTCTATTGCATCGGCTTTTTGTGTGTGTTCTTGGGTAAAGTTTTGTGCGTTTTTTAAATAGGTGTTTAACAATTTTTCACTACCTTCTATAGCTTTGTAAGTAATGTAAATGGTTCCTTTTAGGGTTGGATATTCTATGTTAATACCATAGCTAGTGGTCTCTCCTTTTAGCGTTTTGGTTCTTATATTTTTACCTAAGGCATTACGCTCGAAAGTAAAAGGCATTTTAGTAATATCTTCAGTTTTATATAGTGCATCCGGATATTCTAATGCTAAAAATGCTTTAGGTTTTGGCGTTGGGTCCTCGGTACAAGAAGTAATCAATCCAATTAAAAGTAATATTAAAGCTATATATTTATAGATTTGTTTCATAAAATTTTCAGCCTTAGTAGCAGTTTTCAGTCTTAAATAACATTTAGTGTCTTCTTTTATCAACTAAGGCATTGTAACCTTTACACGTTTAATTCGTTTTTTATCTAATGCTTCTATTGTAAAAACGTAATTTTCAAAATTTATTTTACTTGCTTGCCTCGGAAAGCTTCCAGAAATTTCCAAAATAAAACCAGCTAATGTTTCGGCATCTCCTTTTTTATCTTCGAACAAAGTTTCTTCTTCCAGTTTTAAAATTTTATAAAAATCTTTTAACGCTGTTTTGCCTTCAAACACGTAGTTTTTATCGTCTAACTTAGAATAATGTACATCTTCATCATCAAATTCATCACTAATATCTCCAACAATTTCTTCAATGATGTCTTCTAAAGATACTAAACCAGAAGTCCCTCCATACTCATCTACCACCACTGCCAAATGGACTTTTTTCTCTTGGAATTCCGACATTAAATCGTCTAATTTCTTATTCTCAGGCACAAAAAACGGGTCTCTTAATAAGGTAGTCCAGTCAAAAGTCTGCCTGTCTATGTATGGCAATAAATCTTTTACGTAAAGTATGCCTTCAATATTGTCCACATTATCTTTATAAACAGGAATTCTGGAATAACCATTAGCAATAATTTCTGGAATAACATCTTCGTATTTTTGCTCCATATTAATAGCAAAAATATCTAAACGTGGTCGCATAACCTGTTTGGTATGGGTATTACCAAAAGAGACTATACCTTGTAATATTTTTTGCTCTTCCTGTGTGGTGTCTTCCTCACTTGTAAGTTCTAATGCCTGTGATAATTGGTCGACACTAAGGTTAGATTTCTGTCTGCCTAATTTATTATGGATGCCAAGTGTTATGGCACGCATTGGTAAACTTAATGGTGAAAATACAAAGTCTAAAACTTTTAAAGGGTATGCCATAAAGGAAGCAAACTTTAAGTTATTTCTGCTTGCATAAACCTTTGGCAAAATCTCTCCAAAAAGTAAAATTAAAAAGGTAACAACCACAACCTCTACAACAAACTTTACAATAGCATTGGTAATGCCCTGAAATATAAAATTCCCTAAAAAGGCGAATAAAATAACGATGCCAATGTTTATGAAATTGTTAGCCACTAAAATGGTAGCTAAAAGTTTTTTTGGTCTCTCAAGTAGTCTCGTTATTATCTGTATCGATTTGTTTGCTTGTTGTTCTTCGCTCTCTAAATCTGTACGCGTAAGCGAAAACAATGCTACTTCTGCTCCAGAAATTAATGCCGAACAAAACAATAATACAAATAGCAATATAAAGCCCGAAATTGCAGAAAAATCTAAGGCTAAAAGGTTTAAAAATAAACTCGTGGGTTCAGGATCCAATGGTTATAGGTTTAGATTAAAATGGTAAATCGTCATCGCTTTCTGCTTTACCAGTAGCTTCTGGTTTGGTTTCTGCAGGTTTTGGTGTTGCAGTATTTGCATTCGTATTGGCTTCACTATCTTTCTTGGTGGAAAGGAAGGTAAACTCGGTGCCTTGAATTTCTGTACTGTAGCGATCGTTACCTTGGTCGTCTTGCCATTTTCTGGTTTTTATTCTACCTTCTATATAAACTTTATCGCCTTTAGTTAAATATTTTTCGCAAATTTCGGCAGCTTTATTCCTTAAAACAATATTATGCCACTCTGTATTTGTAACGCGTTCATTGGTGCTCTTATTCGTATAGGTTTCGTTCGTTGCTAACGGAAATCGCCCAACACAACCACCACCTTCAAAATAATGCATCTTAACTTCGTCTCCCAAATGCCCAATAAGCATCACTTTATTTAATGTTCCAGACATAAATTACTTAGTATTATAAATAACAAAATTACTCTTTTACTGTAGATAAACTTAAAATTAATAAAAAAAGAAAGATTAGTGTACCTTAAACGATTAAAAATTAAAGCTTTCAATAAAATTACCTATTAAAATTGGCACAGGATACTTATTTATTTTTTTTACTGAAACACCTTCTTGAAGGCTATCATATACACTTACAATCCAAAATTTAGTATATAAATGCTGATGTGATAATTTATGAATAATCTCCTGTTCGTTATATAGCGACACAACATATTCCTTTTTTTCTAAAACTGAAACACTCTCCAATGCTGTTTCAATTTCTAAAACCGTGGCAGACCTTTGTGTTTCAATTAAAGGAAATTGGTATAAATGCTGCCAAATCCCTTTGCCTTCACGTTTTTCTAAAACAGTTTTTTCATCGTTAGAAAGTATAACTATAAAGTTATAGTGTTTTTTCTTAACTTTTAAAGGCTTCAATTTTACAGGGAGATTTTCAATGTTGCCTTTTTCAAGTGCAACGCATGTATCGTTAAGCACACATATATTACAATCTGGGTTTTTAGGTTTGCATTGTCTGGCACCAAATTCCATGATTGCCTGATTAAACGTTGCAGGCCGTTTTTTATCTATTAACGCTTCGGCTAAAGTTTTAAACGTTTTAAATCCTTTGCTTGTATTAATAGGAGTGTCTATACCATAAATTCTAGACAAAGCTCTGTAAACGTTTCCATCTACAACAGGTGTTACTTCGTTAAAACAGATAGACGCAATTGCACTTGCGGTATAATCGCCAACACCTTTTAATTTTATTATGTCGTTAAAAGTATTAGGGAATTGTCCATCTAATTCATTAACTATATATTTTGCCGAAGCATGCAAATTTCTTGCACGAGAATAATACCCTAACCCTTGCCACAATTTTAAAATTTGTGACTCTTCTGCATTAGCCAAATCATAAACCGTTGGAAAATTAGTGATAAATAATTGATAATAAGGCAAGCCTTGAGCCACTTGTGTTTGCTGCAAAATAATTTCCGACAGCCAAATAAAATATGGATTTTGGGTATTTCGCCAAGGCAAATCTCTTTTGTTGCTTGAATACCAGCTAATTAATTTTTTCGTTACATCCATTTACAGAATAAGTTTCATTTGCAAAAGTAAATCTTTATAGCATTAAATTTTAATGAATTAGGTTTGAAATATTGAAATTTAAATGCCTATATTTGCCAACCCTTAAAAGAATAATAACCCAAATAAGAAAAAAATGACTAAAGCTGATTTAGTAGCAAAAATTTCTGAGAAATTAGGAATAGAAAAAGGAGACGTTCAAGCAACAGTAGAAACATTTATGGAAGAAGTAAAAACATCTTTAGAAGGTGGAGATAATGTTTACTTACGTGGTTTTGGAAGTTTCATCGTTAAAACAAGAGCTGAGAAAACAGGTAGAAATATTTCAAAAAATACTACCATTAAAATTCCAGCACATAATATACCAGCATTTAAACCTGCAAAAGTTTTTGTAGAAGGTGTAAAAACTAATGTTGACGTAAAGTAATTTACAACATAAAACGAATTATTAATTTAAAACCAGACATCTTATGCCAAGTGGTAAAAAAAGAAAGAGACACAAGGTTGCAACGCATAAGCGTAAAAAAAGAAGACGCGCTAATCGTCACAAGAAGAAAAAATAATACAAAAAAGTAGTTATAACAACTACTTTTTTGGTTTATTAAAAAAAATGTTCTTTGAAAACGAACTTAAAAAATACGCACTAACCTTGCGCGAACTTTAAGTTCTTCGGATTTCGAAAAAAAATCCTGTGAATGTCTTATTTGCGTAAGACATCATTTCTGGTAAATATGCCAGATAAAATAATGTATAATCCATCTGTTATACCCAATAGTATAATGGATTAAAATTAACAGTATGAATAAAGAATTGATTATTAGATCTAATTCTGAAGGTGTTGATTTTGCCTTATTAAAAGATGGAAAACTTATTGAATTACATAAGGAGGAAGATAGTAACAACTTTGCTGTTGGCGACGTGTTTATCGCCAAAATTAGAAAAGCTGTTCCTGGACTTAATGCTGCATTTGTAAATGTAGGTTATGAAAAAGATGCGTTTTTGCATTATCATGATTTAGGTCCAAAAATATCTTCCCTTTTACAATTCACAAAACGTGTAAGCACAGGTAAATTAAAAGACTTTTCTTTAAAAGATTTTCCATTTGAAAAAGATATTGATAAAGATGGCAAAATTGCCAACGTAATCAAATCTAACCAATCTATGTTGGTACAAATTGTAAAGGAACCTATATCTACAAAAGGCCCAAGAATAAGCTCCGAGCTTTCTATTGCTGGTAGATATATTGTATTAGTCCCTTTTAGCGACCGTATTTCTATTTCACAAAAAATAGAAGATAAAGCAGAAAAAGACAGACTAAAACGTTTGGTAAAAAGTATTACACCAAAAGGTTTCGGTATTATTGTACGAACAGTAGCCGAAGGCAAAAAAGTAGCAGAATTAGATAAAGATTTACAAAATTTGCTTGGTCGTTGGACCGCAATGTGTAAAAAGCTACATAAAGCACACCATCCTACAAAAGTTCTGGGTGAGTTAAATAAAGCCTCTTCAATGTTAAGGGATATATTTAACGACTCTTTTACAGGCATTCATGTAGATGATGAAGCGCTTTACATTCAAATTAAAGATTATGTGCAGGAAATTGCACCAAAAAAAGAATCAATAGTCAAACTACATCAATCTAATGTTCCAATTTTTGAAAAATTTGGAGTAGAACGACAAATTAAAACCGCTTTTGGAAAAACGGTTTCAATGGCAAAAGGTGCCTATTTAGTTATAGAACACACCGAAGCCTTACATGTTGTAGATGTAAACAGTGGAAATAGATCTAATAAAGCTAATTCCCAAGAAGACACAGCCTTAGAAGTTAATTTAATTTCTGCTACCGAAGTTGCCAGACAACTTCGCCTTCGAGACATGGGAGGCATTATTGTAGTAGATTTTATTGATCTAAATAAAGCTGAAAACAGAAAAAAACTCTATAATCATCTTCGTGATGAAATGAAAGATGATAGAGCCAAACACAAAATATTACCTCCAAGTAAGTTTGGATTGATTCAAATTACAAGACAAAGAGTACGACCAGAAATGAACATTAAAACCAGAGAGGAAAACCCTAATGGTAATGGTGGCGAAGAGGTTGAAGCACCAATAATATTAGTGCAAAAAATTACTCAGCAACTTGAACAAATATTTAAAAAAGACTATAAAAAGGTAACTTTAAACACACATCCTTTTATAGCAGCCTTTTTAACAAAAGGCTTTCCATCTGTACGTTCAAAATGGTTTTTTGAACACAAAAAATGGGTTAAAATTCAACCTAGAGATGCTTACACATACTTAGAATATCATTTTTTAGATAAAAATGGTAATGAAATTAAATAATAAAAAAACCACATCGAAAGATGTGGTTTTTTTGGTTTTAATTGTCACCTACTTAAAAATTATACTTTTTCTGTAAATACAAATTCTCAAAATAAAAAGCGACCATACAGTCGCTTTTTATTTTAATAGTAATATATTATTTAATTATTATCATTAGGACCACCACTTGTAATTATAAATTCCGAGCGACGGTTGAGTTGGTGTTGTTCGTCTGTACAATTATTACCACAATCTACAGCTAATTCTCTTTCACCTTTTCCTGCACCAGAAATACGTGAGGCATCAATACCTTTAGAGATAACGTATTGTACTGTGGTTTTCGCTCTACGGTCTGATAAGCGGTCGTTGTAGCTGTCTGAGCCTCTTATATCTGTATGTGAGGTGGCGTAAATAACCATGTTTGGATACTTGTTCATTACCTGTACCAGATTGTCCAGCTCAAAGGCTGCTGGTGCGGTTATGTTAGATTTATCGAAATCGAAATAAATAGGCTTAAGTACTACTCGTTCCTGCTCAATAATT